>NZ_JBIUCH010000014.1:49964-228331 GCF_044548625.1 Micromonospora sp. NPDC051925 | reverse complement strand
TCGGTTGTCCTCACAAACCATCGATGATCAACGCGGTGGCCGTCTTCACGCCCACGCCACGCCCAACGCCGAAGCCAAGTGACGTTGGAGTACTAGCCCATCTGCGCAACGGCGACACCTACATCCGACTCGCGGCCGGCTTCGAGATCGGCTTCGCCACCGCCTGGCGCTACGTCCAGGAAGCGATAACCCTGCTCGCGACGGCCGCCGATGACCTGGCCACCGCCACGGAACGGATCCGCCGACTGGCGTACGCGATTCTGGACGGCACGTTGATTCCGATCGACCGGGTCGCCGTTCAGCAGACGTACTACTCCGGGAAACACAAGCGCCACGGCGTGAACGTGCAGGTCATCGCCGATGCCGCTGGCCGGCTCGTCTGGGCTTCAGTGGCGCTGCCCGGTTCGGCCCATGACCTGAGCGCGGGCCGAACCCACGGCATCATAGAGGCGCTGACCAGCGCGGATGTGATGACCTTCGCCGATAAGGGCTACCAAGGAGCCCGCGGCAGCGTGCGCACACCGTTCAAGCGACGCCGCTTCCGGCCGAAGCTGTCACGCCGACAGAAGGCCGTGAACCGCGCCCACGCGAAGATCCGCGCCCGCGGCGAACGCGCGATCGCCACTCTCAAGACCTGGAAGATCCTGGTCAAGCTGCGCTGCTGCCCACAGCGAGCGACCCCGATCGTGCAGGCCATCCTCGCTCTGCACCACGTCGAAGCCAACCGCTACGCACGATGAAAAATGCTCAATGTGTCATCGATAGCGTTGCCAGATCGCCGAGCGATCGCCAGCTAGATAGGTGCGCAGTCGATGTCCCAACGTGTGCGCTACCTCGGGCCTACCTGGGAGCTTGTCCAGCACGCTCGTCACAAGTTGCAGCTCGCGTACCTCCCGAAGGAGCGGCCAGGAGGACGAGTTTGCGAGGTCGAACCCATAGGCTGCCGCGAACTGCTTGTACGGCTCAATGGACTCGCCAAAACGAACAAAACTGTGAACCAGTGGTACTAAATCCCACTCCCGGGGGCCGACTGCGAGGGAATCGAAGTCACAAAGCCGGCCAGCCAGCAGATTTCCCACATGGGCATCGCCGTGTATGACACCTACAGGCAGCTGCCACCTAGCTGCCGCAACCTGCCCCTCCAAGTCGTCACACCGGCTCAGGAGAAGCGCCACGAGGCTATCGAGAGACGTCCCCACTTCACGGGACACCCACTGCTCAGTGAACAGCAGATCGTCGGCTGGAAGAGTGCTGAGACCACCCAGTCTGCGACGGGCCGTCGTGATTGTTGCCCACTGCGGCAGGTAGGGCGGGCTGTCGGCGATGGCGTGCAGACGTGCCAGCGGTGCGGCCAGTTCAACCGCCTTCGGACGGCCTTCTGCATGGGGAAGGTAGTGCCAGATCGTGGCCACCCACTGGTCGACGACCACCGGCTGGACGAAGGCATCGTCCAGGTCGACCGCTGGCACCTCATGCTGCCTGAGCAACGCCATACCACGAACGACCTTCTCGGCCCGCTCCCGGGCAGCATTCCCCTGGGAGAGGCGTACCACCCTGTTGCCGAGCTTGTAGACCGCGTTGATCGTGTATCGCATGAGCTGGGCCTCGCCCGAGTCCAGCCCAGTTCGTCGGCGAATCGCACCGAGCCCTCGCCGGATCTCCTCTGCGGCCTCAGCGGTCAGGTCGGTCGACATACCTGCCAGGTTAGGTCAAGCTGCTGCATGCTCCCGAATGGCTGCCGCTACTGCCGCCAACTCCTTGTTCCGTGGTGGCTCGATGATGTCTGCGACGTCGCGCAGTCGGTCTAGTAGGCGGCGGGACCGAACGTGTCGGGCTGCGCTCAGGACCGCTTCGGTATGCTGTGCCACCTTGGCCCCCTCGCCGAGAAGCGCGTACCCCAGCGCCATCGTGACGTGATCGAACGCCTCACTGCGCGAAGGCTCGGTTCGCCGCTCCAAGGCGCGACCGGCGTGACTCACGGCGAGGGTGGCATGTTCCTTCCGATACTTGGAGTAGCGAGCCAACGCGGAGTGAACGACTCCCGACATGCCATCCAGATCAGCTGGCTGGAAGAAGAACCTCGCCCACTGAGGGACCTGCATGTCGTCCGACCTGTCAATTTCGTCTCGGGCTCGCGCAAGCGAGTCGCGCATCGCTGCCACATTCCCCATCAACGCATGAGCCCACGCGATATTTGCGTGCAGAATAGCGACCGAAGCCAGTGAATTCGAGTTCACCGCCACAATCTGCCCCAATTGAAAGAGGTGTAAAGCTTCAGCAGGATTTCCTTGATGGATGCTAACGCGACCAAGCCGGTAGTAGGAATCCGCCATCAGGGTCAAACTGTCGGCTTTCTGCGAATAGACAAGGCCCTGAGCGAGGTGACGGCGTGCCTCCATATGTTCGCCTAAATCGTGGGACATCCACCCGACCAGGTTATGCAGACTCGCCAACTCCGCATGAATGGCAGATGAAAGTTCCTCCGGGCAGCACCCATCACGGATCAGACAGCGCGCCCAAACGAGGTAGCCCAAGGCAGAGTCGCGGCATGAACCGCCGCCATACGTGGCATCCAGCTGCCGATGGCGCTGGGTTATCTCACGAACGGTGGCTATGGTCTCCGGGTTCACCGTGGCAGGTACAGCACCCAGCCACTCCCCGGGCTGCGGCAGCCATCCCTGGACATCGGGCGTGCCGCCAACTGCGAAGCCAGCCAAGGCGGCGATGAACTGCTGGCGCTGGACGGGCTCCCGGAGCGAATCCGGCTCAGGAGGATGATCCCGACGCCCGACTGACTCGTACCCGAGGCCCATCAACCCGCGAGGAACACCGAGCCCTTCTGCGATACGCGCAAGGACGTCATAGGCCATGACTTGACGGCCGTGCGTGATCTCGTAGACCTCCGATGCAGCGAATCCCGTCAGCTCCGCAATACGTCGCTGCGTCATGCCGTGGCGCCGGTTCAAGAGCATGAAGATCTGTCCAACATCTCGACGGGCAAGCGCATCACGCATCGCCGGCTCGTTCCACCACGTTGGATCGGGCCGCACCGTCCGCGAAAGGCGATCTACGTTCACACCAGCTCCATCAGCGCCTAGGCAGTGCAATCACCATAACTGAAGTCCAGCGACTCTGGGTGGGCCGATAGGCAAGCTGACTAGTCGCGCTAGTCCTCCTGGCTACCCAAGCTATCCGTGCCGATCTGACTCGCCACACGGGTTCCTGCCACCGGCTCGGTTTGCGATCGTCGAGGTGATTCCAAGCTCGATCGCACTGATCTGTCTTTGGCTGGCCATCGCAGCCGGGGAAGAGCGCACGCATCGCGTACGCGGTGGCTTCCCTCGTACTGACCCGGCCTTGCGTTCGTCGGTCAGCTGGGGCTTGGGCCGGCATTGCCAAGCCCGAACAGTTGAACCGAACTCCAATACGTGTAGGGGTCTGCTGTGCCTGTTGCTCGAAGGCTCACATTTCTGCTGGCACTTCCGCTGACCGCGACCGTGCTGTTCGCGGCGTGGGGAGTGGTGTCGACTGGTCAGCAGGCCCGTGGTGCTGACCGGCTACAGGCACTGGTGGCGGTGTCGGCGATGTCGGGTGAGGTGGTTGACGAGCTGAGCCGGGAGCGCCTGGTCGCGGCGCGGTTCCTCGCGGGTGCGTCGGGCAGCACCGACCCGCTGTTGGCGCAGGTCGCTCGTACGGATCGGGTGGTCGCCGACTACCGGCAGCGGCGTGGCCGGTTCAGTGCCGGTGATGTCGAGGCCGGGCGGTTGTTCGCGGCCTTCGATGGGCAGCTCGGGCAGTTGTCGGCGTTGCGGGATCAGGTGCGGGGTCGGTCGGTGTCGTTGTCGACGGTGTTGGTGCGGTATCGGGTGGCGGTCTCGCAGGGGTTGGCGGTGCGGGAGGCCGTGGGACAGGTCGGTGGCGCGGACGCGCAGATCGCCGAGCAGCTTCGGGTGGCGGCAGCGTTGTCGCGGGCGTCGGAGTACGCGGGTGTCCAGCAGACCACGGTCCTGGCCGGCGATGGCGTGGTGGTGACCCAGGCGGCGCAGCGGGAGCTTGCCGCCGCCCGTGCCGGTTACGAGGAAGCGTTGCTGACGGTGGCGGACCGGTCGTCGGGGCGGTGGCGGTCGTGGCTGGACCAGGCGTTGACCGGGCCGAGTGTGCTCGCCGCCCAGCGATTCGACGACGAGGTTTCCCGGGCACGGGTGGGGTCACGGTTGCGGGTCGACACCACCGCCTGGGTGCGGGCCACGGGGGAACGGCGGGACCGGCTGCATGGTGTGCAGACCCGGGTGGACGCCGACATCGCCGCCGAGGTGGCCCGGCGGCGGGCCGCGCAGTGGGCGACGACAGCCGTGTTGACCGGGGCGGCGCTCGCGGGTAGCTACCATTCTCCGTGAGTCAGCAACCAGTAGTGGTAGCAGGACTCGCGACATGGAAGGGCTGTCGGCAAAGTGAAGGAAAACGACGTAGTTGATCTATAACGCCGCAGGTCAAGAAGCCTGCTCCCCGCGCATGCGGGGGTGATCCCACCGGCTGGCGGCCCTCCTACATGCCCCGACCCTGCTCCCCGCGCATGCGGGGGTGATCCCGTCAAGGGCCGCGTCTGCCTCGGCATGACGAACTGCTCCCCGCGCATGCGGGGGTGATCCCAAGGTCGAGCTACAGACCGAGGTCGAGGAGAACTGCTCCCCGCGCATGCGGGGGTGATCCCGAGACACGAGGACAGACGTTGAAAGAGCGTATCTGCTCCCCGCGCATGCGGGGGTGATCCCTGCTATCTGGGCCGCCTGGAGTTCAGCACGGCCTGCTCCCCGCGCATGCGGGGGTGATCCGATGAACAAGCTGGTCGAGCAGTACATGCAGCACTGCTCCCCGCGCATGCGGGGGTGATCCCGCACCGTCGAGCTGTGCCTCAACGGCCAGCTCCTGCTCCCCGCGCATGCGGGGGTGATCCCTGGCGCGACGGGGTGTTCGTCGCCCGGCCGGACTGCTCCCCGCGCATGCGGGGGTGATCCCCGGGTGGTGACCTCCGCCGGCCCGCCGACACCCTGCTCCCCGCGCATGCGGGGGTGATCCGCGGGCCCGGCTGCGGAAGTTGGGCGAACGGATCTGCTCCCCGCGCATGCGGGGGTGATCCGGGGCAGCGTCGGCCGGGGGGACTCCTGTACCCCTGCTCCCCGCGCATGCGGGGGTGATCCCAGGCAGGGCGTGGCTGGTCGGACTCTGAGCTACTGCTCCCCGCGCATGCGGGGGTGATCCCCGCTGTACGAGCGCGTCGTGGACGACGTCACGCTGCTCCCCGCGCATGTGGGGGTGATCCCGAGGGCGTCATGGGCCCGCCGGCCCTCGCCTTGCTCCCCGCGCATGCCGGGGGGGGGTGATCCCACCTCGGACAGCAGCGCCGACCGCAGGTGGTCCTGCTCCCCGCCCTCCGCCAGAATCACCGGATATGTCGGCAGGTGCTGACAACGGTTCCGACAAAGTTCTGACAAGGTAACCAACCATTGAGCCGCACCAAGCTGGACAATGACACGACGGTGTTGGGCGATCGTCAGTCGCACGTCGAGGACGTCGCTCGGAGTGAGGCTGGTCGTAGGCGGCAAGTACCGTCTCTGCACGCATCGCCGCTTGCAAGAAGATCGGGGGCCAACAGCGATGGTTGTCAGCGATGAGATCAGGGCCGCTCAACGCGTACTCGGTCATCGACTCGCTCAGATGCGTAAGGCCGCCGGTCACACTCAGCATGACTTTGCCCGGCTCGTGCGGTACGGGCGCAGCTCCGTGGCCAACACTGAGACCGGCCACCAACGCCCCGACCGAACGTTCTGGACGCGCTGCGACGAAGTCCTGCAAACCGGGGGCGTGCTCGCCACGGAGTACGACAAAATCACTGCACTGATTCGTCAGCATCACCGCTCATCAGCTATCCAAGGGATGCGTACAACGTCGCTACCGAGGCCTGACGTGGACGCCGGAGCTAGCTCCAACGTCGTAGCTGCTGGCGCTGCCCTATGGGAGGGGGAGGACAGCATAGAGGCCCGCCGGTTGTCGTTGAGGTCTTCCATCGACGATGTCCGCTTGGCGTACCTGGAGGAAGAAGTCCGTCACGCGATCGCCGACAACGAGCGACTCACCCCTGTGGTCCTCCTGGCGCGGATCAAGCCGCTACGCGTCTATGTGGATCAGCTCATGGCAGGAAGTCAGCATCCACCCCAACGTGCACGGCTCTACACCGCTGCCGCTTACCTTTCCGGTCTACTCGGTGCCCTCACCCTGGATCTCGGCGCGTTCAAGGTCGCGCAGGCATACGCGGCTGAGGCATTTGACCTTGCCGATGCCGCGCAGCAATCCGACGTTCAAGCATGGGCACGGGCGACCCAGAGCCTGATCGCCTACTACATCGGTGATTACCACGACGCGCTGGCCTACGCCCAGGACGGCCTACGCCGCTCTGGCACCAGCCCACATCGCATCCGCCTCACGATCAACGGTCAAGCCCGCGCCCTCGCCCGACTCGGTGATCAACGCGGCGTCGACCAGGCTGTCGATCACGCATTCACGATGCTGTCTGACTACCCAAGCGGCCCACCGGTCAGCGAGAGCCTTACTCTCGGCCCGTACTGCCATGCCAGGACGGCGGCCAACGCAGCAACCGCCTACCTGGCCCTTGGTCGTACCGCAGGCGTCACCAACCACCTCACGACCGCCATCACCGCATTCGACGCCGCTGGGCTGGCCGGACCACAGGCACTCAGCCGCCTCGACCTGGCCACTGCACACCTACAGCATCCGAATCTCGACCCTGACCATGCAGCCGGCCTAGCGGTGGAAGCGCTGACCCTCACGGCGGAGCAGCGTTTCGAATCGGTACACCAACGCGCCAGGCAGTTCCTCACTGCTTCCCGGGAGTACACCCACCGCCCGCAGTTGCGACACGTTGCGGAGCTACTCGCCGACCGCACGCAGATAGGTGCTGCAACGCCGTCCGACTTACCATCGCTGCCATGAGCAGTCAGGAACTCGCCAGCTTGGACCAACGCTGGACGGCCTACCTGGATCTACCCAGGCTCACCAACCACTGGTACTGGCGCCCTGGATGGCGAGCCGACCGCCAGTTCTACACGTGGCACCTGACGTTCGAACACCAACCCGAACTCCACCATCTCGTCACCGACCTTCAGCAGCATCTGGTCTTACCCGGACTGGACCTGGTCCCGCTCAACGGCTTACACCTGACCATGCAGGGCATCGGCTTCACCGATGAAGTCACCGACGTCGATGTTCGTGCGATCGTCCACGAAGCGCGACGACGCTGCTCCATCCTGCCGCCACTGGAGCTGACGTTGGGCCCCGTCGACCCGGACGCCGAAGGAGTCGGTCTACTCGTTCGGCCGTGGCACCGCGTGGAGCATCTCCGTACCGCCCTCCGCACCGCCATAGGCACGGTCTGGCCTGCTGTTCCCGAATCCGCAGACGGTTTCCGGCCGCACGTCACCATCGCCTACAGCGGCTCACCCTCACCAACCGAACCGATCCGTTCTAAACTGGCCAAGCTCCGCGACCGATCTCCGGCCAGGGTGACGCTCAACGAGATGTCGCTGATCGCCCTACGCCGCGACAACCACACCTACCGATGGACGACGGTCGCCACTGCACCACTCAGCGGCATCTAATCCACCAGCAGTAGGCTGCTTCCAGCGAGGGCTCTCAGTCCAATGAAAGAGAGTCCCCATCCCGCAGCCCGGGGCAAGGGATGAGTGGCGGGTAAGCGCCGAGCGCGAACCCCGCTTGCGCTCGCCTTTCGTCCTCGGATAACCATCGCCACTCAGCAACGCCGCGAAGGTGGACGACGGAGCTGCGGGGCGACGAAGCTCGCCTGTGCGCCGCCGCGCAAGTGCCGCCGCCCACCATCGACCTCCCTCGGCGTCTCCAAGCTGCACCCTTCCGCGCGGACGGATCAGCCCGTCGGTCAGATGCGAGACCTATTCGCCGATCGGGGCTAATTCTCGCGAGAGCCTCCTCGAACCCAGGCGTCGTACCTGCCGATTGCCCTGGATGCCGGAAGCAGTGACATTCACCTTCGATAGCCTGCCGACACAGGCGACAATCTCCCGCGCACCCACTTCCGAAGCTTGCCGAATCAAGGGTGGGCAAGATTGTCGTCCAATTGTCAGACCTGCGCAAGGGTACTTACCGACACCGACAGCAATCGCCTTTAGTCGTCCCATCTCCGCAGATGATGAAGCCGCAGCACGACAGTGATGTGGTGCGAAGAAGTCTCGCGGAGGATGACTGCGCCAATCGCTGAATCACCGGAGGAGACTGTCGTGCCTGTTGCTCAGAGCCTTGCCCACCTGCTGCTGATCCCGCTGTTGGCAACGGTGGCCTTCGCCGAGCTATCGCGGTGACCCACGGGATCGCCAGATCGCGGAATGGTTGGTGGTCGATCCGGCAGGTGGTCTCGACGGCATTGCCGATCAGTCGCCACCTCCGATCGGGTGATGAACATTTGCCGGCAGCGCCACGACGAATCGATGTCTCGGATTCCGTTTCCCCGCAAGCCGACCGAACCGTTTAACGGCTCTTCTCTGCGGGCTACCCGACCCACAAAGGACGCTGCTACCGGCTCAGAGAGCGGCGATCGAACTCGTATCGCCCCCCAACTGATTAGCCAATTTGCATTTCCTCGGTAAGGCGCACGCCTGATCCCGCTGGAAACGTGGACGCGGCCAGGACGGCCGGAGAGGATTCGTTGTGCCTGTTGTCAGGCGGCTTGCGTTGTTGGTGGTGGTGCCGCTGGTGGCGACCGTGCTGTTTGCGGCGTGGGGGGTGGCGTCGACGGGTCAGCGGGCGCGTGCTGCTGATCGGCTTCAGGCGCTGGTGGCGGTATCGGCGGTGTCGGGTGAGGTGGTCGACGAGTTGAGCCGGGAGCGTCTGGTGGCGGCGCAGTTCCTCGCGGGTTCGTCCGCCAGCGTCGACCCGCTGTTGGCGCAGGTCAGTCGTACGGATCGGGTGGTCGCCGACTATCGGCAGCGGCGTGGCCGGTTCGGTGCCGGGGATGTCGAGGCGGGCCGGTTGTTCGCGGCCTTCGATGGGCAACTCGGGCAGTTGTCGGCGTTGCGGGATCAGGTGCGGGGCCGGTCGGTGTCGTTGACGACGGTGTTGGTGCGATACCGGGTGGCGGTCTCGCAGGGGTTGGCCGTACGGGAGGCCGTGGGACAGGTCGGTGGCGCGGACGCGCAGATCGCGGAGCAGTTGCGGGTGGCGGCAGCGTTGTCGCGGGCGTCGGAGTACGCGGGTGTCCAGCAGACCACGGTCCTCGCCGGTAGCCGTGTGGTGGTGACGCAGGCGGCGCAGCGGGAGCTTGCCGCCGCCCGTGCCGGTTACGAGGAAGCGTTGCTGACGGTGGCGGACGGCTCGCCGGTCGCCGGCATGGGGGTGACGAGCAGATCCATGGGCGGCCCCCATGGCAGCGTGGACGTGGCGACCTGCCGCCAACCTGTCCGTCGGTAGATCCGCCGCGCGTTCGAGGCGGGGTTGGCTGCGAGGGTCGCGTATCGCTCCGGCCGGTGGGACAGCAGGCGGCGCAACAGCTCAGCGCCGATCCCGACTCCTCTCCAATGTGGATGCACCATCCATTCCAACACCGCGAACTTGTCCACCTCGCGGATCTCCGACGGTGGCTCCTGATCACTACGCGACCACCAGGTGCCGGCCGACATGGTCCAGCCATAGGTTGCGCCGACCAACAGCCCCTCGTCCTCAGCAGCGATCATCCCGAAGCCGCGCCGGCCAGCCTCGCCAGGAAGACTCTCGCGGAACCCCGCCACCTGCTCCGGACCCTCCCGATAGGGCAGCTCGGCATACACGACGGCGTACAGGTCGACGAGAGCCGTGAAGAAGCGCTCGGCCGAGGAGCCAACAGCGGCGGTGTAGACAAGCATGACCGGATGTTACGGGTAAGGACCGATCACGACAGGCTGCGGGTATCTGCACAACCGCTCTCAAGTTTCTATCAACTACGAGCGCAATCGATCGACCAGATCACCATACGCTGATTGACTTTTCTCACCTTCAGGAACTGACAAGGCAACCTGTTTAGTAACGCTGCGGACCAGCTCATTGTGTTGGTCAACCGGAAGGCCATCCAATAGATCAGCCGCCAGCCTCAACCCTTCAGGTACATGCCCGTCACGAATCAATGCTGCCGCCCGATGTAACTGAACCTGTGTGCGAAGCCGCCTCTGCGAGAGGGGGTAAAGGTTGAGTGCTCGATCCTGGGCCTGGGCTGCCCTCCGGTACTTGCCCGCGTGGGTGTACACCCACGACTCGGTATGCCGCAGACGATGTTCGGGCCACCCCCACAAGCTCTCGACGTTGTTGGCTACCTCATCCGGTAGCTGCTCCGCCAGTCTCGCGAGTTGCTCTACTGTGCTGATCGCCTCCCCGTGTCGTCCAGTGAGCGAAAGAGCTTGTGCCCGCCCAGCCAGCAGCCCACATGTGGCGGCGGTTGCTTTTCCTTCCACCAGTGGAAGCACCTCGTCGGACAGCGTCACCACCTCATCAGCTGGGCGACCGTCGTAGCACCCATTAACTACGTCCCATGCTCTCACCAGCACCTTCGTATCCGAGTCGGCAGATTCGTCCGCAACACGGCGTGCGGTTTGCCACCAGCGACGGGCCGCCAACCCCTGCCCGGAGGACACTAGGCCGAGCGCAATCATGACTGACAGCCGTCCGGCGGCCTGTAGGAGAACCGGACGGCGGTCTCCACGATCGGCGGCAACTTGATGCTGCAAGACCATCATGTCCCGGCCCAACTGCGACATGATCTGGTCGTGTGATTGTTGGTAGTAGCAGCGCCCGTAGGCGGCAACGATGCTGTCCCACTCGTCGTGATCGACATCGACAGCGGCACCGAGCCCATGACGTATTGCTTCCAAGCCGACAAGGCCATCAGCGGTGGACGTGGCCGCCAAGGCACCCATAGCTTGGAGGACGGTTCGTCTACGCATGTCCCTATCTCCCACCTGTTCACGTAGGAAGGCTTCGGTTAGCGCTCCTCCAGAATGCAAGGCACGTTCACATGCTTCCGCCATCGTCCTGGTGGGACGCCGGCCTCCGCGTTCGACCTGAGAGATGTGGCTGTACTGAAAATTCACAAGGACAGCTAGGTCTCTCAGGGATAAGCCTGCTGACGTCCGATGCCGCCTGAGCGTCTGCCCGAAGGACTCCACTCTGCCTCCCGATGGTGTGTGCAGCCAGGTGTGCACACACTGCACGCCTGCCGATGATCCCTTTCGACCATCATGCTGGTTCGGTCAACACGACGTCAACGAGAGTTTCGGCGGGCTCCGCTGGAGTCGACGAGATACTCCATCTTGTAGTAACCAGCAAACATGGGATCGTTTCGAGGTTTCAAGATGCAGCGCACCTGTATATGCCGAGAGCACATCGAGATGTGCAACCAGGAATTACTTGGCCTGACGCTTTCCTGAATTGGACCCAGAGGCGGCTGGAATTTTCGACGGATCGCTTCCCATGACGATTGGAGAGGACTGCTGTGCCTGTTGTCAGGCGGCTTGCGTTGTTGGTGGTGGTGCCGCTGGTGGCGACCGTCCTGTTTGCGGCGTGGGGGGTGGGGTCGACTGGTCAGCGGGCGCGTGGTGCTGATCGGCTTCAGGCGCTGGTGGTGGTGTCGGCGGTGTCGGGTGAGGTGGTCGACGAGTTGAGCCGGGAGCGTCTGGTGGCGGCGCAGTTCCTCGCGGGCGCGTCCGCCAGCGTCGACCCGCTGTTGGCGCAGGTCAGTCGTACGGATCGGGTGGTCGCCGAGTACCGGCAGCGGCGTGGCCGGTTCAGTGCCGGTGATGTCGAGGCCGGGCGGTTGTTCGCGGCCTTCGATGGGCAGCTCGGGCAGTTGTCGGCGTTGCGGGATCAGGTGCGGGGTCGGTCGGTGTCGTTGTCGACGGTGTTGGTGCGGTATCGGGTGGCGGTCTCGCAGGGGTTGGCGGTGCGGGAGGCCGTGGGACAGGTCGGTGGCGCGGACGCGCAGATCGCGGAGCAGTTGCGGGTGGCGGCGGCGTTGTCGCGGGCGTCGGAGTACGCGGGTGTCCAGCAGACCACGGTCCTGGCCGGCGATGGCGTGGTGTTGACGCAGGCGGCGCAGCGGGAGCTTGCCGCCGCCCGTGCCGGTTACGAGGAAGCGTTGCTGACGGTGGCGAACGGCAGTAGCCACAGCGTCCGGTCTGCTCCCCGCGCATGCGGGGGTGATCCCGGCACCGCGCCGGGGTAGCGCTCGGGCTCCCAATGTTCCCCGCGCATTCGGTCCCGAAACTGGTGTAGACAAGTTTCGTCGGAGGCTACATACAGGCACCAAGCAGAATTAGTGGACGTCAAGAGCGGCCGGCGGAAGCTGAGCGCTTTATGTCCCTGGTGCCCACATCACTTCTCCCACTGGTGGTGGTTATTCCCGCATGGGTGCTTTGTAGTCGCGGCTGGCTGCTGTTGTGAACGCCGTTGCCCAGGGGAATGAGAGCCGCCGGTCGTTGCCACTGCCCGGCGGGTGTGGTTCCCAGCCTTCTTCGGGACCGAACAGGATGCGTACTCCTTCGTCGCGGAGGCTGGTCACGGCGTGACGGAAGGGGAGTCGTGTGGCGAGGGCGGTATTGACGAAAGGGACGATGACGGTGGGTACGTGTCGTCCGATGAGTTCGGCGATGGTGGTCATGGCGTAGTTGTCGGCCAGGCCGAGGGCGATCTTGTTGATCGAGTTGTAGGTCGCGGGCGCGATGACCAGTGCATCGGTAGTGGGTAGCGAGCGGCGAACGCCCGGGGATGCCCGGTAGTCGGATCGCACTGGAGTGCCAGTCAGCTTTTCGATGGCCGGTATGTCGATGAAGCTGGTCGCGTTGGGTGTGGCGGTGACCACTGTGGTCCAGGACTGCTGGTGTGCGGTGTTGATCAGGGTGGTGACGTCGGGGGCAGGGCCAGCGGCGCAGACGACGATCTGAAGGTGCCCTACGGTCATAGGGGGATTCCGGCGGTCTGGGTGAAATCGACGACGGCTGCGCGTACCGGGCCCGTGGTGAGGTGGGCGAGGTCGTTGGCGAGGCGGTGGACTGCTGGGCGGCAGCGGATCTCTTCGGGTGCCACCTCGTACGCGGTGCGTAGGGCGTTGAGGCCCTGTTCGTGGCGTCCCCACTGGGTGTAAGCGCGGGCCACGTCGATGTGCAGCGTGGCTTTGCGTTCGGCGAGGGTCACTCTGTCCGGGGGGACGGTACGGGCGATGGTGATGGCGGTGCCGGCGTCGCCGAGGGTGAGTGCGATGTTGACCCGATGCAGCAGGACGTTGGTGGCACCGAAGCCGGTCCACCGGTCGTTGCCGTCGTAGCCGAGTCGGGTGGCGGCGCGGGTCGCCTCGTCGAGCATGGCGTGTGCGGTGTCCCGGTCGTCGCGGCGGGCTGCGGCGACGGCCCCGCGCAGGACGAGTGCGCCGTACACGGCGACCGCGTCGGTCGACGCGAGGCGGGTGTCCCGGTCGAGTACGCCGGCGGCGTCTGCGGCGAGGGTCACCGCCTGCTCGTCGTGGTTGTTGCTCATCAGGGCGTGGGTCATGATCCGTGCGCTCGCGGCGACGGCCACCGAGTCCTGACTCGTCGCGGCGGCGCGGGTGCTCCGCTCGGCCGCGACCAGGGCCATCCCACGGTCGCCCAGCTTGAGCAGAACGCTGCCGACGACGTGGTACAGCTCGGCAGCCAGGACGTTGACCTGCGTCTGACGCTCGCGTTCCGCGCCGGCCCTGGCGGGTTCGAGGGCGGGTAGCAACGTGACGAGTTGGTCGAGGACACGTTCGTATCGGCAGGCCTGGTAGTCGCGTTTGACGGCGCCCACCTTGCGGGAGAGCTGCTGCACGGACAACACCGTCGCGGGCGGTTGCGGCCGGGGCGAGACGAGCGCGTCGAGTAGTGGTGCGACGCCGGGTGCACCGGCGGCGCTGACCGCAGCGCTGCGCAGGAAGTCTCGCCGTTGCACGTCACCATCCAAGGCCGAGCTGTGGTGGCTGTCCTCTCCAGTATCGGCATCCGGGCCGGTGTGCGGCCGCGTGGTGCTCGCGGCTGCACCGTTGGTGCCCATCGCCCGCAGGGCCGCGAAGCGTTCACGTATGTCGGGTGTGGTTCGTGTCAGCACGGTGTCCAGCGCGGCCTGCATATCGGCTCGGGGGATGACGTTGTCACCCTGGCTGCTCCACTTGGCCACCGTCCGGCGAGCCGCGCCCAGGTGCTCGGCGAAGGCGGTGACGCTCATCCGCGACGCCTGGCGCAAGGCGGTGGCGTCCCGGCCTGTCCAGGTCGTGATCGGAGCCATCGCATGTCCTCCCGATAGGGACCGTTCCCTGCCTGGTGATCGTAGCGGCACATGGGGTGACTGCCGGTGCACCGGCAGTGCACCGGCAGGACATTCCGTCCACGCGCCGCTCGCGCCAGTCTGGGTGTGCCGGTACACCGCCTTTCCAGGGTTCACCGGCAAGTCAGCGGCAATCCCACGGCAGGGAGCTTCGGATGGGTGTGTCGAGCGGTGACAGGCCGGAACGCGACCCGACGCAGCGGTATGACCGAGTACATCTCCCGCTATTAGCACGGGCTTGATCTCTAGGTGTTCGTTCGAGGAATAGCCGGCCCTACGGATGACTTTCGGAATTTGATGACTTTCGCTCTTTCTGGCTATGGGCGGGCGGATGAGCGTTTCTGATCGTTTATGGAGGAGTCGAGCGCGCAGTTCCTTTCGGAGCGAATCACGCCGGTGTTCTTCTCGACGGTCGCGGAGTGCCGGTAGGGGTGATCCTGCTGGTCGTCGGGCCGGGCTGTTGGTGCTGGGTCGGTGGTGCCGGCGGTTCGACTTGTACCCGTATCACCGCAAGGTGATTGCGGCGGCCTCGGTCGAGACGGCGCGACGGTTCGCGGGGAATCCTGGGGCCGGTGTTAGTTCGCCTCAACGTGTCCCTGATTCGACTGAAGACGGAATCGCTTCCCATGACGATTGGAGAGGACTGCTGTGCCTGTTGTCAGGCGGCTTGCGTTGTTGGTGGTGGTGCCGCTGGTGGCGACCGTGCTGTTTGCGGCGTGGGGGGTGGCGTCGACGGGTCAGCGGGCGCGTGCTGCTGATCGGCTTCAGGCGCTGGTGGCGGTATCGGCGGTGTCGGGTGAGGTGGTCGACGAGCTGAGCCGGGAGCGCCTGGTCGCGGCGCAGTTCCTCGCGGGTTCGTCCGCCAGCGTCGACCCGCTGTTGGCGCAGGTCAGTCGTACGGATCGGGTGGTCGCCGACTATCGGCAGCGGCGTGGCCGGTTCGGTGCCGGGGATGTCGAGGCGGGCCGGTTGTTCGCGGCCTTCGATGGGCAACTCGGGCAGTTGTCGGCGTTGCGGGATCAGGTGCGGGGCCGGTCGGTGTCGTTGTCGACGGTGTTGGTGCGGTATCGGGTGGCGGTCTCGCAGGGGTTGGCGGTGCGGGAGGCCGTGGGACAGGTCGGTGGCGCGGACGCGCAGATCGCCGAGCAGCTTCGGGTGGCGGCAGCGTTGTCGCGGGCGTCGGAGTACGCGGGTGTCCAGCAGACCACGGTCCTGGCCGGCGATGGCGTGGTGGTGACCCAGGCGGCGCAGCGGGAGCTTGCCGCCGCCCGTGCCGGTTACGAGGAAGCGTTGCTGACGGTTGCCGACGGGGCGTCGGGTCGGTGGCGGTCGTGGTTGGACCAGGCGTTGACCGGGCCGGGCGTGCTCGCCGCCCAGCGATTCGACGACGAGGTTTCCCGGGCACGGGTGGGGTCACGGTTGCGGGTCGACGCCGCCGACTGGGTACGGGCCACCGTGCAGCGGCGGGACCGGCTGCACGGTGTGCAGACCCGGGTCGACGCCGACATCGCCGCCGAGGTGGCCCGGCGGCGGGCCGCGCAGTGGACGACGACAGCCGTGTTGACCGGGGCGGCGCTCACGTTGGTGACCGTGGCGAGTGTGTTGACGGTGTGGCAGGGGCGGGCGTTGGCGCGGCGGTTGCGGCGGGTCCGTGACGCGGTGACCCGGGTGGCGTCGCGGGATCTGCCCGACCTGGTGCGGCGGGTCTCCGCCGCTGATCCGGGTGACCGGTCGGCGATGCCGGCGGCTCCGCCCGTGCTCGCCCCGTCCGGCCGTGGCCGGGACGAGATCGATGAGGTCACCGCCGCGTTCGACGCGCTCGCCCTGACCGTGTACGAGACGGCCGCCGACCTGGCTCGGCAGCGGTTGGTGGCGGCGGGTGCGGTGGAGGCGGTGGGGCGGCGGTGTCAGGGGATGGCGCACCTGCTGATGCGGGAGTTGGACCGGGCGGAACGCGACGAGGCCGACGAGAGGACGTTGGCGACGTTGTTCGCGGTGGACAACCTGGCCGCGCAGTTGCTGCACGCGACGCAGAGTCTGTTGGTGTTGTCGGGTCGTGCCCTCGGTTCGGTGCATGCGGAGCCGGTGGCGTTGGTGACGGTGGCGCAGGCGGCGTTGAGCCGGATTCGGGAGTACCGGCGGGTGGTGGTGGGGTCGGTCGACGGGCGGGTGTCGGTGCCACCGGCGTTGATCGACGACCTGGTGCATCTGCTGGCGTCGCTGCTGGACAACGCCACCCGTTACAGCCCCGGTGAGACGGTCATCAGTGGGCATCTGCTCGGTGACCGGGTGGTCGTGCAGGTCATCGACACCGGTGCGGGCATCGCCCCCGATCTGATGGCCCGGTTGAACGCGGAGCTGGCCGCGCCGGCTCCGATGATCGCCGTGGAGCACATTCGCCGGCAGGGTGTGGCGACGGTGGCGATGCTGGCCGCCGTACACGGGCTGCGGGTGCGGCTGGTGGCAGGCCAACCGCAGGGGACGGTCGCGGTGGTGGAGATCCCCACCAGCGCGGTCCTGATCGCCGCACCACCGCCGCCGGTGGTGCCGGCGTTGCCGGCCCGCCGCCCGCACGACCATGGCGTGGACGCTCCGACGCAGGCGCTGCCGCTGATCCCGGCCCCCCGCCCGCCGCTGGATCGGCAGTCGACCCCGGTCTACGAGGAGACGACCCGGCAGTCGCCCGTGTCGCCGTGGTTCGTCGAGGGTGCCACCGTGCATCTCCCTCCCGCCGGGCCGGCCCCCTGCGGCGGTGCCGCGACGACCGTGAACGGGCTGCCGAAGCGGCAGCCGATGCGTACCCCCTTCGCCCCGCCGCCGGTGTCCGTCGGGCCGCCGGGACGCCGCCCGGACGGGTTGGCGGGCACCGCGCGGGCGTACCAGCGGGGCCTGGGCCACCGATTTCCCCAGCCGAAGGAAGGCCAGTGATGAGTGATCTGAGTTATCTGCTGTCGAACAACCTGACCCGGGTGCCGGGGGTCAGTCAGGCGGTGGCGGTGTCCGTCGACGGGTTGTTGTTGGCCCGCACCGAGGGTCTCAACCGGGCTGCCGCCGAGCGGCTCGCGGCGGTGGCCGCCGGGTTGCGCAGTCTGCTCAACGGGGCGGCCCGGGACTTCGGCGCGGGTGGGGTGCAGGGCACCATCGTCGATCTGGCCGATGGTTACCTGCTGTTGACCGCGCTCAGCGGTGGGGCGTCGTTGCTGACCCTGGTCATCCGGGAGGCGGACCTGGCGTTCGTGACCGAGGAGTTGCACCGGTTCGCCGACCAGGTTGGTGACCAGCTCACCCCCGGGTTCGGCACGGCCCTGGTCGGGGCGGGACGCCGATGACACTCGCACCCATCCTCACCCGGCCTGCCCCTGCGGTGGCGGGGCCGCAGGGGGTGAAGATCGTGTTGACTGGTCCGTTCGGGGTGGGCAAGACGACGCTGGTCGGTGCGGTGTCGGACATCGCGCCGGTGACCACTGAGGTTCGCATGTCGGACGCCGCTGCCGAGGACGTCTCGCATGCGCCAGCGAAGACCACGACGACGGTGGCGATGGACTTCGGTCGCCTGGACGTCAACGGGGTGACCGTCTATGTCTATGGCACGCCGGGTCAGGAGCGGTTCTGGTTCATGTGGGATGCCATCGTCCGGGGCGCGGCCGGGTCGGTGGTGCTGGTCGACACTCGCCGGCTGGCCGACTCGTTCCGGCACGTCGACTACGTCGAACACGCCCGGCTGCCGTTCGTGGTGGCCGTCAACGACTTCACCGACGCCCATACCTACCCGCTCTCGGCCATCCGGGATGCCCTGACCCTCGGGCCGGACGTGCCGATCGTCGACATCGACGCCCGGGACCGTGACAGCGTCCGCCGGCTGCTCATCACCCTCGTCGAGCACGTCCTCGCCCGCGCCCGGCCGCCCGCGCCGGTCTTCCCGTCCTGACCTGCCGCCCATCCTGCGAAGGAGCACCACGATGACCCGTTTCCGTACCCGGCTGCGACGCGGACTCGCCTCGGTGACCGCCACCGCCGCCCTGCTGGCCGCCGCCGCGTGCACCAGCACCACCGACGACCCGGACGCTGTCCGCATCGGCTTGTTGGTGTCGCTGTCGGGCACCTACGCCACCGTTGGGCAGGACATGCAGGCCGGCTTCCGCCTCTACCTCGACTCCCACGGTGGCCGACTCGGCGGCCGGAAGGTCGACTTGGTGGTAGGAGACGAGGGCGACGGCCCGGCCACCGCCGTTCCGGCCGCGCAGAAGCTCCTCGAACGCGACCGGGTGGTCGCCCTGACCGGCCTCGTCGGCGGGGCGACCGTCGACAAGGTGCAGGGTCTCACCACCGAGCGGAAGGTTCCTCTGTTGGGGGCGAACGCCCGGCCGGCGTTTACCTCGGAGGGCGGCAAGCCCCGGGATCTGACCTTCACGTGGCACACCTCCTACAACTCCGACGAGCCGGGCATCGCGATCGCCGAGCACGTCAAGTCCCAGGTCGGGGACGGTGCGGTGTATGCGATCGGCCCGGATTACCAGGGTGGTTGGGACGAGTTGCGCGGGTTTACCGAGACGTTCACCCGCCTCGGTGGGAAGTTGGCCAACCCCGATGGGAAGGCGCTGTTCACGCCGTTCCCGGCGACGGAGAACTTCCTGCCCTATCTGAACAAGGCCGCCTCGACGAAACCGAAGGCTGTGTACACGTTCTACGCGGGGGCGGCGGCGGTCGGGTTCGTCAAGCAGTACGCCCAGTCCGACCTGAAGGACGTGCCGCTCTACGCGGCGGGGTTCCTGACCGAGGGGTCGGTGCTCGCCGCGCAGGGGTCGGCGGCCACCGGCATCCGTAACGTCCTGAACTACAGCCCGACCCTGTCGAATGCCGCCAACCAGGCGTTCATCGCCGCCTGGTCCGCCGCCGGCAATTCCAGCCCACCGACCACCTTCGCGATGGCCTCCTACGACGCCGCCGCCGTCCTCGACCGCGCCCTCGCCGGGGTGGCCGGGGAGGTGACCGGCCCGAAGCTCAACGAGGCGATCGGGAAGGTCGGGCGGGTCACCAGCCCGCGCGGGGACTGGCAGTTCGAGCCGGGGGAGCACCGGCCGGTGCAGCGCTGGTATCTGCGGGAGGTCAGGGCCGACGGGCCGGTGCTGTCCAACGTGCTGGTGCAGGACCTCACCACCCTGCCCGCCACCTGAGCCCATCGACTCCTGGAAGGGGGTGCGGTCCGTATGGACACCTACCTGATCCCCGGCCTCGACGGCGTCGCCTACGGGCTGATGCTGGCGATCGCCGCCGCCGGACTGACCCTGGCTTTCGGCGCGGGCGGGGTGCTCAACCTCGCCCACGGCACCCTCCTGGCCGCTGGCGGGTACGTCGCCGCCACCACCAGCACCGGCAGTTGGGCCAGCCTCGCCGCCGCAGTCACCCTCGCCACGGCAGTCGGGGCGGTCGGCGGTGGTGTGCTCGCCGCCGCGACCGCTGGACTGCGGGGCCGAGGCCACCTCGACCAGGCACTACTCACCTTCGGTGTCGCGCTCATCGGGGCGGACCTGCTCACCACCGTCTTCGGCGCGGACATCCGGCGTCCCCGGGTGCCCGCCGTCCTGGAGACCACGTTGACGGTCGCCGGGCACCGGTATCCGGCCGACCGGGTGGCGGCCCTCGCCGCCGCCGTGCTCATCGCCACCATCGGGTACGGGGTGCTGCACCGCACCCGTGCCGGGCGGCTCGTCCGGGCCACCGTCGACGACCGGCACATGGTCGCCGGCATCGGCGTGGACCCCCGGGTGGTCGACGCCGTGGTCCTGGTCGCGTCCGGTGCGCTCGCCGGTCTGGCGGGGGCGCTGTGCACGCCGATCCTGGGTGTCGGGCCCGGGACCGCACAGACGACGCTGCTGCTGTCGTTGGTCATCGTGGTTTGCGGTGGGCTCGGCTCGGTGCCCGGCGCGGTGATCGCCGCGAT
This sequence comes from Micromonospora sp. NPDC051925, assembly GCF_044548625.1. Classification (NCBI taxonomy): domain Bacteria; kingdom Bacillati; phylum Actinomycetota; class Actinomycetes; order Micromonosporales; family Micromonosporaceae; genus Micromonospora; species Micromonospora sp. NPDC051925. The sequence continues at coordinate 207,987 of NZ_JBIUCH010000014.1, read as the reverse complement.
CGGCGTCGGCGTGGTCCAGACCGTCGGCGTGGTCACCATGCCCGCCCTGGCCCCGTACCTGCTGCTCGGCGCGATGGTCCTGGTGCTGCTCACCCGCCGTACGCCCTTGCCGGAGGTGCGCGGATGAACGCCCGCCCGACCCACCTCCCGCTGCCCCGTGCGTGGGGCGGCCTGCGGCAGGTGGCACCCTGGCTGGTCCCGCTGGGTGTGGCGATCGTCGCGGTGGCACCGCAGGGCTACGGGTACGCGACCGTCGCCCGGATGCTGCCCCTGGCGCTGCTGGCGGTCAGCGTCGCCATGGTCACCGGGTGGGCCGGGTTGCCGACCCTCGGGCAGGTCGCCCCCTACGCCGCCGGCGCCTACACCACCGCCCGTCTCGCCCTGGCCGGCCACACCCTCGCCCCCGTGCAGCTGGTCGTCGCTGCGGTGGTCGGGGCGGTCACCGCGGGGCTGCTCGGTGTGGTCCTGGTGCGCTGTCGGGGCACGGTGGTGTTGATGCTCAGCCTCGCGGTGGCGGAACTGACCACTGTCACCGCCGCCCGGTGGCGGACGGTCAGTGGCGGCACCGACGGCCTCGCCGGCATCCCCGCCCCACAGTTGCTGCCCGGCACACCAGCGTTGACCGCCGACCGGCCGGTGCTGCTCTACGCCACCGCCGTCACTGTCGCCGCGACGGTCGGCGCGGTGATGGTGCTGCGCCGACACCGCCTGCTCCTGACCGCCATACAAGGCAACGAGGTCCGGGCCGCCGCGAGCGGTCACCCGGTCGCCGTCTGGCTGTGGATGGTGCACACCGGTGCGGGGGCGCTCGCCGGGACCGCCGGGGCGCTGCTCATCCACACCCACCGGTGGATCACCCCCGCCGACGTCGGCTTCGGCACCGCCGCCCTGGCCCTACTCGCCGTCGTCATCGGCGGCACCCGGTCCCTGCCCGGGGCCGCCGCCGCGACGCTGATCCTCCTGGTCGTGCGGGACGTGGTCGCCGCCGACTGGCCCGGCCACGCCCCGCTGCTCCTCGGCACCCTGTTCGTCGCCACGGTCTACCTGCTGCCCGGCGGCCTGACCGCCGTCCCCGCCCGCCTCCGCAACGGGGTACGGCGGGTCCGGGCGGTCGCCCCGCCCGACCTGCTGCCATCTGCTCCCCGGAGGTCCGCGTGAAAGCCACCCACGTCGATGCCGTCGACTACATCTGCTCCCAGCGGGATCCCGCCGACATCGACCGCGCCCACGGCACCGGTCTGGTCGCCACCGGCCTGCGCCACGACTACCAACGGCTGACCGTCCTGGATCTGGACTCCTTCGTCGTGGCACCGGGCGACCGGCACGCGGTGATCGGCCCGAACGGGGCCGGCAAGTCCACCCTGCTCCACCTCCTCGCCGGAACCACCCGCACCCAGACCGGCACCATCACCTACCACGGACACACCATCACCCGCCGGGGCTCCGCGTGGCGGGCACTGGCCGGTATCGGCCGCACCTTCCAACACCCCACCGTCTACCCCGACCTGACCGTCCTGGACTGCGTACGCATGGGCGGCTGGCACCACCGCCACAGCCCCGAACACACCCCCCTGGAACTCCTCGAACTGATCGGCCTCACCAACCAGGCCGACGATCCGGCGACCACCCTGCCGCACGGGCACCGCCGGATGCTCGACCTCGCGGTCACCCTGGCCGGACAACCCCGGGTGCTGCTCCTCGACGAACCCGCCGCCGGTCTCACCGACACCGACCTCGCCCGGCTTCTCGACGTCCTCGGCAACCTGCCCGGATGGATGGCGGTCGTGCTCGTCGAGCACCACATGGACGTCGTCGCCGCCCTCGCCGACTGGATCACCGTGCTCCACCACGGCCGCCGCCACGCCGACGGCCCCGCCGACCACGTCCGCGCCGACCCCACCGTGCGCGCCCTCTACCTCGGCACCACGGAGGCTGGCCATGCTGCACGCCCGTGACCTGACCGCCGGCCACCACCCCGACACCCCGGTCCTGCGGTCGGTGTCGTTCGACCTGCCCACCCCCGGCGTCTACGCGATCGTCGGACCCAACGGCGCAGGGAAGACCACCCTGCTGCACACCCTCGCCGGACACCTCCACCCCACCCACGGCACCGTGCTGCTCGACGGACGCGACATCACCGGCATCCGCCCCCACCGGGCCGCCCGTGCCGGCATCGCGCTCGCCCCACAGGGCCGACGACTGTGGCCGTCGCTGACCGTCGCCGAACACCTCACCGTCACCCGCCCGGTCAGAGGTGCCGGCTTCAGCGTCGAGGAGCTGCTCGATCTGTTCCCGCCACTGGCAACCCGACTGCGGCACCACGGCCACCAGCTCTCCGGCGGTGAGCAGCAGATGCTCACGATCGCCCGCGCCCTACGCACCCACCCCCAACTCCTCCTGGCCGACGAACCCACCGAAGGACTCGCCCCCCACCTCACCGGCCACGTCACCACCGCGCTACGGGACCTTCCCACCCGCGGCGTCACCGTGCTCGTCGCCCTCCCGCACGCCCACGCCGCCACCGCGCTCGCCGACCGCGTCCACGTTCTGACCGCCGGCCGGCTCAGCGACCCACTCGACCCCCACGACGGGCAGGCCGACGTGCTGCTCCGCGACCACCTCACCCTCACCCCCGCACACCCGAAGTAGGCCCCATGCACACCCATTCCCGGCCCGCCACGCCCGCGACCACCCACCACGCCGCTCACCCCAGACACCATCCGGGGCACGGCAGCCGCAGCACCCCCCTGACTCGTGCGGTCGCGGGCGGGCTCACCGCCGCCGCGCTGCTGACCGCCACGCTCCCCGCCCCCGTCCGGGCCGCCTCGAGGACGACCGTCCGCCTGTCGCCCACGAGCGGCTGCGGCACACCATCTCTCGCCTCCCGTGCCGACCTGGCCTCCATCGCGGCGCAGGGGATACCGGCCACGGTCCTGGCGTATCCGCGTGCGGCCCGGCCCCTGCTGCGTGACCTGGCCTCCCACCTCACACCCGATCCCTGCGACCGGGTCAACGGCCGGTTCGACCTGGTCCACCACCGACGGTGGCACCGAAACCCGACCAGCGGCCTCGAAGTGCGGGACATCATCCGCTGGTACGACCACAACGGCTACGGCGCGGCACTGACCACGCAACATCCCCCCACAGGGGTGGACACGGTCCGCGACCACTGGACAGCGCTCGACCCGTTCGACCCACAGCTGGCCGACGCGTTCAGCGACACCACCCACCTCCAGTGGCACATCGCCTCCGCTCCGGGCTCGTCCGAGGAGGCAGAGGCTGCCCTGATCGGGCTGGCCGTGCTCTCCACCTGGCACAGCCCCCGCCGTCCCGGCCGAGCCCTTGCCCTCACCACCCTGGCCGACACCCCAGACCTGACCACCTATCCACGCGTAGCCGACCGGGCCGGCAGGGCCGGGATCGGTGTCGCCACCACCAGCACCGACCAGTCCCAACGGCGGCTGCTGATCCTGCACCCCACCACCGGCACCGTGCTGGCCTACGAACACGCCACCCTCACCCCCACCGGCTGGCAGGTCAACGACTACCTGCTCCTGCACACCCACACCCGCACCGCCCGCCGCTGGTGGGAACCACCCACCACCAACAGTCACGCGACGGCCCGCCCGGCACAGCAGACACCACGCCCCCGCAGCCGGTGGATCGTCCCCACCGCCCAGCCCTGCCTACCCACGGAAGCGAGCCCACGATGACCAGCCGCGACTACCAATTCCGCAACAGCCCCCACCAACTCCACCCCCTCCAGGACGTCCTCGACCCCCACACCATCCGAGGACTCGCCCGCATCGGGGTGAAACCCGGCATGCGAGCACTCGAACTCGGCGCCGGCGCCGGCTCCATCACCCGCCACCTCGCCACCCTCGTCGGACCCGACGGGAACGTCACCGCCGTCGACATCGACACCCAACTGCTCCACCCCACCAACGTCGTCGACGTCTACCAGCGGGACCTACGCACCGAACCCATCCCCACCACCGGCGGCGGCTACGACATCATCACCGCCCGCTGCCTACTCGAACACCTACCGAACCGCACCGACCTCCTCCAGCAACTGACCGACCTGCTGTGCCCCGGCGGATGGCTACTCCTCGGAGAGATCGTCTACTCCCGAATCGTCGTCCACCGCGCCCCCACCGAACCCGACACCACCCTCATCACCCGCGTCGTACACACCATCCTCGACACCCTCGCCCACCACGGCGTCGACCTGCACTGGGGCGACACCACCCCAGCCCTGCTCCTCGCCGCCGGCATGAACCACGTCCAAGCCCACAGCCACACCGACACCTGGACCGGCGGCGGACCCGGCTGCGCCCTCTACGCCAACAACGCCCACCAACTCCACGACCAACTCATCGACACCGGCCTCACCACCACAGACCTCGCCCGGTTCACCGAACTGATGGCCGACCCGTACGTCGTCGTCTCCAGCTACCAGTTCGCCACCACCCACGCCCAGAAACCCGACCCCACCCCACCACGCTCTCCCGCAATCCCTTCCAGACGACCAGGGACTCGGCCCGCGACGGCACCCACGACCTGAACATGCCGTCGATCGGCGACCTGCTGAGGCGCAAGTGGGTGACGAAGTGACCGTCGAGTTGGTACTGAGTCCCCGCGACGAGGCCGTGCAGAGCGGGCTTTCCGACGCGCCGGGGTGGGGTGTCTTCGTCACCCACCTCAGGGACGCTCTCGGGCAGGTCATTGCGGCGAACAGGGTCGAGTCCCTGGAGATCGACGAGTTGCTGGTGAGCCAGCCCCTTCCCGACCGCTACTCGTACCTGCGCAACGGCGTGCAGGTAGACCCGGAGAAAGCGATCGACCTCATCGTCGGCATGGTCGACGGCCGTGGCCCCTACTGCCGGTTGTCGAACGCCGAAGGGCTTCGAGCCGAAGCCGGGTGGGACGGCGCCATGCACCTGTCCATGCCGCAGGAGACCGCCCGCAACCTGCCTGACCTCGCCGGGAGACACCTCCGGGCGCAGTGGCGTCGGGTACGACCGGAACCACCGGACGAGTTCCGGCAGTCGCGGGCCGTCGCCGACCAGGAGTTCTGGAACGGGATCCAGGTCACAGCGGCGACGGAGGAACTGACGCTGCTGTGCGAACGTTGGGCACACGGCGCCCACGGCAACACATGGTTCAGGGTGACACCGGAAAACGCCACCCAGGTAGCCGGCTCCATCCGACCCAGGTCCCTCGTCTGCGTCGTCGTCAACCCGGATCTGCGGCTCAAGGGGGGAGACCTGGACGACGACTTCACCGCCTTCCCAGCGCCCCTTCAGCCTGGCGAACTGAGTTCCCGCTCCTATCCCGGCGTGGACAGCCTCGATGAAGTGACAAGTCACGGCTACTCGTTGATGCTCCCCGACTCGGCGCTCACCCGTTGGTGCGCCGTGATGCCCGATCCCGACGGTGAAGCACGGGGCCCCTGGAAGGACCACGGGGCCAGCTGAGCCCTGTCCAGGGGTCACACCACCCGCCTGCCGGAATGCCGCCGGTCAGCTCTCCTGCGACTGGTCGTCAATACCGCTGCGACCCGATAACTGTCAATCACCATTACTCAGGTGCGACCGGTGACCGAAATCCCAATGGAAGAGATGGAACCACAACCGCAATACACATTTCCGATAGGTTGCTTCATAGCGCAAGGCGACATCCTGAGCGCCCCCGCCCCCGCCCCCGCCCCCTCCTCCCCCTGGCGGTGCGGCGTGCGGTGATCCGCCCCCGTCGGGTGGCCGGCGCGACTAGCGTCGGTGGGGACGGCGTGGCCGTACCGTGCGGGACGCCCGGGAGGTGAACCGGATGACCCGATCCACCGGCGGGCCGGTGGTGGCCGGTGTCGGCCCGACGCCGACGGACCTGACGGTGGTCCGGCTGGCCGCCCGGGAGGCCGCCGCGCACGGTCGGGACCTCGCCCTGCTGCACGCCTTCAACTGGGAGGCCGCGTTGGCGGGACCATCGGCGGCCGGCAGCCGGGACGCCGCCGAGGAGCTGATCGCCCGCGCCGCCGCAGCCGCGAACGAGGTCGAACCGGGGGTGTCGGTCAGCGGTGAGATCGTCGAGGGGGCACCGGTCGAGGCGCTGATCCGCCGCTCCGAGACGGCCTTCCTGGTGGCCATCGGGGACGGCGGGATGGCCGGCTGCGGGAAGTGCGTTCCGGCCGACGCGCCCGCCGTGCAGCTCGCCGCCCGAGCCGGCTGCCCGGTGCTGGTGGTCCGCCCCGACCCGCCGCCCCCGGGGCCGGTGCTGATCGGCGTGGACGGATCGCCCAGTTCCCGGGCCGCGCTCGACTTCGCCTTCGGCTGCGCCGCCCGCCGACAGGCCCGGGTCATCGCGGTCCGGGCCGTCGAGCCGGGGCGACCCGACGACGACGTGCTCACCAGCCTGGTCGCCGAGACCGGCCGGCGTCACCCGGCAGTGCCGGCGGAGTGCCACACCGTACGCGGCGATCCCGGGACCGTCCTGGTGGAGCAGTCCCGGTCGGCGCAGGTGGCGTTGGTGGGGGCCCGGGGCGACGAGCCGGGGCGGGGAATGCTGGGCGAGGTGAGCCAGACCCTGCTCTACCACTCGCCGGCGCCGGTCATCGTGGTCCGCGGGCTGGTTTCCGCCGTACCGGCCGGGGCATGACGTCCCCAGGGGCCGGGACCAACGGCCCTGATCGATGACCGCGTGAGCGCGAAGACTGGGTCTGCCCGGGGCGAAACGGCGCTTCCGGGTGCAGAACTCCCCGACCCGCGAGAGGCTTTTGCAGCATGGACACCGCTCTCGACCTGCACAGCCCCCTGACCGACGACGAGCTGCGCCGGCTGGACGCCTACTGGCGGGCGGCGAACTACCTCACCGTCGGGCAGATCTACCTGCTCGACAACCCGCTGCTGCGCGAGCCGCTGGCTCCCGAGCACGTCAAGCCCCGGCTGCTCGGCCACTGGGGCACCAGCCCCGGCCTGAACCTGCTCTACGCCCACCTCAACCGGGTCATCGTCAACCGTGACCTGTCGGCCATCTTCGTCACCGGCCCCGGTCACGGCGGCCCGGCCCTGGTGGCGAACACCTGGCTGGAGGGCACCTACAGCGAGCTGTACCACTCGGTCAGCCGCGACGAGACCGGCATGCAGCGGCTGTTCCGCCAGTTCTCCTTCCCCGGGGGCATCCCGAGCCACGTCGCGCCGGAGGTGCCGGGTTCGATCCACGAGGGCGGCGAGCTGGGGTACGCCCTGAGCCACGCCTACGGCGCCGCGTTCGACAACCCGGACCTGCTGGTCGCCTGCGTCATCGGCGACGGTGAGGCGGAGACCGGCCCGCTCGCCGGCAGCTGGCAGTCCAACGTCTTCCTCAACCCGGCCCGCGACGGCGCGGTGCTGCCCATCCTGCACCTCAACGGTTACAAGATCGCCAACCCGACGGTGCTGGACCGGATCCCCACCGACGACCTGCTCGGCCTGATGCGCGGCCACGGCTACCAGCCGTACCTGGTCGCCGGGGACGACCCGGAGCAGGTGCACCAGCTCCTCGCGGCCACCCTGGACCGGGCCTGCGACGAGATCGCCGAGATCCAGCGGGTGGCCCGCTCCGGCGGCCGGGTCGAGCGTCCCCGCTGGCCGATGATCATCCTGCGGACCCCGAAGGGCTGGACCGGCCCGGCCCGGGTCGACGGCAAGCAGGTCGAGGGGACCTTCCGCGCCCACCAGGTACCCATCTCCGAGGTACGCGACAACCCGGAGCACCTGGCCGAGTTGGAGCGCTGGCTGCGCAGCTACCGGCCGGAGGAGCTCTTCGACGCCACCGGCGCCCCGGTGGCCGAGCTGACCGCGTTGCCGCCGAAGGGCGAGCACCGGATGAGCGCCAACCCGGTCACCAACGGCGGGCGGGTGCTGCGCGACCTGACCCTGCCGGACTTCCGCGACTACGGCGTCGACGTGCAGCAGCCGGGTGAGCCGGTGGTGGGCGCGGCCGGCGTGCTCGGCACCTGGGTCCGCGACGTGATCACCGCCAACCCGCAGACCTTCCGGCTGTTCGGCCCGGACGAGGTCGCCTCCAACCGGCTCGGGGCAGCCTTCGAGGTCACCGACCGGGCCTTCGACGGCCGGATCGAGCCCACCGACGACCACCTCTCCCCCGACGGCCGGGTGATGGAGGTGCTCTCCGAACACCTCTGCGAGGGCTGGCTGGAGGGTTACCTGCTGACCGGCCGACACGGCATCTTCACCAGCTACGAGGCGTTCATCCACATCGTCGACTCGATGGTCAACCAGCACGCGAAGTGGTTGAAGGTGACCCGGGGCATCCCCTGGCGGGAGCCGATCGCCTCGCTGAACTACCTGCTCTCCAGCCACGTCTGGCGGCAGGACCACAACGGCTTCTCGCACCAGGACCCGGGCTTCATCGACCACGTGGTCAACAAGAAGGCCGAGGTGGTCCGGGTCTACCTGCCGCCGGACGCCAACACCCTGCTCTCCACCATGGACCACTGCCTGCGCAGCCGGCACTACATCAACGTGGTGGTGGCCGGCAAGCAGCCCGCGCCGAACTGGCTGACCATGGACGAGGCGGTCCAGCACTGCCGGCGCGGCCTGGGCATCTGGGACTGGGCCAGCACCGACGACGGCCAGGAGCCGGACGTGGTGCTCGGCTGCGCCGGTGACGTACCGACGTTGGAGACCCTCGCCGCCGCCGACCTGCTCCGCCAGCACCTGCCCGAGCTGAAGGTGCGGGTCGTCAACGTGGTCGACCTGATGCGGCTCCAGCCGTCCTCGGAGCACCCGCACGGCCTGCCGGACAACGAGTTCGACACCATCTTCACCCGCGACAAGCCGATCATCTTCGCCTACCACGGCTACCCGTGGCTGATCCACCGGCTCACCTACCGGCGGGCCAACCACGACAACCTGCACGTGCGCGGCTACAAGGAGGAGGGCACCACCACCACGCCGTTCGACATGGTGATGCTCAACGACCTGGACCGTTTCCACCTGGTCATCGACGTCATCGACCGGGTGCCCGGCCTGGCCTCGCGCGCCGCCCACCTGCGTCAGGAGATGGTCGACGCCCGACAGGCCTGCCGCGACCACACCCGCCAGTACGGCGAGGACGACCCCCGGGTCGCCGAGTGGCGCTGGATCCGGGAGACCCAGCCGGCCCAACTCGAGGGTCGGTGACCCGTGCCGATGCCGGCGCGGACCGGCCCGGGGCCTCGACCGACGCCCGCCACCCCGTGACCACCACCCAGGAGAGGACGAGACGATGAACACCGACGAGATCCTGGTCGGCTACGACGGCTCCGCGGACGCGGGCGTCGCCCTGGACTGGGCGCTGGCCGAGGCGCAGCGCAGCGGACGCCCCGTCCGCCTGGCGTACGTCTTCGAGTGGCTGACCGTGGCCGGCTGGGTCGGTCCCGGGGTGGCCCCCGGGATCTGGCCGGACGACACCGCCCGGCGGCAGGTCGAGGAACTGGTGCAGCAGGCCGCCTCGGACGCCGTCGCCGCGCACCCCGGCGTCACCGTGCACGGAGAGGTCTTCGACGGCCCGCCCGCGCTGGTGCTGGAGGAACGCTCCGCCGAGGCCGGGCTGCTGGTGCTCGGCAGCCGGGGCCACGGCGGGTTCACCGGCCTGCTCGCCGGCTCCACGGCGGTCTCGGTGGCCGCCCACGCGCACTGCCCGGTGGTGGTGGTCCGCGAGACACAGGCCAAGGCCGCCGGCCCGGTGGTGGTCGGCTTCGACGGCTCCGAGCAGTCCCGCACGGCGCTCGGCTTCGCCGTCGAACGGGCCGCGCAGCGGGACACGCCGCTGCGGGTGCTGCGGGCCTTCGAACCGCCGGACGACCGCTGGCGGCCGTCCGACCACGACGCCGAGGCCACCCTCGCGGCGGACCGGGCCCACATCGAGGAAGCCCTCGCCGAGTGGCGGAAGACCTTTCCCGATGTTCCGGTCACGGTGGAGATCGCACCGGCCCGACCGGCTGCCGCGCTCGTCGAGGAGAGCCGGGACGCGCAACTGGTGGTGGTCGGTAGCCGGGGCTGGGGCGGGCTGCGGGGAATGCTCCTCGGCTCGGTCGGCCAGCAGCTCATCCAGCACGCGCACTGCCCGGTCGCGATCGTCCGCGAACGCTGACCCGGCTCCGGCCGTCGGCTCGTCGACCCCGAACGGCTCACCGCCGCCGGGCACACCCTCCACGGCTCGGCGGTCGCCACCTCACCGGCTGCCGGGGTCCGGCGGGTCGGGGTCGAGGGAGAAGTAGTCCTCCTCTTCCTGGGCCAGGTGCAGACGCAGCACCGCGTCCAGCCCGTACAGGCTGGCGAGCAGGTCGGGCACCTGGTCCGGGCGCAGCCGCCCGTCGGCCTGGGCCAGGTGGCCGCCGATCCGGTCCACCAGTCGGTGGATCTCCACGTGTTCCCGGCTCATCGTGGAGGTGGCCTCGTCGCTGCCGAGCGGGCCGGCCAACGCCGGGTAGAGCTGCCGCTCCTCGGCGTCGTCGTGCGGCAGCACCTCGTCGGTCAGCCGGCGGTGCGTGTCGCGCAGCGCCGGCAGGCACCGCGCGGACTCCGGCCGGGTCGCCACCAGGTCGGCGGTGTCCCGCACCCGGGCGAGCACGTCGCGTACCCCGGGGTGCTGGCCGGCGTACCGGTCGAGCAGCTCGCGGGTGCCCGGTGGGACGTCCCGGCGGCGCAACCCGCCGCGCAGGGCCCGGAGGGCGTTGAGGATCACCAGCACGTCGATGCCCTCCTGGAGGAAGGCGCCCGCCACCGGCGGCAGCCGGCCGGCGGCGGCGACCAGCATCGCGAGCACCGCCAGCGCCATCCCGACGGCGGCGCTCTGCACAGCGATCCGGCGGGCGTGGCGGGCGATCTCGACGGCGTCGGCGAGCCGGTCCAACCGGTCCACGGTGATCACCGCGTCGGCGACGTCCGCCGAGGCAGTCGCCCCGGTCGCCCCCATCGCCACCCCGACGTGCGCCGCCGCCAGCGCGGGCGCGTCGTTCACCCCGTCGCCGACCATCACGGTGACCGCCCGCTGCGACTCCTGCCGCACCTGGGCCACCTTCTGCTCCGGGGAACACCGGGCCAGCACCTCGTCCACCCCCACCGCCCGCGCCACCTGCTCGGCGGTACGCGGCCGGTCCCCGGTGAGCAGCACCAGCCGGGCCAGTCCGGCCTCCCGCAACCGCCGTACCGTCCGCCGGGCGTCCGGGCGGACCGGGTCCTCCAGCAGGATCGCACCGAGCGGGCCGTGGTCGTCGCTCACCCACACCGTCGACCACCCGGCCAGCTCGGCCCGGTCCCGGGCCAGCTCCGCCCAGTCGGGCAGGTCGCCGCTGAGCTGCCCGACCCGCACCGGCCGCCCGTCGACCCGGCCGCTGACCCCCCGCCCCGGCTCCTCCGTCACCTCCGTCGGCTCGGCCAGCGGCAGCCGCCGCTGGCGGGCCTGCCGTACCAGCGCCACGGCCAGCACGTGCGGGGAGAGCTGCTCCACCGACGCGGCCAGCCGCAGCACCTCGTCCCGGTCACCGCCGGGGGCCACCACCGTCTCCGCCGCCCGGGGCCGCCCGGCGGTCAGCGTGCCGGTCTTGTCGACCAGCAGGGTACGGGCCCGACCGAGCAGTTCCAGCGACCCGCCGTCGCGCACCAGCACACCCCGCCGGGCCACCCGGGACAGCCCGGAGACGATCGCGATCGGGGTGGCCAGCAGCAGCGGGCACGGCGTCGCCACCACCAGCACGGCGACCGCCCGGACGAACTCCCCCGACCACAGCCCGGCCACCCCGGCCAGCAGCAGGGTGAACGGGACGAACGCCGCCGCGTACCGGTCGGCGAGCCGTACCATCGGCGCCTGGTGGGCGGTCGCCTCCTGGGCCAGCCGGACGATCCCCGCGTACGTGCTGCCCGCCGCGTCCCGGGTGGCCCGCAGGCCGACGGCGGCGCCCGCGTTGACGACGCCGCTGGGCACCTGTTCCCCGGCGGCCCGACCGGCCAGCTGCGACTCGCCGGTCACCACCGACTCGTCCAGCGTCGCCGCAGCCTCCAGGACACCGTCGACCGGCACCACGTCCCCGGGCCCGACCAGCAGCCGGTCGCCCACCGCGACCCGGTCCAGCCCGATCACCTCGATGCCCCCGTCGGGGGTACGCCGACGCGCCTGCCGGGGTGCCCGCTCCAGCAGGGCACGCAGGTCACGGGTCGCCCGACCCTGGGCGTACGACTCCAACGCCCGGCCGGTCGCCACCATCACCGCGATCACCGCACCAGCCAGGAACTCGCCGACGAGCAGCGCGCCGGCCAACGCCAGCACGGCGATCACGTCCACCCCGAACCGCCGCCGCCACACCTGACGCAGCACCGCCCAGACCGCCGGTGCCAACGCCACCAGGGTCACCGCCGCCCAGACTCCGTCGGCGGGGCCACGCCGGCCGGCCAGCCACAGCGCCGCCCCGGCCAGCACCGCCACGGTGAGCAGGGTCAACGGCGTCCACTCGCGCCAGCGCACCCGGCGCCGGCCGGCCGGCCGCTCCGGAACACACTCCTGCGGTTCCCCGCTCACCTGCGGATCGTCCCAGCGACCGGGTCGGCGCAACGGCGATCCGGCGGAATCGGACGGGCCGAAGTGCCCGGCCGGAGGGGTCCGCGTACCGTGCCCGGGTCGCGGCCGAGGGGGCAGGCTGGAGTCACATCCCCACCCCGGAAACGTCCGAGTGGGGCACGATGGGGAGAAACGGAAAGGTCGTGCCGATGAGCCACCAGACGCCCGCGACGGATCGCCCGCTGACCACCGCGCTCGCGGAGGCAGCCGCGACGGCCGGTTACGCCCCCTCGGTGCACAACACGCAGCCGTGGCGCTGGCGGGTCCTGCCGGACTCCCTCGAACTGCGGGTGGTCCGGGACCGGCAGCTGACCGCCACCGACCCGGAGGGCCGCCTGCTGGGGCTGAGCTGCGGCGCGGCCCTGCACCACGCCCGGGTGGCGTTGGCCGCCGAGGGCTGGACGGCCGTGGTCGAGCGGCTGCCCGACCCGGAGCAGCCGGACCTGCTGGCCCGGCTGACCGGCCTGACCCGCTCCGGGGCCGACCCGGACGCGATGCGCCTGGTGCAGTGCATGCAGGTGCGGCACACCGATCGCCGCCCGCTCAGTGACGAACCGGTGTCGGCCGAGGCGATCGGCGACATCTCCTCCGCGGCGAGCGCCGAGGGGGCCCGGTTGCAGATCCTCGACTCCGACCAGGTGATGGAGCTGGCCGCCACCGCCTCACACGCCGGCGTGGTCGAGGCGGAGGACCCGCAGACCCGCGAGGAGTTGCAGTACTGGACCAACCGGGCCGGCACCGGCACCGGTCTGCCGCCGGAGGTGCTGCCGCAGAACCAGCCGCAGACCACCGTCCCGGCCCGGGACTTCGGCAGCCCCGGCGACCTCCCGGTGGGCCCGGGGCACGACAAGGCCGCCGCGTACGGGCTGCTCTACGGGGACGAGGACGAACCGGACAGCTGGCTGCGGGCCGGTGAGGCGCTCTCCGCGCTCTGGCTCGTCGCCACCCGGCACGGGGCGTCGGTGGTGCCGCTGTCCGGCGTGGTCGAGGTGCCCGGCACCCGGCAGACGCTGCGTCAGCTGCTCAGCGGGCTCGGCTACCCGTACCTGGTGCTGCGGATCGGGATCGCGGACCCGACGCACGCCGGCCCGCCGCACACCCCCCGGCTGCCCACCGAGCAGGTGGTGGACACCTCCGCGGTCCGCGACCAGCGGTCCTGAGGATTTCGTGTCGGACGGTCACCGGGCGGTACCATCGCCCGCGTGGCCGCCAGCGCACCAACTCCCCGCAACGAACATCCGACCCCGTCGTTGGGGCTGAGCCCGTTGTCCCGGGTCCGCCTCGACGAGTTGCTCCAGGAGATGCTGGACCGGGTCGGCGACGTGGTGACCAGCCGGGAGCGGCTGCGGGCGCTGCTGGACGCGGTGGTCGGCATCGGCACGGACCTCGACCTGCGCAGCACCCTGCAACGGATCGTGCAGGCGGCCTGCGAGTTGGTCGGCGCACGCTACGGCGCGCTCGGCGTGATCGGACCCGACCGGCTGCTGCACGACTTCATCACCCACGGCATCGGCCCCGAGCTGCACGCCAGGATCGGTGACCTGCCGCACGGGCGGGGGGTGCTCGGCCTGTTGATCGACGAGCCCCGCCCGGTACGCATGCCGGACATCACCCAGCACCCCCAGTCGTACGGCTTCCCGCCGCACCACCCGCCGATGCACAGCTTCCTCGGCGTGCCGGTGCGCATCCGCGACCAGGTCTTCGGCAACCTCTACCTCGCCGAGAAGCAGGGCGCCCCGGAGTTCACCGAGGACGACGAGGAGATCGTCGTGGCGCTGGCCGCGGCGGCCGGCGTGGCCATCGAGAACGCCCGGCTCTACGCGCTGGCCCACCGGCGGGAACGCTGGCTGGCCGCCACCGCCGAGATCACCTCGGTGCTGCTCGGCGAGGTGCGCCGTACCGACGCGTTGAGCCTGGTGGCCCGGCGGGCCCGGGAGGTCGCCGAGGCGGAGCTGGCGCTGGTGCTGCTCTACGACGAGGACGCCGGCCAGTTCACCGTCGAGGTGGTCGACTCCGCCGACGACGTCGCCTCGGGGCTGGTCGGCGCGGTGCTGCCGGCCACCGAGACCAGTTTCGCCGGCTCGGTGACCGAGCGCCGCCGCGAGCTGCTGGACAACCTGGCCGAGGCGGCGCCCTGGCCGGTGCCGGTGGTCGCCGGCCCGGCGGTGGTCTCCCCGCTCGCCGCCGCCGACACCCTGCACGGGGTGCTGGTGGTCGCCCACCGGCCCGACGCCGGCCGGGCCGCCGACGCCGACGTCCGGCTGCTGGCCAGCTTCGCCGGGCAGGCGGCGCTGGCCATGGAGCGGGCCCGGGGCCAGGAGGAACGGGAGCTGCTGGTGGTCCTGGAGGACCGCGAGCGGATCGCCCGGGACCTGCACGACGTGGTGATCCAGCGGCTCTTCGCCACCGGCCTGCAACTACAGAGCGGCGCGGTGAACGCCCGTCCCGAGGTGGCCAAGCGGATCAACGCGGCCGTCGACGACCTCGACGCCACCATCCGGGACATCCGCCGCACGATCTTCGAGCTGCGTACCCCGATGAGCGCGGCCCTGCGCACCGAGATCCGGGAGGCGGTCGACGTGGCTGCCGAGTCGCTCGGCTTCCGCCCCGCCGTGGAGCTGGACGGTCCGATCGACAGCGCCGTGCCGGAGCCGGTCCGCCCCGACCTCACCGCCGTGCTCCGCGAGGCGCTGTCCAACGCGGTACGCCACGCCGGAGCCGACCGGGTCGCCGTCGCCGTCCGGGTGGACGCCGGCCGGGTCACCGTGACGGTCACCGACGACGGCGTGGGCTGCGATCCGGCCGCCGCCCGGGGCGGCCTGGTCAACCTGCGCGAGCGCGCGGAGCGCCACGGCGGGGAGTTCGAGGTACGCCGGGTCGACCCGCACGGCACCCAGCTCCACTGGTCGGTCCCGCTGCGCGACTGAGCCACGATCCTCCGGTCGCGCCCGGCCGGGTGGGTCAGTGGCGTTGCCCGAGCAGGCGGGTGGCGAGGACGGCGGCCTGGGTACGACGTTCCAGGCCCAGCTTGGCCAGCACGCTGGAGACGTAGTTCTTCACCGTCTTCTCGGCCAGGAACATCTTGCCGGCGATCTCCCGGTTGGTCAGCCCCTCGGCCACGTACTCCAGGATGCGGCGCTCCTGCTCGGTGAGCGTCTTCAGCTCGCGGGGCTGCTCGACACCGCTGCGGATGCGCTCCAGCACCCGGGTGGTGATCGCCGGGTCGAGCAGCGACTGCCCGGCGGCGACCCGACGCACCGCGTCGACCAGGTCGGTGCCCCGGATCTGCTTCAGCACGTACCCCGCCGCACCCGCCATGATCGCGGCGAACAGCGCCTCGTCGTCCTCGTACGAGGTGAGGATCAGCCCCTTGATCGACGAGTCCACCGCCCGGATGTCCCGGCACACGTCGATGCCGTTGCCGTCGGGCAGCCGGGCGTCGAGGATCGCCACGTCCGGCCGGAGGGCGGGAATCCGTCGGGACGCCTCCTGCGCGGAGCCGGACTCGCCGACCACTTCGATGTCGCCGCTGCTCTGCAACAGGTCGGCAAGGCCACGGCGGACGACTTCGTGGTCGTCGAGGAGGAACACCCGGATCATCCCTCGTTTCTACCCGCCCGGACCGGTCTCCGCACGGGCCGAAGGTCCCTAACCTGGCGCGTCGTCCCGGGGAGGGCGGCCCGACGGGTCGGGACGTCCGGCCCTGCCCGGCACACCCCCGGGTGACCGACCGTGGAGGGGAACCACCACCGGGAAACCGGATCGGCGTCGGCCGGCCGGGGCGAGGCGTTCCCCGCTCGGGGTGGCGCGGCATGAACCGCCACGGAAGGAGCACGACCATGGGCACCGGGTACACCGAGGCGCAGCTACGGGCCGCCGTCGCGGACGCCGTCCGCGCGCCGTCCCTGCACAACACCCAGCCGTGGCGGTTCCGACTGCGCGACGGCGGGATCGAGGTGTCAGCCGACCCGGCCCGCCGGCTGCCGGCCACCGACCCGAGCGGTTGGGGAACCCGGATCGCCGGCGGGGCGGCCCTGTTCAACCTGCGGCTCTCCCTGGCCGTGGCGGGCACCCCGGCAACCGTGCGGCTGCGCCCGTACCCGGCCGACCCGGATGTGCTGGCCCGGCTGGTCCCGGAACTGCCCCGCCGCCCCACCCCGACCGAACAGAGCCTGTACGCGGCCATCCCGCGCCGGTTCAGCAACCGGGCGCCGTTCTGGCCCGACCCGGTGCCCGCCGACGCCCGCTGGCGGCTCGGTGAGGCGGCCCGCGCCGAGCAGTGCTGGCTGGAACTGGTGATCGGGGTGAGCGCGGTCAACGCCTTCGCCGAGATCGCCCGCAGCGCCCACCGGGTGCTCGAACGCGACCCCGCCTACCGCGCCGAACGCGCCGACTGGGTCCGCACCGAGCCCGCCCCCGACGGGGTGCCGGCGCGGGCCGGCGGGCCGCAGACCGAACCGCAGGACCTGCTGCCGTCGCGGGGCTTCGGCGGCCTGGACCGGGCCCCCGGTCGCGACTTCGAACCGGAACCGCTGGTGGCGGTGCTCGGCGCGGCCGGCAATACGGTCGCCGACCAGGTGCTCGCCGGGCAGGCGTTGCAGCGGGTGCTGCTGACCGCGACGGATGCGGGGCTGGCGGTGTCGCTGCTGTCGCAGCCGATCGAGGTGCCGGGGGCTCGGGAGGCGCTGCGGCTGTCGCTGGGGCGGTTCGGCACGCCGCAGATGGTGATGCGGATCGGGTACGGCCAGCCGGGGGTCGCCACCCCGAGGCGCACCGTGGACGAGGTACTGGACCTGGCGGTGGCACCGCGCTGACGATCGTTCCCTCAGACCGGATCCCGCGATGGCCGTCTCCTACACCACCAGCGCGGACGTGACCAGGACCTGCCCCACGCCCCATCGGGAGCGCTATATGTACGGCTCCTCGCCTGGCCCAGATCTGCAGTGCTGCGCAGCGAGTGGCGGGCACCCCAGCCAGGATCGCAGGTCCAGGCCGGGACCCTGGATTGACTGCCTGCCGTCGCGGATGGGGGTGGCGCAGCCGTGGCCGCAAAGCGGAGAGTGCCGTTCATGCTTCGAAGGCGTCGCGGTACAGCAGGTCAAACCTGGGGAATTTCTACAGCGGCGATAAAGCTAACGGCATTCTTCTGTCTAACCGTCACCAGGAAGACTCATTATTACAGGACCTCGGAGCAACGAACTCCAAAAAAATCTCTCAACGAGCCCATAGACGTCACCCACTCAGAAATGAGATTTCCATCGTCGTCCACGGCGCTATGCGGAGCGACAGAAAGCCAAGGCCGACCGGGATCGAATGCGAATCCGAGTTCACCCAGCAGTATCATTGAGCTTTGAACGCAAACACTTTCGCCATCACGATACAGCGGCCAACAAAAAAGATAGTTGGCGGTATCGGGATCCAGCATCGAGGCCATCAAGCACGACGTCGAATTTGCGCTTTGCTCCAAGATAGCGAAGGCATTGCACCAGCTGATTTGGTAGTCAGATGCCTTCCAGAAGCCGAGCGGCATCTCGAACGTTTCCGAGAAGCCGTTGACAGTGATTCGCCCGACTGCAAAGCCCGCCCCCCCACCTACTTCGGCCCCCAAGCCGGCCGACTCCACCTCGATCGCAAACATCCTACTCCTTGAGATAGTTCAAGTCACTGTCATAGGTCCCGATCCTCTGACCTTTACGGTTAAACATCTTCCAACCATCTGTCACATTATGCCCATCAACATCTCGTGTAATGAAGTTCTTACCGTTCGAGAACACTTCTTGCCCATGAGAATTAAAGGGGGCCTTCTGGGCAGGAATTCGGGTCTTAAAGCCCAGCTCTACCGCCCGATCTAGGATACTAGGAGCATAGAGTGCCCGGCTGGCAGCGCTACGCTCGGCAACGGCTACTGGATCATAGGAATCACTCGGAAGTCCGACAGCACATGAACCACCAGTGTTGTGTACCAGCACCGGCGTGGTGCCGGCTAGCACATAGTACGTGTGAATGTCGGCGACGGTCAGGTCGTGCATGACCTTCGTGGCCGTGTACGAGCGCGAGGCCCGCAGGGTCACCCTCGTGCCGTCGAGCGACCGCAGCCGCTCCCCCACCCGCAGGTCCTTGGCGTCGATCCAGTCGTGGCGGGTCTCGCTCCAGAACGGGTGGTGCTGGGTGGTCTCGATGTTGGTCTGCTTGCCGGCCACCGCCACCCGCAGGTCGGTCAGCTCGGTGTCCTCGTGGCGGTAGGTCTGGGTGACCTCCCGCCCCTCCGTCCGGCCCGTCTCGGGGTCCGTGGCGACGACCTCGTCGCCTTCCTTCAACTCACCGATGGCCTTGGTGCCGCCAGCGGCCATCACCACCTTGGTCGAAGGGGCGAAGCTGTGTGGGGCTACACACTTCTCGGCCCGCTCAAGGATTTCACGGGACCATTTCGCCTCGTCGGCCCACTTCATCAGTGCCTTGCCGGTCCGGCCGAGCAGCTTGACGACTGTGCCCGCCTTGCGGGCGATCTGGAGCGCCTTGGTCCCTGGCACCATGCCGATGAGCGTCCAGGCACACGCCGCCAGGTCACCGTGGATGCAGCCCAGGATGTCATCGATGCCGAAGAACTTGATCAGTAGCTCGCCACCGGCCCTGATGACGATCGAGACCGCGTTCTGCTTCTTGATCTCCTTGGCACGTTTGATCTGCTCGTCGGTGGGGCCGCCCTTCTTGCCGCCGCCCTTGCCGCCACCGCCGCCGTTGCCCCCGCCGGCATCGTTCGCCGCCCGGGCCTCAGCCCAGTCGTCGTCACCACACTTGCCGTTACAGCCGTCGTTGTCACCGGGGACGTCGTGGTATTTGCCCCACATGTCCACGTAGTCGGCACCGGGACCGCAGGCATCGTCGGAGCACGCCTTGAGGCCGGTCGGGTCGGAGAAGGTGATCGGGCTGTTGTTGCTGTACGCGTAGGCGTTCCACTGCTGCGGGTCGGCCAGGTCCTGCACCGGGTCGACGGAGACGAACCGGCCGAGACCAGGGTCGTACTGTCGTGCCCCGATATGGGTCAGGCCGGTGGGGTCCTTGTCGCCGCCGACGAAGCCCTTGCTGTTGGTCCACAGCGGCGCGCTGCCACGGGGATCGCCGTACGGGGTCTGCCGGCGGATCGTCACCGCCTGGGTGGCGGCGTTGACAGCCGTCTGCTGGGTGCCCTGATGGTCGGAGAAAAGCCAGGTCAACGCGGTCGGCGTACGGTTGCCGACCAGCTTGCCGGCGAAACTGTAGTAGCGGGTGCCGGTGACGACGGAGGTGCTCTCCCGCCGGACCTCCTGGCCGGGCAGGTAGAGGGTGGTGCCGGTTGTGTCCCGCCGGACCAGCCGGGCACCGTCGGCGTCGTAGATGTTGGTCTCGACGGTCTGCCCGCCGACGCTCACCGAGGCGAGCCTGCCCTCGGCGTTCCAGTTCAGCGTCTGGGAGTTGGCGCCGGTCGTGCAGTTGTTCGCGGTGGCGCTGACGGGGCGGCAGCGCATGTTGCCGACGTTGTCGTAGCTGTAGTTGGTGGTGACGTCGGCCTGGCCGGGCACCTTGGTCAGGACCGAGGTGACGGCGTGCGGACGGACGACGTTGGTGCCGCCGGTGGGCGTGGTGTACGTGCGGACGGTGTCCCCGGCCGCCGTGTGCACCTTCTCGGTGCTGCGGTTGCCGACGTTGTCGAGGCTCCACTCGTGCCAGTACTGGGCCGGGCCACCGAGGTCGGCGACCGTCGGGTCGGCGGCGCAGTCGACACCGACCTTCGGGGTCCAGGCGTGCCGCATCCGACGCAGCTCGTCGTAGCGGAAGCACTGGGTGTCGGCGGTGCCGACCTGGGGCGTGTCGGCGATGGACAGGATGTTGCCCGCCGCGTCATAGGTGTAACTGGTGTCGTTGACCGTGCCGGTGGCGGTCTCCGGCTTGACGGTCGTCCGGGTCACCCGCCGGGTGGCGGCGTCGTAGTAGGTGTCGTCCTGGACGTAGACCCCGCCGTCGGTCTTGCGGGTAGTCAGCGTGGGCTCGCCGTAGCGGGTGTAGTCCTGCCCGATCACGTAACGGCCGACGTTGGTCAGGTTGGAGGACAGCTGGGTCGGCAGGCCGGTCGTCGAGTCGTAGCCGGTCTGCACGGTCTCGGCGGTCAGGCCCCCGGCGGCCGGGTAGGTGATGCTGGTGGGGCTGCCGTCGTACGACGAGTAGCCGTAGCTGTAGATCCAGGTGCCGGACAGGCCGCTGCCCTCGTTGGCGGGGATGACGTAGTTCGCGCCGGTGGGTTGGTAGCGGGTGTTGAAGGTCCGCGCCTGCCACTTGTAGGCGTTTGTCGAGCCGGCCGACTCGTAGCGGATGCTCTCGGTCAGCTGACCACGCAGCGTCTGCCCGGTGTAGAGCTTGTCGTACGTCCACTCGGCCAACTTGTTCGTCGCGGCGATGCTGCCGGTGTAGAGCGCCTTGCGTCGACCCATCCCGTCGTACTCGTTGACGAGCACGGCGTTGGTGGCGTCGGTGGTCGTCTCCACCTCGTCGTACGCCGTGTAGGTCGTCTGGGTGGTGCCCTTGTCCGGGTCCTTCGCGGTGATCTGCCGGCCCTTGACGTCGTAGGTGTTCACCCACTCGTTGCCGTCGGTGTCGGTGACCTTCGAGAGCTGGCCCTTGCGGTTGTAGGCGTACGTCGTGACGAGGTCGGGGGTGGCCTGGGCGTCGTCGGTCTGCTGGCGCAGCTCGACGGTCCGCCCCTCGATGTCGGTCTTCGTGGTGGTTACCGTGCCGCCCTCCGGCGGGGTCACCTTGACCGAGTCACCCAGGTACTTCGTGGTGGTGCGCCACTTCTCCACCAGGTTGGTGACGCCGTCGGTGCCGAAGAGGATCTGGTCGGTGGCACGGGAGGCGTTGTCGTACAGCGTCCTGGTGACCGCCGGCACCGACCACTCCGGCTCCCACCAGAGCGCGCCGTCGGGAATACCCGGCTCGGCGTGCGCCTGGTAGCTGGTGACCGCGCGGCCGGTCGCGTCGTAGAGGGTGTCGGTGACCACCCGGTCGCCGCCCACCCCGGCGCTCTGCGTCTGCCGGGGTCGCAGGAAGGCATCCTTGATCTCGTACGAGGTCAGGTAGCCGCCGCCGGCGTGCAGCTTGCGGGTCGTCGTGTACGGGTAGGCGTCCCGGTTCGGCGCGTAGAAGTAGGTGTGCTCGACCGACGGCATCGTCGGATGGTCGGCCTTCGCCCAGCCGACCTCCCAGCCCTTGGCGAGCCGGCCCATCGGGTCGTACTCCAGGTCGGCAGAACGGCCGTTGTAGTCGGTGGTGCGGACGGGCTGGCCCCAGTACGGCCGGATGTCGATGGTGTTGACCCAGTCGACGGTGCCGCCGTTCGGGTCCGGTGTCTTCGTGGTCACCTTGGTCACCGGACCACCGGTGGCCGGGGTGTACTCGGTGGTCACCGTTCGACCGCGGTTGTCGGTGGCGGTCTTCGGCCGACCGTACACGTCGAAGGTGGCCTGGCTGGTGGTCTGCCAGACGGTGCCGCCCGCGACCGACCAGTCCTTGAGCCTGTCGACCCGGGTGACCTCACCCCGGGTCGGCGCGGTGTCCACGCTGGTCGCGCCGTCGTAGAACTTCCGCTCGTCGGCGACGATGTCGGCCTCGCCGGCCGGCGCGGTCGCGCAGGTCACCGCCTTGACGGTGATCTGCTTGACCGCCTGCAGGATGTTGGCACCGACGTTCCGGTTGTAGTGGTAGGTGGTGCACTTCTCGTCGCCGGTGCTGGCGATGTCCCCATCGGCCTGGATGCTGTCGGTCGTGCCGTAGTCGTCGTCGAAGGCCGACACGGTCCGCGCGGTCCGCCAACCTCCGGCGCCGTCCACGCCGAGCGCGGTGGCGTTGTAGGCGACCTCGGTGTTGGTGTAGCGGGCGGTGACCTCGTCGCCGTTGATGGTGCGGGTCGCGGTGGCCGGCGATCGCCACGGCACGTTGACCACCTTGGAGACCGGGTTGGTGACGACGCCGTTGTAGACGACCTGCTCCCGGACCATGCCCGCGAACTGGTCCTCGTCGTATACCGTCTCGGCCCCCAGGGAGGCGGCCACGGTGACCGTGCGCTTGGCGGTGCTCGACTTGCTCACCCGGTCGCCGTGCATGCCGCGCAAGAAGGTGGTCCGGGTCAGGGTCTGCGCCGGGGCGTCGCCCTTGCGCACCTCGACCTGGGCGTAGCCACGGAACTGGTTCCACGTCTTGCGCTTCGGCTTCACCAGGCCGTTGTCGTCGGCGAAGTGCCAGGCCGGAGCGCCGAGGTAGGTGTAATAGGTGTTCTGCACCGGCTGGCCGTGGTCGGTGCTGCCGACCATCACCTTGATGTCCGACTCGGAGACCTGGGTGACGACGTACTTGTGCCAGTACTCGGTGAGTTCCGCGTTGGCGTCGTACGGGTCCGGGCCGACCACCGGGTAGCAGAGGCGGGTGTTGGTCTCCGGCGCGGACGGCAGGCTGGACGAGGTGCAGTCACGTTCGCTGTAGCTGACCTGGATCTTGCCACCGGTCTCGGTGAGGATGTTCCCGATCCGCATCCGGTTGTTGCTGGTGTTGTTCTTGCTGAGCACCCGGTTGCGCATCGACACCGGCTCGAACGTCACCGGCGGCATGGTCGCGGTGCCGCCGACCAGACCCTGGTGCACGAGCGAGGTGAGCCACATGCCGGCGTGGTCACTGCCGTCACCGACCGCCGGGTAGGTGTGGCCCAGGGACCACGAGTCGACCGGCTGCCAGGCCGGGGTGGTCTTCGTGGTGTCCCAGACCTGGGTGGTGATCTTCGAGAGCCGTTTCGTGGACCAGAACGTCGGGCCGTAGTTCTCCCCGCAGTTCGCCGCGCCCGAGGCGCAGTCCTGGTCCCACGGGACGTCCTTCCAGTGGGCGGCGTCGTGGGTCTGGCAGTCCGTCGCGCACCGGTCCTGGGTCTCCAGGAGCACCTGGGCCAGCGGCGTCACCGACCGGTCGCTGGTGCCACGGTCCCAGGTGCCGTAATCGATCCGGCGCAGCGCACCACCCCGGACGTACTCGGCCTTGTTGGTGGAGGTCGCGTTCTTGGCGTACCGGTTCAGTTCCTTGTCGTACCAGTACGACATCGTGTTGCCGCGCGGGTCGACGACGTAGTCGAGGTTCCACCGCCACGCCTGGTCACAGAAGGACGAGGCGAACGACGACGACACGTTGCACGGCTCGTTCGCGTGGTTGCCGGCGACCGGCACGGTCCAGGCGGAGTTCGTCGCGTTGCTCTGCCCCGGCAGGTTGTTACGGCCGAAGAAGTACTGCACACCGTCCGGCGTGGTCACCTTCCAGTACTCGCCGTCGTCGTCGCCGTTGGTCGCCGCGCCGAGCTTCTCGATCTTCGAGCCGTCCTCGTTGCGGCTGTGCCAGCCCTTCCCCGCCTCGTAGATCAGCTCGCCGCCCCGCCCGTTGAGCGACATGGTGGCGTTGTCGGACCGCCAGCACTGGTCACCGGTGCGGTTGGTGCTGTTGTTGCCGCCGGACATGTCGTCGGCGCACGGTACGTAGCTGCGCTCGATGTAGCCGGACCAGAGGTCGAAGCCCTCACCGACCCAGGAGGGTTGGCTGTTGGACGCATCGGACTGCCCGTCCACCTTGTCGGAGGTGTAGGAGAGCCCGAGGCTGGGCGCGGGGCCGCCGATCGCCGGTGGCATCCGCATCGGGTACGACCACGAGAAGCCACCCGTCGACGTGCCGGCCGACCAGGTCGCGCTCGCCGACATCGGGGTCGCCGCGAAGTCCCCCTCCGGGCCGGACGAGTCGGCGGCCAACGCCACCAGCGTCGGGGCGGTGGGCCCCGCCCCATCGGCCTGACCGGCATCAATGGACACCTCGGCCGACACCGACGACCCGTCGTTGCGCGACGGCAGCGGCTTTGCGGCACACCCGGCCCGGTCCGGGGTCCGCAGCGCGCACTCCGGCACCTGCCACAGCCGCAGTCGGGACGACCAGTTGCCGCCGAAGGCGTTACGGAAGGCCCGGTAGTCCACCGAGACGGTCGCCGCGCCCGGCTGGCCGGAGGTGCTCGCCCCCGCCTTCGCAGCTGGGTTGCCGGCGTCACCGACCCGCAGCAGCAGTCCGTCGCGCCACCCTGCCGGCACGGCGGCCCGGTCCAGCAGCTCGACCGAAACCTCCGAGGTGCGGGCCCCGGCGGCACCGGGTGCCCGGCTCACCGCGACCGGCAGCTTCCCGGCCTTCACCCGGGCCGGCGCGGCCTGGCGCTCGCCGTCGTCGACACGCGGCAGGGTCACCGCCGCCCGACCGGGCTCCGGCCAGACCGGTGGGCTGAGCTTCGCACTGGTCGCCGGCCTGGTCGGGTACGCCTGCCCCTGGGCGGTCCGCCCGTCCCGGTCGAGCTTCTCCCGCTGACCGGTGAGCTTGACCGACGTCGGGGACGCCTGAGCGGGCACCGCCATGCCGGAGACGACCAGCACGGAGCTGAGCAACGCCGCGAGCGCCCGGCCCGGCCGGCGTACGGGGACAGATCGTCCTACGGAGGTTTTCACCAGACTCCCAGCGGGGGCTGCGTACTCGGCTGACTTGGGTGGGTGCGTGGAACCCGGAGTGCCGTCAGCCGGTGGCATCGGCTTCCCTGACGGCTTCGGCGTCGTTGATGTCCCGGACGTCGTTGTCACTCAGCGCACCCTGGTAGAGGTTCACGTCGTCGATGTCGCCGTGCCAGCGGTCGACCAGTTGGGTGGCGCCACCGGCGGGGGTGAATCGTGCGGCACCGACGTACAGCGGGCCGGTCGACTCGAACGCGCCGGTGAAGGGGCTGGCGAAGGGGGTCACGGCCACGAGGGCCCCGTTGACGTAGAGGCGGGCCTCCCGCCGGGAGGCGTCGTACACCCCGACCAGATGGGTCCAGTGGGACAGGTCCCCTTCCTCGGTCATCTCGCGGGACGTCATGAACGCGTCGGCGACCCGTCCGTTGAGGGCGTCGCTGTCGACGCCGAAGACACTGAACGACCACCAGTTCACGGGGTTCCCGTTGACGATCTTGGTGCGCTGGCCGAGGTAGAAGGAGGACTGCTTGGCACCGATCTGCGAGACGGCGGTCTGGATACCGAGCGACCTCGGCTGGACCCAGGCGGAGACCGAGAAGGACTGGTCGGTCCGTAGCACCCGCCCGTCCTGCCACTGCGGGTTCTGCGGATCACCTTGCAGATCGTCCTGGCTGCGGCCGTACTCGACGGTCGGTTGCGCCGGATCGTCGATTGCCTGCGAGTCGAAGGAGAGGAAACTGGCCCGGCTTCCATCGCCGACATCGACGCCCTTGGTGAGGGCGAGCCGACGGCCGAAGCCGGTGTTCTCCGGACTCATGCACAGGGTCCAGTCGGCGGGGTTCTCCTCGTAGCAGCCCATGGCACCGTCGAAGGTCCACTGACCCACCCGGGTGGGCTTGAGCATCCCCGGCTCGTCGAAGCCGCCGGACCCCTCCTCATCCCGGCGCTGCCCGGTGAAGTCGTGCTCGACCAACGCCCTGTTGTACACCTGCATCTGGGCGATGGAGCCGCGGAAAAGGTTGTTGGAGACACCACCGCTGGCGTTACGGCCGATCTGGAACGCATTGGTGGCGTTCCAGGCACTCGTCCAGGGCTGGGAGGCGACGGGCACCCCATCGACGAACAACGTCATCGACCTGGTCGGCTCGTCATAGGAGAAGGCCACGTGCTGCCATCGCCCGACGTCTGCGCTCGTTATCGCGGTGTTCTGCGGGCTCACCGAGGTGTAGGTGCCCGTGGCGCAGTCGGTGCTGCGGGTGGTGACATTCCACTTCGGTACGCCTGCCGTGACGTAGACCCCGAAGAAGAAGCCGTACATGCAGTCGCCGCTCTGCGTGGCGATCGCCATGTTCTCGGTGGGTAGGGAGGACAGCCGCACCCAGGCCGCGACGCCGTACGACTTCGAGGTGTCGACCACCGGCCCGGCCGTCCGCAGGTACGACGAGGTGCCGTTCATGGTGGCGGTCGCGCCCTTGATGATCCGCACGTCCCCGGCCCAGTCGACGTTGCTGGCGGTCAGGGGGGTGTCGCCGCCCAGCGACGGCTGGCTGTCCGCGAGCGCTGCGCTGGTATCAACACCGGGCAGGGTCTCCAGGCCCCAG
The DNA here is from genome assembly GCF_044548625.1 of Micromonospora sp. NPDC051925. Taxonomy (NCBI): domain Bacteria; kingdom Bacillati; phylum Actinomycetota; class Actinomycetes; order Micromonosporales; family Micromonosporaceae; genus Micromonospora; species Micromonospora sp. NPDC051925. The sequence goes on along the minus strand of NZ_JBIUCH010000014.1, from coordinate 181,250 downwards.
CGCGCGATCGCTGGCGACGGCCGGCCGGCAATGAACTCGGTGGAGCCGTCGCCGGGGTTGCCCGCACCGTCGTACGCCCGGACGTACAGCGTGTTCTGGCCGTACTTCGGTACGGACAGCGACACCGAGCCGATCCGGTAGCAGACGTTGTTGCCCGACGGCATATGGATGCTGCAGGCGGTGGTCGCCGGAACCTCGATGGTGCCGGGGAAGGCCCAGCCGTACCGGAACTTCGTCACGGTGGTGTCGGTGGAGGCGAAGCCGAAGGTGACCTTGTCACCGGGTAGCGGCACACCCGGGTCGTCGCGGGTCACCACTACCGATGGGACGGTCGTGTCCACTCGGAACTCGCACCAGGCCGACCACCCGCTGGTCTTGCTGTACGGAGCCGGGTCGGTGGCCCGAGCCCGGAACGCGTACACCTGACCTTCGGTCAGTAACGGCAGCGACGCGGTGGTGGAGCGCCCACCGGCAGGCACGGACGCACCTGCGGGGGCGGGCTTGCGCGGAGTGGAGTCCCCGTAGGTGCCGGTGCTGGGAACCTGCAACCACTCGTAGGCGGTCGCCAATGCCTGGGTGTTGTCGGCGTCCGGGAAGATGGCCGAGATGGTGGGGGTAAGCGTGCCGATGCTGATGCGCTGGCCCGGGGCGCATGCCACCCCCGACGCCTGGAGGCTGTACGGTGCGCCGGGCACCGAGTCGTAGTCGACGACCAGCTTCGCGCTGTTGGGCCAGAACTTCTTCCACCGGTCGGTGGTGGACTCCCCCGAGCCGTCCGTCCCGCTGCACGCGCAGAACCCGACCGTGACGTTGGAGTAGTTGTTCGTGGCGTGGGTCTGGATGAGGGAGGTGACCGCCGCCCCCGTGAAGTTGACCGTCATGTCCGGCTGTGGGGAGTCCGCACAACCGAAGCCCTCGTTGGCGTGCGACTGGGCCGTCGACTTCAGGCTGTAGAGCTTGGGCGCCCAGGCGGTGCGAGGCACCGAGGCGATGCCGCTGGAGTGGTACAGGTACGTGGGGGTGTCGGTGCAGGACCAGGAGTGGTCGAGCTTCATCTGCACGTACGCGGACTCGATGTGCTTGCCCCTGATGGCGGCGAGCGGGAAGTCGAAGTACGAACGGTAGATCTTGCCCGAGTCGGGGTCCTTGCCGACGCGGGCAATGGTGGTATCCGTGTTGTTCGTATTGTTCTGGGTGGCATATGCCCACCGGGACTTGGCCGTCGACCAGGCGGGATCGATGAACACCGGGAAGGTCGCGTCACCTCCGGTGAGCAGCCGCGCGTCGGGGCGAAGGACCAGGTGTCCGCCTGAGAAAATCGGCACTGACGGTGGCGACCCTGGCCCGGTCACCGGGCGCGGCGTCGGTGGAGCGAGCGCCGGAGGCCGGGTCTGCCCCCGTCGGAGCGGACGCCCTGCCGGCCGAGGTGGAAGCAACGGACCCGACGGTCGAGTCCCACATCACCGCCGGCTCGGCCGATGCGATCTCCTGACCGCCCACCACCGCCGACAGCCGCCCGTCGCCGGACCGCGTGATGCGCGCGTTCCCGCCGAGCGCGAAACGCAACTCCCGCAGGCGTGGTTCCGCGGCGGCCTGCGCCGTCCGCACCACGAAGACGTGGGTGAATCCGGTACGCGTCGCGCGCAGCACCAGGTCGGTTCCGGGTAGAACGTCGGCGTACGTAGCCGCCTCCCCGGACACGGTCGGCTTCGGCAGCCGGGTCGGCCATGACAACGACAGTGACTTTCCGGCCCGTGACAGCACCACCGCCGGACCGCTGCCGCCAGCGGAGAAACGCACATCCGCGACCGATGCCGCCGGCGTCCACCCGGCCGCCGATCTCCGTAGCGACAGGTCGATGTCCGCCCAGGAGCCGTCGGCGCGTTGCGTCCGCTGTGGCATCACCGCGGCCTCGGCGGTGAATCCGCCCGTCGGGTTGGCGAACAGCTGGGTCAACTCCGTACGCGCGGACCCCACCTCGACCCGGTGACCCGACCGCTTCGCGGCCTTCACCGCGGACGCCGCGTCCGGTGCCACCGAGACATCGCCCGCCGTCGACGCGGACTCGACCGGTGCCGCCTGTGCCGACCCCGATCCCGTCAGCAACGAGCCAGCCAGCATCCCGGTCAAGGCGATGGTGGCGGTCATCCGGAGACGTGCTGTCGGCCTCCGGAGGCGCTCGGTGATGGTGCGGGGGATGGATGTCACGATGCCTCCACGGGCGTAGTCACAGGGGGAGCAGCAGGGCAGGAGAGTCCCGTTCCCGGAACCACGCAGCGATGATCGACGGGATGGTGCTCGTGGGCAGGCGAAGAATGAGGGCCGAAACGGACGGCGCGGATAGCAAGCCGACGGGGTGCCCTGTGTCCTCGTTGTACATCAGGGTTGGCGACTCGACACACCCGGCAGAACGGCCGACGGCGGAGGACTCATGACGCGGTGGACACCAGCGTTATGGACAGGCAGCATCGACACCAGCGTCATGACATTCCCCCGTGGAAGATGAGAACCAGTGGGCCGAACCTTAGGGCCATTGACAGAATCTGTCTACGCCAATTACTTTCCGTAGAGAATGAAAGGGGTGTATGGGTTAAATGCCCACGGCGACTCGACAATGACGCAGGGGCGGACAGCCACCGGGCCTCGGCACCCGTCAGCCCGCTGCCCTCCGATGGGACACCATGCTGCGCGGTCAGGCCGGATGATGGGTCGCGAGCAGGGTGGCCTCCCGCGCCGGGTCCAGGCCGACCGTTGCCCGCACCGGTCGACCGGCGCGCGACGGCACCGCCCCCACCCGACCCAACCAGCGCCAGGTGTCGGCGACCGTCCCGGCCACCGGGCGGCAGGTCAGCCCCGCCGCGTACGCCTTCTCGACGCCGCGTTCCTGCAACCACCGGTACTCGTGGCCCGGCGGGATCCAGATCGGCAGGTCGTTCCACGGCTCCACCCCGGCGGCGAGGATCGGTGCCGGGTCGGTCCAGCGCAGCCGGGCGGTGGAGCCGGTCGCCGCCACCACCTCGCGCAGCAGCTCACCCATCGTGGTGTGCCCCGAGCGGCTGATCACGTTGAACGCACCGCCGACACCCTCGGCGGCCCGGTCCAGCGTGAAGACCGCCAGATCGCGGACGTCGATATACTGCACGGGCAGGTCGGCCGGGCCTGGCGCGAGGACGTCACCACCACGAGCCACCCGGCGCAGCCACCAGGGCAGCCGGCCGATGTCCTCCCCCGGGCCGAGGATCAGCCCGGCCCGCACCAGCAGGGCGTGGTCCCCGAACGCCTCGGTCGCGGCCAGCTCGCCGCCCGCCTTGCACCGGGCGTAGTCGTCGTCCGTGGTGTCCTCCGCCGTCGACTCCACCACCGCCGCCTCCTCCCCGACCCCCGGGGGCACCGGTGGGGCGTAGACGGAGCCGCTGGAGACGTAGGCGTAGTGCCCGGCGCAGCGGAGCGATGCGGCGGCGTCGCGTACCACGCGGGGAGCACCGTCCCAGGTGTCGACCACCAGGTCCCATTCGCCGCCGACCAGTTCGGCCAGCCCGCCCGGCGCGGTCCGGTCACCCCGCAACCGGTGTACGCCCGGCGGGGTGTCCCCGTGTAGCCCCCGGTTGAACATGGTCACCGACCAGCCCCGGCGTACCCCTTCGGCCACGATGGCGGAGCCGACGAAGCCGGTGCCGCCCAGCATCAGCAGTCTCATGCGTCCCACCCTGCCGGCTGGGTGGGCCGGTCGGGTCTCCTGTTCACCCGCGGCGGATCTGCCCTCGGTAGAACCACTACCCCACCGCCACACGGCACTTCGGGGGATGCCCGAACCCGACCGATCCGGAGTTGTGTCCGGTTTCTGCCTGATTCGCCTCCGGTGCGCACCGCGAGCTGATCCGGGCCGCAGGCGTAAGGCCCGGGTGGGGTGACCGGCGACACTCCCCCGACGGAATCCGGGCCGGGCCGACGGCGTTACACCCTGCGTACGACCGCAGCAGCACCCCGCCCGGGACGCGGACAGCACCCCCGGAATGACCCCGGGCCGCCGGTCGTTACACCTGGCCCCGGCACGAGTGGCAAGCCCCGTACGAGCGGCAGGCCCCGCCGGAACCCCTGAGCTACCTCACCCGCATGAGCGCCCCGACGTGGTGCCCACGCCCCCTCGGCCCGTCCCCCACGGGCACCCGACCCCCCGGTCGGCGAGGGGCGTCAACCCCCCGAAGGAGCATCCCCATGAACACCACCATCCTGCGTAAGAGCGCCCTTGGTATCGCCGGTCTCGCCTTCGCCGGAGGCCTCTTCGCCGGCCCCGCTACCCATGCCCACGCCACCCCGGCCCTCGACGCCGCCCCCGTCGCGGTGACCGTGCAGGCCGACAAGCCCGACACCGCCAAGCTGATCCCGCACGGCACCCAGGGTGACCAGTCGCGGATCGACCTGAACGACGAGCAGACCGCCAACGTGAAGGCGATCATCGAGGCCACCAAGAAGTCCGGCCTCGACGAGCGGGCCGCGGTCATCTCGATCGGCACCGCGCTGCAGGAGTCGAAGCTGGAGAACCTCGGCCACCTCGGCGACCGCAACGACCACGACTCGCTGGGCCTGTTCCAGCAGCGCCCGTCCTCCGGCTGGGGCACCCCCGAGCAGATCACCGACCCGATCTACTCGACCATGGCGTTCCAGAAGGGCCTCAAGCAGGTCGACGGCTGGCAGGACATGCCGCTGACCAAGGCCGCCCAGACCGTACAGGTCTCGGCCTACCCGGACGCCTACGCCCAGTGGGAGCAGCAGGCCGCCGACCTGGTCGCCAAGCACTGGAACAGCTGACCCGCGAACGAACCTCCCGGCCGGCACCCGACAGGGGTTGCCGGCCGGGATGTCCCCGGTGCCGGCGACTGCCGGCGACACGGCGAAGGCCCCCGGCTCGATCGAGCCGGGGGCCTTCGCGGCCGACTCGGACGCCAGGTAGCCCATCCGTGCCGACCTGGCAGAACCAGCGTCTCGGGACGCTAGTGTCCCTTGAGGCCCTTCTTTCCCGGAGCCCAGTACGGGATGTTGGTCACGCGTCTGGCCGTGACTCCGGACGTGCGGAGCGCTTTGTAGAGCCGTTGGATCGACGGCGCTTTGCCCGTCAGTACCCCGTGGGCTGCGGCCGAGCGGTACGCATCCACTATCTCGCCCTCGACCTCGCTGAGGTGACGGTCGCCCTCTTCCCGGGCGATGAGCTTGACGCCGTCCCCCATGCCGAATTGCTCGACGACCGCGCGCGACTGCTCGACGGAACTCACTTCGAAGATGAAGCGCACGTCGCGGTAGCCCGACGGCGTCTCGCGAACCGCGATGGCGGTGCTGAACGACGTTTCGTCGCCGAAGAAGATGAGGGGCCGATCCCGCTTCGGCAGTGAGAGCGCGTGACGAGGCCCCATGAGGCGACAGGGCGTACCCACGCCGGCCGAGGCGGCCCAGTCGGAGCCGGGGCCGTTCCCGTGGACGTACCAGAGAATCTTGGTTGTTCCCGTGTCGGGTTCGAACGCGAACGGCGTGTACGAGCGAAGCTCCCAGGGCCCGAGCAACGCCGCCCCCGAGACGATGATCTGCACCATGTCGCCCGGCGTCCACGATGCGTCCCGGAGCGCATCCGCCGCAAGGGTCACCAGGCGGAAGTGTGCGCCCACCTCCTCGACGTGCCGGACCTCGACCTCACGTGTGGAGATGTTCAGGAGAAGCGATGTCAGGCGGCCGGGCCGCTGGGGGTTCGTGAGTGCGTTCGCCGGGCTCACGGAACCCGAACCAGATCCTGGTAGGCGTGCAGGGCGAACGGCACCGTGAGGGTTCCGAAGTCCGGAACGCCGCCTGTGGGGGCGTTCTCTGCCGTGTCCGCTGTCGGCTCGGCACCTATGGCTTTCTGCGGTTGCGCGCCCTGTTCCCGCGCGATGTCCTGATTGCGAGTCACATAGGCGCGTAGTCCGTCCTCGTATGCGGTGACCCCGCGTACAAGGTCGTCCTGGTGCGTCGCGAGTTCGCTGGCCAGGACGTAGGCACCGACCATCGCCACAGTGGTGGCCTGCCCGGTGCCGAGCGAGACGGCGTAGCCGGCGTCGCCGACCAGCACGATCCGCCCGCGTGACCAACCACTCAGGCGAACCTGGCTCAGCGAGTAGAAGTGGAAGTCGCTCGCGCGCAGCATATGTTCCACGATCTGCGGAATCACCCAGCCTGCGCCCGCGACCCGGTCGGCCAGCAACCGTTTCTGAGCGTCGATGTCGCGCAGGTCGTGGTCGGGCGCCTTCGAAGCGCTGAAGCCGAGGTACGTTCTCGCCGGGGCGTCCTTCTGCAGGCCCATGACCAGGGCGCCGAGATAGGGGTCCTCCTGCTGGTAGAGCACTTGCCAGCGCTCGAGACCAAGGAAGTTCGGCATGCTGAACACCGCGACGTGGACGTCGCCGAAAGGGCGTAGGAACTGCTCGTCGGGACCGAAGGCGATCCGCCGTACTCCCGAACCCAGCCCGTCGGCACCGATCACCAGCTCGAAACGGCGAGGCGCAGCAGTGGCAAACGTGACGTCGACGCCCGTTTCGTCCTGCGTCAGCGACACGATGGAATCGCCGAAGATGTACTCGACCTGATCAGGAACGGCTTCGTGGAGCACGTCGCAGAGGTCATCGCGCATGATCTCGACGTCGGGGCTGTCGAGCAGCCCGCCCGTCAAGGTGGTCTCGGTGCTCCGGAAGATCTCTTGACCGGCCGAGTCGACCATGCCGATACCCGTCAGTTTCGTGCTTCGATCACGAAGCGTGGCGAGCACACCCATCCGCTCCGCTACCTCCAGGCCCGGCCCGCGCACATCGATCGCATGACCGCCCGGGCGCAGTTGGGGTGCCAGTTCGACCACCGTGACCTCGAAGCCGTAGCGGGCGAGCCAATGGGCGGTGGTAAGGCCGGAGATGCTGGCACCGGAGACAAGTATCCGCTGGTGGCGGGTGGTGGGGTGCGGCGGATCCTGGGTCGCGGGGTTCATGACATTTACGCTACGGTTCCGGGAGTGAGCCGTCCAAGACATAGATTGGAGCCCTATGATGCTTTCAAGGCAACGGTCCTAGGCCGTGGAACTCCGACACCTGCGCTACTTCGTGGCGATCGCCGAGGCGCAGAGCTTCCGGCGGGCCGCCGGCAGGCTGCACGTCTCGCAGTCTCCGCTGAGCCGACAGATGAAGGACCTCGAAGAGGAGATGACCGTCGAGCTCTTCGAGCCCGACGGTCGCGGGATCAGGCTCACCGCCGCGGGAAAGATCTTCGCGGACAGAGCCCGCAGCATCCTCGCGAGCGTCGACACCGCTGTCGAGGAAGCCAAGGGCGTCGCCGAAGGCAGGCTCGGCACCGCGCTCATCGGGTTCGAGCAGGGGGCCACCTTCACCGGCGCGTTGGCCTCGCTCCTGGCGGCGTTCCGACGACGCACTCCGCACGTTGGTCTCCAGCTCATCGCCATGAACAGCACCCAACAGCAGACCGCACTGCACGATGGCGCGATCACCTTCGCCTATGGAACGTACCGTCCCACGGACGACGCGCTGACGTCCATGGAGATGACCAGTGACCGGCTCGGGATTCTGCTCGCGCTCGACCATCGACTCGCCGGAAGCACGGAGATCCGACTGCAGGATCTCGTGGGAGAACGCGTGATCCTGGAGCCGCGCGAGTCCATCCCCAGTCTCCATGTCGACCTCATCTCCGCCGCCCGTGCGCAAGGCCTCACACTCGGCGTGATGTCGGAGGTTCCCGATCTGGAGTCGCTTCTGGCACTGGTGGCAATTGGCGACGCGGTGACGTTCCTCGCGAGAAGGACAGCAAAACTGATCACTGCGATGAGCCCGGTGGTGTGGCGTCCGGTCACCGACCTCGACATCAAGCTGTCCGACGTCGTCACCTGGCGGACGAAGGACGCGGACCTGCCGGTGGTGCAGGCCCTCATCGACAGCGCTCGAGAGGTCCGTCCGCTCCTGCAACAGGAGGCCAGGCCCGGTACGTAACCACGGCAGCCTCGACGACATTTCCCCAGCTCACCGCACCTCAGCTCGGTACGGTTCGCGCACTGCCAACAAACGTCTCACGTTCGCCCAGGTCATGAGCTATTGGTGGGCGATACTGGGTTTGAACCAGTGACCTCTTCCGTGTCAAGGAAGCGCGCTCCCACTGCGCCAATCGCCCGTGGTCGAGAGCGGACGACGGGATTCGAACCCGCGACCCTCACCTTGGCAAGGTGATGCGCTACCAGCTGCGCTACGTCCGCACGCCGCCCGGTTTCCCCGGCGACGGGGTGAACTCTACCCGATGGCAAGATCGCTCGCCCGGCCGACCCCACCCCGCCCGGCCGGCGAGTCACCGGGCCGGCGGGAGCCGCACAGCCGGGGTACGACATCAGCGATGGCCCGTCGGCGAACTGCCGCAGCCGCCGCAGCTCGTCGACGAACGAAAGCAGCGCCTCCCGGGCGGCCTCCCCCACCCCGCACCCTCCCCGACCTCACGCCGCGCTTCGAAGAGCCGAAGGCCAGGATAGCGTGAGATCGACGTCGGGCGATGCCAGACCCGCCTGACGGCAGGAACGGGATCGCCCGCAGCCGTATCCCGGCTTCCCCGGCTCCGCGCGTGTCGTCCGAGGGCTTCCCGGCTACTCCTGTCGTTGCAGCACCCGGGGACGCAGGAGGCTGGCGACGCCGCGGATGTTGTAGGTGCTCATGAAGTCGTAGACGTCCAGCGCCTCGCCGAACTCGTCCTCGATCTTCGAAAGGATCTCGACCGCCACCATCGAGTCGCCACCAAGGTCCAGGAAATCGTCGTGCACGCCGATCCACTTCAGGTTCATAGCGCCGGACCAGATCGACAGGAGTCGCTCTTCGGTGCGGTCAGCCGGACCCTCGAACAGGGTGCAGGTGCCGGCGATGACAGCGGACCGGACGTATTCGGTGTCAAGCGCGTCGCCGGCGAGCGGCATGGCGTCGACGAGCAGCACACCGTCCAGTCCGCAGCGCGCACCGAGCCGGTCCCACACGTAGCCTCGAAGCTCCGGCCCGCTCACGTACTGGGAGAACTCGACCACGCCGATCGTGGCGTCCCGATCATCGTGACGTATCGTCGTCGCCCGGGCATCACGCACGGCCGAATTCCCCCGCAGGGTGGATGCGAGCTCTGCCAAGCCAACCATCGACCGCTCCTTCAGTAACGGCGGCAGTCCGAGCCGTCGGCGCGGATTGAGAACAGTCGCCAATGTGCCACGGAAGCTCGAGTGGCCGCAGAGACGGATCGGCAGAAATTCCGGAAGACGTCGACTGCCGCGGCTTCTTCCCGCCTGCCCTTGCCGGCGTCGGTCGAATCGGACCAGAATTCACGCCGACGGGTGGCGAGCCTGCGACCGTTCGCTATTCGACGCCACATTGTCGCCGGCCCAGGGGGTAACGCACGATGAACGAGATCAGCTACGCACAGTCATCGCTCGCAGAAGAGGACGTGCCGGGCACTGCTACGGAGCGGGTCATCGCCGAGGTGTGGACCGAGGTACTGAACCTTGACGAGGTCGGACGGCACGACAACTTCTTCGACCTCGGCGGTCATTCGGTGCTCGCGACGCAGGCCGTGGCCAGGTTGTGCGTCGCGCTGGGCCGGCACCTGCCGGAACGGGCCCTGTTCGACTGGCCGACCGTCGCGACCCTGGCCTCGGCCCTGCCCGGCTATCCCGTCGCCGAACAGGATGCGCGCATCACGCGCAGGTGAGCGACGAACCCGGTGGGAGCCGGGGCCGGAGGAGGGCTGCGCACGCCCGTGAGCGCGCACCGCAGATGCGCGGCGGACGCCCCGGTGGCGACGTGGTCGACGCCGGGGTGCCCGGCCTGCGGTGCGCGCCGGGCATGCCGTGCCCGCCCGGACCGGTACGTGGAACGCCCCGGGCGGTCAGGATCACCGTCGCCGTCAGGTCGAGCGCGGCGACCCGGTGCGGGCGGCCCCCGGCGATGACGACGGCGTGCTCGCCGGTCGGCACCGTCGGCGGGTGGGCCCTGGAACCGGACCCGGGACCGCCCGCCCACCCGCACCACCGGGCACACCGGCCCCCACCACGGGCGGACAAACCGATCAAGCCGGAACCACACGACATGCCGGAACCACACGAAATCGAGCGACACCAAGCTATCAATCTGAATTTACCGAGATTTCGCCCGCATACTTTAACAAAAAGACCATCTATAGCGTGTCAAACCACTCTCTGACGAATTGAGATAATTCCGCGGCATTCCAGCTCGGCGTCCCGCCCAAGTCCGTCCGCTTGCCACCCGAACGGCAACCATGGCGAGACGGATTGACGTTCGTCGTTCCGTGGTACCGTATGCTGTCGACATGGTGCGAGTCGAGTTCCGGGTTCTTGGAACATTGGAAGCCGTGGTCGATGGTTCCCCTGTGCCGATAACCTCGCCGCGGCAACGCATAGTGTTGGCCCATTTACTGATGGCCGCCAACCATGTCGTGACCGTCGAGAAGCTGATCGGCGCCGTTTGGGACGCATCCCCGCCGCCCAGCGCGCGTGGCCAGATCCAGATCTGCATCTCCGCGCTGCGCCGGGCTCTCGGCAGCCCGGAGATCATCGACACCAACCCACTCGGGTACTCAATCCGGGTGGCCCGCCAGCAGCTCGACTACCTCATGTTCGACGACGCCCTCGCCCAGGGCCGGTCCGCCGCGGCCAAAGGGCGGCTGGACGAGGCGCTGACACACCTGGACCGCGCGATCGGCATCTGGTCCGGCCCGGCATTGGGCGGCGTGCCCGGCCGGGCCGCGGAAGTCGTCTCCCACCGGCTGGAGGAGCGGCGGATCATGGCGCTGGAGGACCGCGCCGAGATCCGTCTGGGCCTGGGCGGTCATCGGGAGCTGGTCGAGGAGCTGGTCGCGTTGACCACGGAGTACCCCCTGCGGGAACGCCTGTGGGGGTTCCGGATGCTCGCTCTCTACCGGTCGGGACGGCAGGCTGAGGCGCTGGCGACGTACCGCACGGCCCGCACCAACCTCGTGGGCGAACTGGGCATCGAGCCGAGCCAGTACCTGCGCAAGCTGGAACGCGCGATCCTCAGCCAGGACAGCAGCATCAGCGGCGACGTGGACGACAGACGTACCACCGGGACCGCCACGAGCGTGCACCGCCCACAGGAGTTGCCCGCCGATCTGCCGGACTTCGTCGGCCATGCCGCGCTGATCGACGCCCTGACCGCCACCCTGACCAGCGAGGACACCAAACAGGTACCGATCGCGGTCATCACCGGCGCACCGGGCTGCGGCAAGACGTCGCTGGCCCTGCACGTCGCGCACCTGTTACGCACCAGGTTCGTCAACGGCAGCCTCTACGCCTGCCTGTACGGGAGCACCGCGCAGCCACGCTCGACCGACGCGGTGCTCAGCGACCTCCTGCACGGACTCGGCGTCGCCCCGGCGGAGATCCCGGTCGCCCGCGGGCAGCGGATCAACCTGCTACGCAGCCAGCTGGCGACGCGACGGCTGCTGATCGTGCTCGACGATGTCGGCAACGAGGACCAGATCGCCGACCTGCTCCCCGGGGTGCCGGGTCCGGCGGTGCTGATCACCAGCCGCCGCAGGCTCGCCGGCATCCCGGGCGCTCGGGCCGTCGATGTCGACATGATGTCGGCCGACGAGAGCCTCACCCTGCTCGGCCGGATCTGCGGAGAGCAGCGGGTCGCCGCGGCGCGCGACGCCGCGGCGGAGCTGACCCGGATGTGCGGCGGCCTGCCCCTGGCCGTACGGATCGCCGCGGTCCGACTGGCGGCGCACCCGCACTGGGCGGTCGGCACCCTGCTGGACCGGCTCCGCGACGAGCGGTTCCGGCTGGACGAACTCTCCCACGGCGACGTCGCGGTCCGCTCGCTGCTCGCTGACGTGTACGAGTCACTCACCGTACCGGCGCAGACGCTGTTCTGGCTCCTCAGCGCACTGGAGATCCACGAGTTCAGCGCCTGGGCCGCGGCGGCTCTGCTGGACTGCGACACGAAACAGGCGACGGCGCTCCTCGACGAGCTCGCGGACGCCCGGCTGCTGGAGGCCCACTTCTCCCCGCTCACCAGGCAACCCCGCTACCGGTTCCACGAGTTGGTGCGGGTGTTCGCCAGCGAGCACCGGCTGACGCAGGACGACCGGGAGAAGTGCACAGCGGCGATCACGCGGTCGCTCGGCGCGCTGCTCGCCTTCGCCGAGGAGGCCCATCAACGGATCTACGGGGGGCGCTTCGCGGTCCTTCAGGGCACGGCGCCCCGATGGGCCGGCGCCCGTGCCGAGTTCGACCGCTTCCTCGGCGATCCGACAGCCTGGTTCGACGAGGAGCGCATCACGCTGGAGGTGGCGATCCGCCAGGCGGCCGAGCTGGAGCTGGACGAGCTGTGCTGGGAGTTGGCCATCGTCTCGGTCACCATGTACGAGAGACGCGGCCTGTTCGCCGAGTGGCGTACGACGCACAACATCGCGCTGGAGGCCACCGGCAGGGCCGGCAATCGCCGGGGCGACGCCGCCGTGCTGGCGTCGCTCGGCTCGCTGGGCATCGCCCAACACGCCGAGGACGACGGCGAGAACCTGCTGCACGCCATGAGCCTGTTCGATGCGGTCGGCGATCAGGTCGGGTCGGCACTGACGCTGCGCAACCTTGCGCACCTGGACCGGATCCAGGGCCGGCCCGCCATGGCGGTGCTGCGTTACGAGCAGGCCCTGGAGAAGTTCCGGACGGTGGGCGACCTGGGCGCACAGGCCCACGTGCTGAGTGGACTCGCCCGTAGCCACCTGGATCTCGGTTCCCCGCAACGGGCCGAAGTCCTGGCGAAGGAGTCGCTCGCACTGGGTGAACAGCTCGGTAACCGGCGCCTTCAGGCACAGGCGTTGTACCGGCTCGGTGAGGTGTTCGCCGGTTCAGGGCAGTCGCTGGCGGCGAAGGCCGTCTTCCAGTCGGCACTGGATCTGGCTCGGGCGCAGGACGATCGCGTCGGCCAGTCCTATGCCCTCAACGGCCTCGGCGGGGCCATGTTGGAGCAGAACGAATTCACCGCGGCCGAGGTTCATTTCAGCGAGGCGGTCGAGATCTGCCGGATGACGCACGAGCGGAATGTGCACGCGCACGCCTTGTTCGGGCTCGGCCGGGTATATCTGGGCCGGGGCGAGTTCGACACCGCGGAACACTTCTTCGTGCAGGCCGCGAACGCGTTCGCCATGCAGGAGAACAGCCCGTGGCACTCGCGTTCCATCGAAGAGTTGGGCGCGTTGCGCCGGGCCGCCGGCCGGCTACCGGCGCGAGGTAGGAACGAGCCGACCGGACAGCGGTGAAGACCGGGCCGCGATCAGCCCCGCTGGCCGGCCAGCCGCCAACGTTCGAGCTTCCCGGCGGCCGAACGCGGCACCTGGTCGACGAACGTCACCCGGGTCGGCACCTTGTAGTTGACCAGACCGGCCCGGCAGTGCGCCATGAGCTCACCGCTGCTGACCGAGGCTCCCGGCCTGCGGACGACGTAGGCTCCGACCGTCGACCCGAGCACCTGCTCCTCGGTTGCCACCACCACGGCGTCCAGCACCGCGGGGTGTTCCAGCAACTGCGCCTCGACCTCGTTGGGATAGACCTTCTCGCCGCCCACATTGATCACGTCGTGCCGGCGGGGGGCGAGGAACAGATAGCCGTCCTCGTCGAGCCAGCCGAAGTCGCCGACGCTGGCGAAACCGTCGGCCGTTGTTTCCAGCACCTGGCTGCCCAGGTAGGCGTCTCCTCTGGAGACCCGACCGGCGCGCATGAACACCTTGCCGGTCTGTCCCGGGCCGAGCCGGTTCCCGGCGTCGTCCCTGATGCTGATCTTCGTGAAGAACCCGCGACCCACAGTTCCGGGCCGCTGTTGCCATTCGTCCCCACGCACCAGGGTGCCACCGATGTTCTCGGTCGAGCTGTACACCTCGTACAGATGTTGTGGCCCGACCAGCTCGATCCACCGCTCCTTGGTGAACGGGTCGCACGACGCGGCCGTGTGCATCACCGTGCGCACGCTGGTGAAGGAGGCCGGGTCGGGCTGGAGAAGCAGCAGGATGGTGCGCATGTGCGCCGGGGTGAGCTGGATCCACTCCACCGCGTGGCGCTCGACCAGCTCCACCGTCCAGGCCGGCAGGAAGTACGGCGGCAGAATGGTGGTGTTGCCGTCGAGGAGCCCGTCCAGCAGCGTGGTGAACGGGGCCGCGTGGTGCAACGGGCCGAGAATCAGCTGCCGCTGACCGGACCGCCAGCCGGCGCGACGGCGCAACGGCAACGGCACCTGGTGCGGGTCGTAGCCGAGCGGTCCGGGGCGGATCGCGATCTTCGGCCGGCCGGAACTGCCGCCGGTCGGCAGCAGGTAGGCGATCCGGCCGGCCATCGACGCCGGCGACCGCGCCGCCCGGCCCGCGACCGCGACCGCTTCGGCGTCGGCGTCGGCGTCGGCGTCGATGAGCTGAGCCCGTCCGTACGTCTGACCGATGAAGGTGAGGAGCTTCTCCCGCTCGGGTACGGGCGAGGCCGGGTTCAGCGGTAGCAGTGGCAGCTCCGCGGAGAGGACGGCCACGATGTCGATCACCGCCTGGATCGTGTTGTTCGCCTCGATCGCGACCACGCCCGGGCCGGTCCGTCGGGCGGCGGCGTCCACCAGCGCGTCCGCCCGCCGGCCGCTCCGCTCGGCCAACCCCCGCCACGTCAGTACCTGCTCGACGGAGTTCTCGTCGAAGCCGACGACCGCGGGCTGATCGGTAGACGTCTCCGCGAGATCGGTGATCCGCTGACGGATCGATACGCTCATTCGGGCCTCCCACGATCGAGTGCGTCGTCATCCACCCGGCGGTCGGCGACATGCCGGACGGGCCGGCCGAGTGGACGAGACGCAAGCCCACGCGGCAGACCGAGCCGGCGCACAGATGATGGACGCAGGTCGATGGTGGCTCGCACAGCCCGGCGCGCGCAGAGAACAACCGGCAGAACGACGCACACGATCCGACCCGCGGGTCGCTGCCGGTCCTTCTCTACTGCGTGGCGCGGACCGCTCAATAGCCTGGCGCACATGGTCTCACCAGGGCATGTCGACAGTGCCGCGCCGAGCACTCGGACGACGCTGACCCATCAGGCAACCCGAACCCGCGGTTCCCGCCGCCGGGAGCGATCGGTGAGCCTGGTCCCGCGGCCGTCGGTGACCGTGCGGTTCAGCGGAACACGGTCGGCCGAGGGGCCGCTCAATATCGGCCAGTACAACATCCTGCAGTGGCTGCGCGGGGAGTCGGAGCAGTTCTTCGCGGCTGTCGCGGGGGAACTCGACGTGCCGGCCGCAGCCGTGGTCGACGACGTCGCCGGGGCACTCGCGGTCCTGGTCGAACGGCACGAAGGACTGCGTACGACGTACGTCGACGGCGTGGAACCACAGCAGTTCGTGCACGCCACCGGCGACCTTGTCGTGGAGGTCTACGCGATCGAGGCCGCCGACCCGCAACTCGTCGACCGGGCCGGCCTGGCCAGGGACCTCACCCGGCGGTTGCGCGCCGCGGGCCCGTACCGCATCGGCGAGCTGCCGGTCCGGGCCGCCCTCGCGGTGCTGCCGGGTGACGCGTCCACCAGCTCCGCCTCAGTGGTGCAGGCCGCGGTGATCGG
The DNA here is from genome assembly GCF_044548625.1 of Micromonospora sp. NPDC051925. NCBI lineage: Bacteria > Bacillati > Actinomycetota > Actinomycetes > Micromonosporales > Micromonosporaceae > Micromonospora > Micromonospora sp. NPDC051925. The sequence continues at coordinate 165,589 of NZ_JBIUCH010000014.1, read as the reverse complement.
CTGCTCGCACCTCGCCGTCGACTACCAGGCAATGGAGATCATCAAGCGGGAGTTCGCGGACCTGATCCGTGATCGCGCCGCACGGCCGACCGGCGGACCACCGATCCAGCCGTTGGACCTGGTCGCCCTGGAACGCACACCCAAGGCCCTGCGGCACGAGGAATCGGTGCTGAGCTACTGGAAGGATCGGCTCTCCCGCATGCCGCAGTGCCTGTACCCCGTCCCGCGGGTCGCCGCCGGCAACGGGTCGGTAGCCGTCGAGCTGACCTCCACCGCGGCCGGGATGGCGTTGCGAGCGGTGACAGCACGCACCAGGACGAGTCGCGCCAGCGTCGTGCTGGCGGCGATCGGCGCGGTGCTCTCGCACCGGACCGGCACCCGGGAGCTCGTGCTCCCCACCCTGTCCGCCAACCGCTTCGAGCCGCACCTTCGGCAGCACGTCGGCAGCCTCGCGCAGCTCGCGTTGATCACGCTCACGATCAGTGACACCACCTTCGACCGGCTGGTCCGGCAGGCGTGGGCCGCAGTGGTCGACGCGAGCCGGCACGGACGTTACGACGTGGACCGGCAGCGGGCCGTCGCAGGCCGGGTCGAACACGAGCGGGGAATCATGTTCGACTGCGAACCGCTGTTCAACAACCTCGTCATCGAGTCCGGTCCGGCGCCCGGCAGGGCCACGGCACCGGTGCCCACGCCGGGTGAACTGGACGCCGCACGACGTACGACGCAGCTCCGGCGGCAACCGATGCCCGTCGGGACCACGCTGATCCGGTTCGATCTCTACGGGACCGACGGACAGTTGCGTCTCGGCTGTTGGAGCAGCGACACCGGCCGCATCTCCGACGACGAGGTCGAGTCGCTGCTCATGGCGGTCGAGAACCTGCTGATCGCGGCCGGGTCCGGCGACCTCGACGCCCGGGGGATCCGCGGCGCGATCCCGCTCGGCCCGGTGCAACGGGGCCCAGGCTGGCTGCTCGTGGACGGCTGCTGGGTCGAGGTGGCCGAAGTGCAACGGCTGCTCGACGACGAGCTGGCGGCCACCGGTGCCAGGGTCTTCGCAGCCGTGAACGGCCTGCCGTTGGTCGCCTGTCTGGCGCGGACCGAGACCGTACGCACACCCGAACAGGCCCACGCCGCCTGCATGACAGCGCTGAAGGCGTATCCGACGGCGATGACGCCACAGCACTACGTCATCTGCGAACGCGTCCCGGATGACCCCGGCGACCCGGCCGCCTGGATCGACGTGTGCTGCCAGGGATCCGGCCGAAACGGCGGAACCGCCGACACCGGGCTCTGCTGATCCCCACCCGACCACCAGATTCGACGAAGGGAGCCGGCGGGTGACCACGAAGAAGATCACGCCCACGCGCCTCATGCCCGCGGTGTCAGCCGATGAGTCGGCACTGCCCGGTGTGCTGACCGCGCCCACCGACGGCGTACCGGCCGCGAGTCATCTCGCCGGGGTCCGGGACTCGCTCCGCCGGCAGTTACGCACCCACGGCGCGGTCCTGCTGCGCGGCTTCGACATCGGCGACGTCAGCGGGTTCGAACAGGTCGTCCGGGCGGTGTCCGGCGCGCCGCTGTCCTACGCCGAGCGGTCGTCACCGCGCAGCACCATCGCGGGTCAGGTCTATACGTCGACGGACTACCCGCCGACCGAGGAAATCTTCCTGCACAACGAGAACTCGTACCAGGCGACCTGGCCGTTGACGTTGTTCTTCTACTGCATCACCCCGCCCGACACGCTGGGCGCCACTCCGCTCGCCGACACCCGCCGGATCCTGCGGTCGATCGACCCGGCCGTGCGGGAGGAATTCACCCGGCGCGGCTGGACCGTGGTACGCAACTTCACCGAGGGCTTCGGCGTGCCGTGGCAACAGGCGTTCAACACCACCGACCGGGCCGAGGTCGAGCGCTACTGTGCGCGTAGCGGTGTAGAGGTGCAGTGGGTCGGGCGCACCGGCCTGCGTACGACGGCCCGCCGACGGGCGGTGCATCAGCACCCGGTGACCGGCGAGACCGTCTGGTTCAACCACCTCACGTTCTTCCACGTGACCACGCTGCCCGAGGAGGACTGCGAGGGGTTACGGGAGATGTTCGACGAGGCGGACCTGCCCACCAACACGTACTACGGCGATGGCGGACCGATCCCCGACGAGATCGTGGCGCACCTGCGCGACTGTTACCGCGCCGCCCAGCGCCGATTCGACTGGCAACGTGACGACGTACTGATCGTCGACAATATGCTTTCCGCTCACGGCCGTGAGCCGTTCACCGGATCACGCAGAATCGCCGTGGCGATGGCCGAACCGTTGCCGACCCCGTAGCGACAGGGGCCAGAACGACGGAGGGCCACGTCTGTGGTGGCCCTCCGTGAGCCTCTCCGGGAGAGGCTGATCAGCCCCACGGCGTGTCACCGGGAACGGCGGCAACCGATGTGAACGGCGTGGCGATCAGTCGCGGACTGGAAACCATTGACACTCGCACCACAGTACCCCTTGTCTGCTTCGGCTCTCGTGCCGGCTGCCGCCGACAGAAACGAAGCTATGGCCGGCCGTTTTCGGCTCCCCATCACGACGCTTCTCCCGCCGGTCCGATCGGCGATAGCGATACGGAGGCGCCCGGAACGACGATTGAGCAAGAATTGCCTACTCTCCGTCAACGAAGGCGACCTTCCTCATGGCCTCATGGTTGGACCACCGGACCGACACGCCGCATGCCGGCACCCCGACACTGATCTGCATACCCAGCGCCGGTAACGGCGACTTCCAGTTCGATCGGTGGCCCGACACCGTCGGCCCGTGGTGCGTCGTACGCACGCCGGCCGCGGGCGGCCTGGGCGGCGAAGCACCGGGGACGAGCTCCGCGGCCTCCGCCCCGCCAACGTCGTCAGGGCTGCCGGAGCGGGCCGCGGAGCTCGTCGCCGACCTCCTGCGCCGAGGGGTCGAGAGGTTCGCGCTGTTCGGCCACGAGAGCGCCGCGTTGCTCGGCTATCAGGTCGCGGTCGAGTTGGACCGGCGGGGCGCGCCGGCACCGCTGCGCCTGTTCGTTTCGGGCTGTCCCGCACCCCAGCATCTCAGCCGACATGCCGGCGGGGCGCGCGCCGAACCGACCGACGACGAACTGACCGAGCGCGTGCTGGCGACCGCGGTGGCCATGGGCGGCAACCCGCTGCCATCGATCGTCGCGAGCGGCGTGCGCGCGCTCCGGGCCGAACTGGCCGCGTTGCGGGCCTATCGGATGCCCCATCCGACGCCGCTGCGCTGCCCGCTGACCGCGATTCGGTGGCTGAACCAGGGTATCGAACCGGAGGCACTGGCCGGCTGGTCGGCATACGGGGACACCGATCTGGTGCAGTTGCCCGGGTCCGGGTTGAGCTATGCGACCGAGCCCGCCGACCTGTTGCGGGTCATCGGCGACCGGGCACCGGCCGGTGACCTCCGTCCGCCGGCCGAGTGGTGACGGCGGCCGGCCCGACGCCACGGCTCCCGGGACCGCCGTGGCGCTGATCGGGCGGCCCGTGCCGAACCCGAGCGACTCACCCCGGCCCGAGTCGTCCGCGACCTCACGCCGACGTGCAGCCGCGGACGACAGACTCAGATCAATCCGGCCTCTACCCCGCAGGCCACGGCGTGGGCGCGGTTACGAACCTGCAACCGCGCCATCATGTCGTAGATGACGTTCTTCACCGTGTGGTTGGAACACAGCAGTGAGCGGGCGATCGTCGCGTTGTCCTGGCCCTCGGCCATCAACGCGAGCACCCTCGTCTGCCGGGGCGTCAGCGGTGACCGGCCGGCCGTCCGGGACCTTCCGGCCGGGTCCGGCGTACCGACGCCGCCGAGCACCCCGACCAGCACCTCGTGCGGCAACCGGACCTCCCCGTCCCGGGCCGCCTGCACCGCGGCGGCCAACCGGCGCGGTGTCGCGTCGGCGAACCGGAGCATCACCAGCGTCCCCGAACGCAGTACGCGTGCCACGTCCGCCGGCGAGAAGCGGTCCGCGACCACCAGCGTCCCCTGCGGCGCGGACCGCGGCTGCGGCGGGCACGCCACCAGCGCCTCACTCACCGTAGCGACCGCGGTGACGATGACGGTGTCCGGTGATCCGTACGGCTCGGGCACCGACGTGATGCCGGCCTGCCGCAGCGCGGCCAGCACCTCGGCCCGGATGGTCGCGTCCGGGGCCACCACATGTGCGGTCGGTGACGTCATGTTCTTCTCCTGTCCACCGTTCACAACATCCCGGCCCGCAGGGCGAAGGCCACCGCGTGGGCCCGGTTACGCAGCCGGAACCGCCGCGTGATGTCGTGCACGACACTCGTCACGGTGCGCGTCGAGTAGCACAACTCCTGCGCGATCTCGCCGGTCTCCCGGCCGTCGGCGAGCAGCCGCAGCACCGCGCGCTCGCGGTCGCTGATGTTCGACGCGAGGGCGCCGGCGGGAACGGCCGGCGCGGCGAGCAACCGGTCGAGCATGTCCGGCGAGACCGTGCAGTCCCCCGCACCGGCGGCCAGCACGGTGCGGGTGAGCCGGTCAGGGGTCGCCTCCCGGCGGCGAAGCAGGCCGCGCGCACCGGCCGCGATGGCCCACAGCGCGTCAGCCGGCTCCACCTCGGGCACGACGAGCACCACCTCGGGCCGGTCCGCCCTGGCGCGAACGGCCCGCACCGAATCCAGCGCGTCCTGGCCCAGATGGTCGACCACCAGGACAGTGACCGCGGCCCTCTCCCGCGTCGTCACCACGGCGATGTCCGGGCACCCGAGCATCGCGCTCGTCACGCCCGCCTCCAGCACGGGGTCGGTCGCCACGACGTTGACCCACATCGGTTCGCCCATCACGCCTCCTTCGTCGCCGCGCCGTGGTCAAGTGGCGTCGGGATGTCCTGGGCGTATGGTTCCGCGAGGAACTAACTGGTCGCTGTCGGCTCGCTGTCGGCCGCCAGCGCGAGACGATAGCGGAGCATCGACTCGCTATCGTCGCGCTACGCCGGTCGTCCTGCCCCGGCACACCGAACGGGCCGGGGCAGCCGGCAGCCGACCCGGTGGCGGCAGTGTCCACGCCCACCGCCCGACAGCCGGCCCGGCCACCCGTGGACTCGCGTTCCGCGACACGTTCGACGAACGGCAGGCGACAAGAAGCAACGACAGCCGGCGTCTTCCCGCATGTCTGCCGATTGTTCTCTGCAGTCGGTCATGTTCCGGTGGCACATTGAAAACCGTTGTGGATCCGTGCCGAGAGGCGGATTGCCGCCGTTGCGGAAGGAGCGGTCGATGGATGGCCCGGCAGAGCTCGCATCCACTGTGACAGGGTGCTCGGCCGTGCACGATGCACCAGTGTCGCATCGTTGAGATCGTCTACTCGTGGCCGTCATCGCGTCACCACACCAGCCGCGTACGCCCTGCCACCACCGCGTCCACCCGCCGGTCACCAACCAGACCGGGCAGCTCGGCCCGTGCTCCGTCGACGCCACGGCACGGCACGAACCACCATGAAGAAGCACCAGGACACGTAGCAAATATCCACTGCGCGACACCAGCGGCGACAATTCGCCACGGCATGCCGGACGCGACGACCGGCGTGGTCGAGTTCTCCGAACATGTGCGCGGGCCGCAGCTTCGCGGCCCGCCACCATCTGCGGCATCGCCGGCCTCCTACGTGGATGGGCGTCGAACCGGAAAAGCAAGGGTCGATTACCGAACAATCGCCGAATCGGCGGGACGTGGGTGAACAAGTGATCAGGTCTGACGTCAGTGAAATCGCCGCGGATCTTGCTGCGAACGCCACTCTTCTGGAGATCGCCGAGAACCTGGGGCTTTCGCCGCTTCTCGATCGTGGGACGCCGTTCACGCTGGCCGAGGCGACGACCGCGGCCGGCGTTCCCGAAGCTCGCACCCTGCCCTTCCTGCGCGCCATGGTCGCCGCCGGGCTGCTGGAGCGCGACGCCGAGACCGGGCCGTTCACGCCCTGTGCGGAGCTCGCGGACCGGCGGTACGAGGCGGGTTACCTCTCCTGGTCGCTCAATGCGAACCGTCCGTACATCGACCACGCCGAGCGGTTCCTGCGCGAACCGGAAGCGGCCGGCCGGCAACACCAGCGCGACGGCCGACGCGTGGCGGTCTCGTCCCGCTGGATCGGCTCGCGCGGCTTCTATCCCGGCGTGTTGTCCGAGATCGTCGACCGCAAGCCCCGGCGCATCGTCGATCTCGGCGCCGGCGCGGGCGCGCTTCTGATCCGGCTCCTGACCAAGCTGCCCACCAGCACCGGCGTGGCCCTGGACCTCAGCTCGGGGGCGTGTGAGGAGGCCGAACGCGCCGGTCGCCGCGCCCAGGTGGGCGACCGGCTCACGGTGGTCAACCGGTCCGTCGAGTCGCTCGTCGACGACCCCGGTCCACTCGACGGCGCGGACGTCGTCCACGCCGGCTTCGTCATGCACGACGTCGCGCAGACTCCCGAGGTCTTCGCGGGTGTCCTGCGGGCGTGCCGCGAGCACCTCACCGACGGCGGCTGCCTGGTGGTCACCGATGCGGTGCCGTATGTGGACACTCCGGCCGAGCGCGCCTTCAGCGCCCTGTTCAGCTACCTCCACGAAAGCTCGATGGGTGTCCGGCTGCCAGCCGAGGAGCAGTGGTGCGAACTCTTCCGGCAGGCCGGATTCTCCGACGTGACCAGCACCCCCCTGGGGATGCCCGGCAGCCGCCTCTTCGTGGCCACGCGATGAGCCGGAGCGGCGGATCACCGGCCCTGGCGGAGCACGACGCCGAGCGCATGGCCATGGCCCTGTACGAGGCGCGGAGGAGTCGCGTGCCGATCGCTCCGTTCACCGACGCCTGCCCCACGCTCGACGCGGCGGGCGGATACGCCGTCCAACGTAGGCTGACCGAGTTGCTGGTCTCCGACGGCGAGCGGGTGATCGGCTACAAGGCGGGGCTCACCTCCGCCCCGATGCAGAAGATGTTCGGGGTCGACGCCCCGGACTACGGCCCGGTGTTCGCCTCGACGGTCCACCCGGACGGCACGCGCTTCGCTCGTGGCGACTTCATCTCGCCGAAGGTGGAAGCTGAGATCGTCTTTCGGCTGGCGAGCCCGTTGACCGGTCCTGGTGTCACCGTGGAGCAGGCCCACGCGGCGATCGGCGAGGTCGTCGCCGGTCTCGAGATCGTCGACTCCCGGATCACGGATTGGCGCATCCGGCTGGGCGACACGATCGCCGACCTCGCCTCGAACGGCGCAGCCGTGCTGGGACGCCCGGTCCCGGCCCGCGCGGAGCTGGACCACCGGTCCGTGCGCATGGCCTTCCGCCGCAACGGGGAGCTGATCGCGTCCGGCCGGGGCGCCGACGCTCTGGGCGACCCGGTGGCGGTGGTGGCGTTGCTGGCGAACCTGCTGGGCGAGAGCGGCGTCACGCTGGAGGCCGGGCAGTTGATCATGACCGGTGCCCTGCACGCCGCGGTCCCGTTGAGTCCCGGTGACACCTACACCGCCGAATTCGATCATCTGGGCACGGTCACTCTGCGAGTGGCGAATGAGTAGTCACGACCCGGGTAGGAAGGCGAACCCCTCGATGAATGCAGAACGACGGCTGTCAGTTGGGGTGCTGGGCGCCGGGCTCATCGGCGTCGACCTGGCGATGAAGGTCGAGCGGTCCGCCGTACTCGACCTTCGCCTCGTCGCCGGCCGGACGGCCGAAGGTTCGGGCCTCAAGCAGGCCGCTCGGCTGGGGCTGCCGGTCGCGAGCCGGGGCCTACCTTCACTTGCCGACCTCGACGAACCGCTCGACGTGGTCTTCGACGCCACCAACGCCAGTTCGCACGCCGAGCACGCCGAGGCGCTGGCGCCGCTCGGCACGCTGCTGGTCGACCTGACGCCCAGCCGGATCGGGCGCATGGTCGTCCCCACCGTGAACGGCGCGGACATCGGCGCTCACCGCGACCTCAACATGGTGAGCTGCGGCGGCCAGGCGTCGGTGCCGATCGTACGGGCGATCGCACGAGCCCACCGCATCGAATACGTGGAGGTGGTCGCGACCGCCGCGACGCTCAGCGTCGGCCGCGGGACCAGGCTGAACCTCGACGAGTACGTGGAGACCACCCAGGACGCGCTCCGCGAGTTCACCGGCGTCGGGGACGTGAAGGCCATCCTCAACATCAGCCCGGCTCGTCCTCCGGCGACCTTCAGGGTGGCCATGTCCCTGGTCGGCGAGGGGCTGACACACGATTCGGTGCGCCCACTCGTGGCGGCGGCCGCCGCCGACGTCCGTGCCTTCGCCACCGGCTACACCGTGACGAGCTGCCTCGTGCACGACAGCACGGCGTTCATCGCCGTGGAGGTGACCTCTACCGGCGACCAGATACCCGCCTACGCGGGCAACCTCGACATCATCAACTCCGCAGCGATACGGGTCGCCGAGCGTTGTGCGGTGGAACGCCGGTCGATCGAGGTCCTGGAGGTGGCGTCATGAGCCGGCAAGCCGCGCAGAGTTCGCCGGGACAACCGATCCTGATCCACGACCCGACGTTGCGGGACGGACACCACGCCGTCCGCCACCAGCTCGGGCGGGAGCAACTCCGCGCGTACGCCAGGGCCGCGGACGCCGCCGGGATACCCGTCGTCGAGGTGGGGCACGGCAACGGCCTGGGCGCCTCGTCCCTGCAGGCCGGCCGGGCCCTACTCAGCGACGAGGCGATGCTGTCGGTGGTCCGGGATGCGTTGACGACCAGCAAGCTCGGGGTGTTCATGCTGCCGGGCTGGGGCACCACCGAGAACATCCGGCAGGCCATCTCCCACGACGTCGACCTCGTCCGTATCGGCACCCACTGCACCGAGGGCAACCTGGCCGAACGGCACCTCGGGCTGCTGCGCGACGCGGGCGTCGACGCACACGGTGTGCTGCTGATGAGCCACATGGCGAATCCCGAGCGCCTGGCCGAGGAGTGCGCGCGGCTCGTCGGGTTCGGCGCGACCGGCGTGGGCATCCTCGATTCCTCCGGCTACTACCTGCCCACGGATGTGACCACGCGTATCACGGCCATCCGGTCCGCCGTCGACGTGCCGGTGATGTTCCACGGGCACAACAACCTCGGTATGGCGGTGGCGAACTCGATCGCCGCCGCCGAGGCGGGCGCGACCATCCTGGATGCCTGCGCCCGGGGGTTCGGCGCGGGGGCCGGCAACACGCAGCTGGAAGTTCTCGTGCCCGTGCTCGAACGGCTGGGCTACGACACCGGCATCGACCTCTATCGACTGCTGGACGCGGCGGACATCGCCGAGCGGGAGCTGATGCCCGCGCCGCCCACCATCGACTCGATCGGCGTGGTGAGTGGTCTCGCCGGGGTGTTCTCCGGGTTCAAGAACCGGGTGCTGGACGTCGCCGCCCGCGAAGGCGTCGATCCGCGCGACGTCTTCTTCGAACTGGGCCGCCGGCAGGCGGTGGCCGGACAGGAGGACCTCATCGAGGAGGTGGCGCTCAACCTGCGTACCGGGGCCACGGGCCGGGATGAACGGATGGCAAGCCATGTTTGACCTGCTCAAGACCATCCTGGTCGAGGACCTGCAGATGCGGACCGAGGACGTCGTCGCCACGGCCGATCGCGCCGAGGTGGGACTCGACTCCCTCGCCGTGGTCGAGCTGTCGGCCCTGCTCAGCAAGCGGCTGGACATCCAGGTCGCCGACTACGAACTGCTGGAGCTCGCGACGGTCGGTGACATCGCCGATCTGGTCGCGGAGCGCTGTCGTGCGTGAGGCCGCGGGACCGACCGCCGGACCGCCCCTTGCCGTCACGCGGGCACTGTCGCGCAACGAGTCATCGCACCGCCCGTTGCCGGACATCGTCGCCACGGTCGCGGCGAGCGGCCGGGACGTCAACCGCTATCCCGACCCGGCGTGTGCCGAGCTGACCCTGGCGCTCGCTCACCGGCACGGTGTCGAGCCGGATCGGGGGCGGTGGGCGCCGGGTCCTGTGCGTTGCTCCAGGCGCTGTTCCAGCTCGCCGGGCCGGGCGCGACGGTCGTCTACGCCTGGCGATCCTTCGAGTACTACCCGGTCCTCGCCGGCCAGCTGGGGATCCACTCGGAGCGGGTGCCGCTGGCCGACGACGCCCACGACCTCACCGCCATGGCCGACCGCATCACCTCCACCACCCGGTTGGCCGTCGTCTGCAATCCCAACAACCCCACGGGTACGCTGGTCGGCCCGGATCGGCTGCGCGCGTTCCTCGATCGTGTCCCGCCGACCTGCCTGGTGGCCCTCGACGAGGCGTATTTCGAGTACGTCGACGAGCCGGTCGGGACCGGCGGCCTCGCGCTGTGCGACACGTATCCGAACCTGGTGGTCCTGCGCACGTTCTCGAAGGCGTACGGCCTGGCCGGGCTTCGGGTCGGCTATCTCATCGGCGACCCGCGCGTCGTGGCGTCGCTGCGCGAGATGTCGCTGCCCTATGCGGTGAGCGGGCCGGCCCAGCACGCGGCAGTCGCTGCCCTCGGCCTCGAGGAGGTGCTCCTGACGCGTGTCCGGGAGACGATCGCCGAGCGTGCCCGGGTGCGGGCGGCCCTGCTGGCCGACGGCTTCGTGGTTCCCGCCAGCCAGGCCAACTTCCTGTGGCTCGGGCTCGGCGAGAACGCGGGCCCGTTCGGCCGGTGGTGTGCACGGGCCGGCGTCGAGCTGCGGGTCTTCGACGGTGACGGCGTCCGGGTGTCGATCGGTTCGCCCTCGGACAACGACGCGTTCCTCGCGGCGGCACACCAGTGGCGCATCCGCGACGCACCGGAATCACTCACGACTGGAGCGGTGTGATGATGTCAGAGAACACAGCCTTCTCCCGGAAGGTGGTCGTCGCGCCGGGAATGTGCAGCGGTGGCTCACTGATCTTCGGGCGGATCGGTGACTGGACGTGGGAGTCGGTGGCCGAGGCCTGCCACACCAACGTGCACGCCGCCCGTACCGCCGAGGGCCAACCGACCTACCTTTCGTTCTACTACTACCGGGTGCGTGGCGGGAAGGCCGTCCACCCCCACGGCCTGGCCTTCGGCGACGAGCTCGAGGTGACGTCGAGGGTCTTCCAGTTCGGCTCCAGCTCGGTCCTCACGTTGCATCGGCTCGCGCCCGCCGGCTCCGGCCTCGGCACCGCGTTCCTCGATCCGACGGAGGTCTACGAGACGCCGAATCCGGAGTGCATGTACGCGGAGACTCTCAACCGGTGGATCGCGCGTGGCCGTCCGGACAGCAACCGGGTCCTCACCGAAACCGTCCCCCACGACTTCGACTACGCCGATCTGCCCCGACTTCCCAATCAGTTCTCACCGCGTACGCTCGTCGGCCGCGCCCGTCACACGGGCAGCTTCTGCACTTCGGGGCCGCCGGGCTTCACGGTCACCGGGGAAGCACAGTCCTTCGAGTACGCATTGGACGCCGTACGGGACATCAACGGCGCCGGGCTGGTCTACTTCGCCTCGTACTTCTCGATCTTCGACACGGCGCTGTTGCGTCTGTGGCGCGGGCTCGGCCGCAGCGAGCGGCAGTTCCTCCAGCGGCGGGTGATCGATCAGAAGGTGGGCTTCTTCGGCAATGCCGACCTGGGCTCGCTCTTCACCATCACCGCGCGGAGATGGCAGAACGTCGCCGACCCGCTCTCCGAGATCGCCGACCTGGAACTCCGCGACTCCACCACCGGTCGGCTGCTGGCCGTCGCGGCGATCGAGACGGAAACGCCGTCGACGCCGGCATGAGGACGGCGTCGGCGACAGCCGGTCAGCGCGGCTGACCGGCTGTCGCCGGCATTCGAGCTCACCGGCGGCCGAGCAGTGGCCCAGGCCGATCCGACCCGACAGACCAGCCCGGCCGGCACCCACAGGCCACCACATGGGCGCGGTTGCGAACCCGCAACCGCGCCCGTCAGTCGTGGACGACGTTCCCAGTGGTCGCATGGCAGCGGTGACCGGGCGATCGTCGCGTTGCCCCGGCCCTCGGCGGTCGACACGAGCACCTCGGCAGCCGGCGCCGGCGAGCACTCCGGTCAGCGCCTCAGGTGGCAACCGGATCTCCCCGCACCGGAACCCCCGCACCGGACCTCCCCGCACCGGGCCGCCCGCAACGCGGCGAGCGCCGCGTCGGGCCCACTACCAGGAGCCCGTACCCGCGGCGCTCTGCCGGGTCGTCACCACGGTGAGTCCGGGTGGACCCCGACCACACCCTCTTGAACGGTTCCGCGGAACCAACCGGGCACTGTCGCCTCGCTGTTCGCCGCAGGCGGGCCCGAGCGGGCTACCGCGCAACTGCCGTCACCTCCTGCACGCTGGTCAGCGCCCCGGGACCGAGACGCCGCAGCGCCACCACCAGGTTGACCGCCGCGAGGGTGGACAGGGTCGCGAGGACGAGCAGGGTCGTCGTCACACCGAAGCGGCCGATCGCCATCCCGCCGGCGAGGAAGCCCAGCGGGCCGGCGATGTTGCTGATGGTCATGACCGCCTGGATCACCTTCGCGCGGATGTCGGCCGCGAACCGGGTGGCCAGGATGCTGAAGAACGGGGCGTTGGACAGCGGCAGCGCCGCACCGGACACCGCGAGCGCGGCGACCAGGACCGGCACCGGCACGTCGAACAGCAGCACCCACCACGGCACCACGAGTTGGAAGGCGGACAGGCCGAAGACCAGCGCCGGGGACAACCGGCTGCCGATCAGATAGCTGATCGCCGCCCCGACGATCGCACCGGCGCCGAAGCCGGAGAGCAGCAGCCCACCGACCTTGGCATCGCCACCGAAGCGGTCGAACGCCAGCAGCGGCAGCGCGAGCATCAGGACCCGCAGCAGGAAGCCGAAGCTGACGGTCGAGACCATCACCCGTCGTAGGAAGTCGTCCCCGCGCACCGCGCGTACACCGGCCAGGACTCCGGTGTGGGCCGTGGTGGTGTGCTGCTCCTGCTGTGGTGACGGCGGCGGTTCCGTCCGCCAGGTACGCGGGACGAACCACCACAGCAGCAAACCGGACAACGCGTAGGTCGCCGCGTCGAACCACAGCACCCGCTCCGCGCCGAGCGTCGCGATCAGCACGCCCGCCACGGCCGGTCCGGCGAGCGCGGCGACGTTGAAGCACCCCTCCAGCACGCTGTTCGCCCGCATCAGCGCCTTCGGGTCCGGACCGGCGAGTTCGGTGGCCAGGTCGCGTTGCGCGGCGAAGTAGGGCACCCCGAGCACGCCGATCACCGCGACGATCGCCAGGAGCAGGGGGAAGCTGAGCCGATCCACCGCGGCCAGCACCGGTACCGCCGCGATGGCCCCGGCCTGCGCGAAGTCGGCGACCACCATGGTCCGGCGTGCGCCGAACCGTTCGATCACCTCGCCGCCCACGAATCCGAGCAGCGCCATCGGCAACACCGACACGGCAAAGAGCAGACCTGCCTGCGGTGCCGAGCCGGTCCTCTCCAGGACCAACCACGGCAGCGCGAGCGACGTCATCTGAGTCCCGAAAGCGGAGCCGCTGCCGGCGACATACACTGCCGCGAGCGCCCGTCTGGCGGGGGCCGGTCCGGGCGGTTGCGCGGCACGCATCCCGTTCACCGTCGCCCGGCCGGCTTGTCGATCAGCGCCGTCACGATGCGGGCGAGGTCCGCCACGTATTCCTTCATGACCGAGAAGTGCTCACCCTTCATCCGATGGACCCCCACCCCGGCGGTCCGTTCGCGCCACCGCTCCAGGTAGTCGCTGAAGCTCTGCCCGGAGCTGACGACCTCGTGCGCGCCCAGCGCCAGTTCGTCGCTGACGATCAGATCCAGGTGACCGGCGTACGGGCGGTCCCGGTAGGACAGCACCATCTCCATGACCTCCTCCCACATCCGCGCTGCGGGCAGCCACATCGTTCCCGCGCCGCGCTCGGGCAGCGTGATCCCGTCGTTGCCGACGATGTCGTCCACGATGTGTTCGAGCAGCGCCAGAGTCTCCTGCCGAAGCACCGACGTGTCCTCGTCCGGCGACGCCGCGTCGAGCCGCTCCAGGTTCGTCACACACTGCTTGATCAGGGAGTACTCGTCCCAGAGGTGCTCCTTCTGCCAGGCGTCCTGCCCCGGGTCGAGCAGGATGAAGGTGACCTCCTCACCGTCGGCCATCAGCCGGTTGGCCATCTCGCTGCTCACCCCGCTGCCGCCACACCAGCTGAAGATCCGGTACGGCCCGTGCGGGACGGCCGCCCGCAGCTCTGCGACGTAGCGGTCCGCCATCTCCTCCGTGGACGGGACCAAGCCGGTCGACGGGTCACGGCCCGGCCATTCGAAGGCGATCACCGGCAGATCCGGGTCGAGGTGTTCGGCCAGCCGCCGGTACCAGTGCGCGCTGCCGCCGCCGGGATGCACACACACCAGTGGGGGCTTGTCACCGGTACGGCGCAGCCAGAGCATCGCCGTGGCCGGCAGCCGCCTGCGATCGATGGACTCGGCGAGCGCCGCGAGCGTGCGGTGCTCGACGAAGGATCGCACCGTCGTCTCGATGCCGTGCCGGTCCCGCAACATCGCGATCGCCCGCAACGTCAGCAGTGAGTGCCCACCGAGGTCGAAGAAGTCGTCGTCCCGGCCGACGCGGGGCAGGTGGAACACCTCGGTCCAGACTTCGGCCACGGCCAGTTCCGCCGGGGTGCGCGGCGCGCTGTACTCCCGTGCCGACGCTCCCGCCACCGGCCGGGGCAACGCGGCCCGGTCGAGCTTCCCGTTGTTGTTCAACGGGAGCCGGTCCAGGCGCACCCAGGCCGTCGGGACCAGGAAGCCGGGCACCCTGCTCCGCATCAGGTCACCGAGCCGGGCGGGGTCGGTCGGGCCGTCCTCGTCGAGGACGACGTATCCGACGAGCTGCTTGATCCCGTCCACGCCCTGGTACGCCGCCGCCGCGGCGGCCCGCACCGTGGGCAGCTCGGCGATCGCGGCCTCCACCTCGCCCAACTCGACGCGGTGTCCGCGGATCTTCACCTGGTGATCGCGCCGACCGATGAAGTGGACGGTGCCGTCCGGGTCCTGGCGGACGATGTCCCCGGTGCGGTAGAGCCGGTTTCCCGGTGAGTCCCCGGACGGGTCCGGCACGAAGCGTTCGGCGGTCAGGTCCGGACGGCCCCGGTAGCCGCGCGCGACGCCCGGACCACCCAGCAGCAGCTCACCGGGCACGCCGAACGGGACCGGGTCGAGGTTCTCGTCGACGACCTGCACGGAGGTGTGATGGATCGGCTTCCCGATCGGGATGACATCGGTGACCGCGGGCAGCGGGATCCGCGGGTGGACGGTGGCGAACGTGGTGCTTTCGGTCGGGCCGTACCCGTTGCTGACCACCACGCCGTGCTCCATCGCCTTCCGCACGTGCAGCGGAGACAGCACCTCACCACCGACCACCACCTCCCGCACCCCGGCCAGCGCCTGCGGCCGAACGTCCAGAATGGTGCTGAAGAGGCCGGTGGGCAGGCACAGCACGGTCACCCCGTGCCGGCGCAGGATCTCCTCGAGCTCGGCTGCGGTCGGCGTCTCCGGGGAGACGACCAGCCGCGCCCCGTTGCACAGCGCGCCCCAGACCTCGAACGTCGACGCGTCGAAGGCGAGCGTGCCGGCCTGCAGCAGGACCTGGTCGGCGTCCAGCTGCGCGTACTCCTGGCCGTGTACCAGCCGTACGACGCCTCGGTGCGGGACCATCACGCCCTTCGCGCGGCCGGTGGATCCCGACGTGTACGTGATGTAGGCGAGGTTCTCCGGTGCCAGTGTCACCTGTGGCGCGGTGATCGGCCGGCTGCCGTCCGACCACCAGCCGGAGTCCAGGCTCAGCGTGGTCAGTCCGGCACGCGCCGCGAAACGGTGGGCGTGGTTCGGCCCGCTCACCAGGATCCGGGTGCCGGATTCGTCGAGGAGGTACTCGATGCGGCCGTCCGGATACTTCGGGTCGAGCGGCAGGTAGCAGGCGCCGGCCTTGAGGATGCCGAGCAGCGCGACCACCGCGTCGATCCCGCGGTCCATGCAGACCGCGACCGGCGTCTCCGGGCCGGCGCCGTGCTCGCGAAGCGCCCACGCCAGCTGGTTGGCCCGGACGTCGAGCTCACCGTAGGTCAGGCGCGACTCGCCGCACTCGACCGCGACGGCGTCCGGCCGGGCGTGTGCCTGGGTCGTGAACAGGTCGGTGACGCACACCTCGGGCAGGGCGGGCCAGGTCTGCTGCGGCACGGTGAACCGGTGCGCCGGGGTCGAGCCGAGGTCCACCGGATTCGCGCCGTCGTCGGCGATCATCGCGGTGAGCAGTTCGAGGAAGGTCTCTCCCAGCGCGGTCAGCCGCTCCTGCGTCGCCCAGCCGGCCCGGCACTCCAGTCGCAGTTCGCCCGGGAAGGTCAACGTGACCAGGGTGAACTCGTTGGGGCTGTCGTCGACGACCGCGCCGAACACGTCCTGCTGCGCGTCGAGCACGTGGAAATCGAGGTAGGAGAAGATGCCGCTGATCAACGGCGTCCCGGCGCCCCAGGCGCGCTGCATCGCGGGGATCGGGTAGCGCCGGTGCGGCCAGACGGCAAGCTCCTCGGCGAACACGGCGCGCACGAGGTCGCGCCAACGGGGCGTGCGCAGGTCCACCGCGAACGGCACCGTGTTGAGGTACATGCCCATGACCTCGTCGCCGCGCAGCAGTTCGGGCCGCCCGTTGACGACCAGACCGCTGAAGAACCGCCGCTGGCCGGTGATGACGCCGAGCATCGCGAGGTGCGCGGTGTGCAGCACGGCCTTGAGCGAGGTCTGCGTCCGCGCGGCCAGCTCACGCAGCCCCGGTTCGAGATGCCGCCAGGACATCCGCAGCTCCGGGACCGCGCCGTGGCCGGCCGGGGCGGTGTCCGCGGGCAACGTGACCCGGTCGTAGTCGGCGACGCGATCCCGCCAGAACCGCTCGTCCGCCTCGGACGACAGCGATCGCCGTTCCCACCTGACGAAGTCGGCGTAGCGCCCCGGGGGCGGGGGCTTCAGCGCGTCGGTGTCCGCGTCCCGGATCGCCCGGTAGGTGTCCCGCAGCTCGGCGATGAGGGAGTGGTGGCTCCAGCCGTCCAGGATGGCGTGGCACTCCGTGTGGGTCAGCACCCACGTCTGCTCCCCGGTGCGGTGCACGTGCCAGCGCAGTTGCGGGGCGTGGTCGATGGGCAGCGTCGTCGACTTCATCGTGTCCCGGTACCGCTCCAGGATGTCCTGCTGCTCGGCTTCCGGGAGCCCGCGCAGATCGTCGAAGCCCACCTCGACCCGCGCGCTGGCGTGGACGAGTTGCATGGGCTCGGAGTAGCCGGACACGTCGAACGTGGTGCGCAGGATCTCGTGCCGGTCGACCAACCACTGCCCGGCCTCGCGCAGCGCGGCCAGGGAGAACGGGCCGTCGTCGACGATGTCGAAGCTGGTGACGTTCTGGTACGCCGGGTGCGAGCTGTCGACAAGCATCTCGTACACCATGCCGGCCTGCACCTGGCCCATCGGGTAGGCATCGACCAGGCCGGCCGGGAGCCGGTCGCGGTCGGCCGGGCCGATCTGTTCGAACGGGCCGACCAGCGGGTCGTCCGCGTCGGCCGCCGGCCGGTCGGCGAGCGTCGCCAGCTGCGCCGCGGTCTGGTGGGTGAAGATGTCCTGCACCGACAGGCCCAGCCCCGCGCGGCGCAGGGTTCCGATCGCGCGGATGGCGCGGATGGAGTCACCCCCGATGTCGAAGAACCGGTCGTGCACACCGACCCGTTCGACGCCCAGCGCCGCGCCGAGCGCGTCGGCGACGACGCGTTCGGCCTCGGTACGGGGGGCGACGTACGCTCCGGCCGCCCAGGCGCGACCAGGCGTCGGGGCCGGCAACGCGCGGCGGTCGGTCTTTCCGCTGGTGGTCAGGGGCAGCGCGGGGAGCAGCTGCCAGTGGCTCGGGATCATCGCCTCGGGCAGTCGACCGCGCAGGAACGACGCCACGTCACTCACATCGACGTCGGCACCCGCGTCCCGGGCGACGAGGTAGCCGACGAGCTGACCGTCGTGCACCGTGACGGCCACCGCGGACACGCTCGGATGCTCGGCCGCCACCGCCTCGATCTCGCCGAGCTCGACGCGATGCCCGCGGATCTTCACCTGGTCGTCGAGCCGGCCCAGGTAGTCGATGCGGCCGTCCGGCAGGTATCGCACGAGATCACCGGTGCGGTACAGCCGCCCGCCGCCGGACTCCCCGAACGGGTCGGGAACGAACCGCTGCGCGGTGAGCCCCGGGCGGTTGAGGTAGCTGCGGGCCAGTTGCACGCCGCCCAGCAGCAGCTCGCCCGGCACCCCGATCGGGACCGGTCGCAGGTTCTCGTCGACGATGTAGGTGCGCGTGTTGGCGATCGGCCGTCCGATCGTGATCGGCGTCCCGGGCGCGCACCACGCCGCGGTGACGTCGACGGCCGCCTCGGTCGGCCCGTACAGGTTGTGCAGCTGGCAACCGATCCGCTCGTGGACGGCGGCGGCCAGGTCGGCGGGGAGCGCCTCGCCGCTGCAGATCATCCGGCGCACCGACGGCAACGGCCCGGACGATTCGGCCAGGAACACCCGAAGCATGGACGGTACGAAATGCAGGGTGGTGACCTGCTCGGTGGCGATCAGTTCGGCCAGGTAGTGCGGGTCGCGGTGGCCGTCGGGCCGGGCGATCACCAGCGTGGCCCCGGTGATCAGCGGCCAGAAGAACTCCCACACCGAGACGTCGAAGCTGTACGGGGTCTTTTGCAGCACCCGGTCGGAGGCGTCCAGCCGGTACGCGTCCTGCATCCAGCGCAGCCGGTTGACGATCGCGCGGTGCGTGACCACGACACCCTTGGGCCGGCCGGTCGAGCCGGACGTGTAGATCACGTACGCCGGGTGGTCCGGGACCACCGGGACCGCCCCCGCCGGGACCGGCCCGGTGTCGGAGACGGCCGGTTCGGTGTCGGTGAGCACGATCGTGACACCGGCGTCGGCACACATGTAGTCACGGCGCTCGGCCGGGTGGTCCGGGTCCAACGGCAGGTAGGCGCCGCCGGCCTTCTGGATCGCCAGCAGGGCCACCACCAGCTCGGTGCCGCGCCGGCGGCACACCCCGACGATCGACTCCGGCCCGACGCCCGCGTCGACCAGGTACCGCGCCAGTCGGTCGGCTCGCCGGTCCAGTTCGGCGTAGGAGACGTCCTCGCCCTCGAAGCGGACGGCGACGGCGTCCGGGGTACGGGCCACCTGCCGCGCGAACAGCTCCGGCAGCGTGCCGGTCGGGTACGCCACCTCGGTCTCGTTCCACTTCCGCACCACCAGCTGCCGCTCCGCCGGTGGGGACTCGACCAGCCGGCTGATCGGTGCGTCGGGCGTGGCCGCGATGGCGCCGATGAGGGTGGTGAAGTGGGTAGCGAACCGCTCGACGGTGTCCCGGTCGAACAGCGCGGTGGCGTAGTTCAGGAAACCGGTGAGTGTGCCGTCGGGCTGGTCGACGACCACCAGGGTCAGGTCGAACTTGGCGTCGCTCTCGCCGACCGGCAGTTCCTCGGCGCGCAGCCCGCCGACGCGGCGGGCACCGGAGTCTCCGCTGGCCCACAGGAACATGGTCGAGAACAGCGGGGTCCGGGACGCGTCGCGGACGGGGGCCAGCTCGTCCACCAGCCGTTCGAACGGGAGTTCCTGGTGGGCGTACGCGCCGAGCGCCGTCTCCTTCACCCGCCGGAGCACCTCGTGGAAGGACGGGTCGCCGGACAGGTCGGTGCGGAGGACCAGCGTATTGAGGAACAGCCCGATCAGGTCCAGCACCTCGGCCCGGTCGCGGCAGGCCACCGGGGTGCCGACCGTGACGTCGTTGCTCCGGCCGAACCGGCCGAGCATGATCGCGTACACGGCCATCAGCACCATGAACGGCGTCGCGCCGGCCTGCCGGGCGAGCTCGTGCAGGGCTCGGGCGTCCGGCGCGGGCACCGCGAACGGGACCAGGTCGCAGGCGCTGTCCCGGACCTGCGGGCGCGGCCGGTCGAGCGGCAGTTCCACCGCGGTGGCCCCGGCCAACGCCTGCCGCCAGTAGTCGAGCTGGCGGTCCAGCACGGTACCGGACATCGCCCCGCGCTGCCACGCGGCGAAGTCCGCGTACTGCACCGGCAGGGGCGCCAGCGGGGACGGTCCGCCGGTCAGCGCGGCGGTGTACAACCGGTCGAGCTCACGCCACAGCACCTGCTCGGACCAGCCGTCGAAGGCGATGTGGTGCAGGGTCACGACCAGCGCGTGCTCCTCGTCGGCCAGCCGCGCGAGGGTTCCGGTCAGCACCGGCCCGGTCGCGAGGTCGACGGGTGCCCGGTCGTGGGTCATCCAGCCGGCGATCCGCTCGTCCTGCGCGGCGCGGTCGAGGCCGCGCAGGTCCACCTCGTGCAGCGTGGCCGGCTCCGGAGGGTCGATCACCTGGCCCGGTTCACCGTCGACCACCACATAGCGGGTGCGCAGCACCTCGTGCCTCGCCACGATCCCGTCCAGCGCCGCCCGCAGCGCGTCGGGCTCCAGCGGCCCGAACAGTCGAAGGCCGGCGCTGGCCAGATACTCCGTGCCGCCCGGCCGGACCTGGTCGAGAATCCACAGCCGGCGCTGCGCGAACGACAACGCGGGCGGCGTGTCGCGCGGCACCCGGGCGATCCCCTCGTCCGGCGCGGCGGCCGCGGCACCCCCGAGCCTGCGCCGAAGCAGCTCCGCGCGCAGACCGGCTCGATCGATTGTCTCAGTCACAGGCCACCATCCCGGGAAAGCAGTTCGCTCATCTGGGCGTCGGTCAGCTCGTCGAGCTCCGCCGCGATCAGGTCGGTCACCACCACCGCCAGCTCCGCCACGGTGGTCGCCTCGAACAGGCAGCGCAGCGGCACCTCGACGGCGAGGACCGCCCGCAGCCGGGCCAGGACCCGGGTGGCCAGCAGCGAGTGCCCGCCGAGTCCGAAGAAGTCGTCGTCGACGCCGATCCGGTCGACGCCGAGGATGTCGGACCAGATCCCGGCGATGGTCTCCTCCGCCGGGTCGCGCGGTGCCACGAACCCGCGGGCACGGTCGAGCTGGGCCGGTGTCGGATCCGGCAGCGCCGCCCGGTCGACCTTCTTGCTCGGTGACAACGGCAGGGCCGCGACGGTGACCCAGGCCGACGGGATCATGTACGAGGGCAGCGACTCCCGTAGGTACGCCCGCAGCTCGTCGATGTCGGGTCCGGTGTCATGGGGCCACTCGAGGTAGGCGACGAGCCGCTTGTCGCCGGGCCCGACGTCCTTCGCGACGACGGCGGCCGCGGACACCGCGGGGTGCTTGGCCAACGCGGCTTCGATCTCGGCGAGTTCGATCCGGAAGCCACGGATCTTCACCTGGGTGTCGAGGCGGCCGAGGAACTCGACCGTGCCGTCCGGCCGGTGCCGGACCAGGTCACCGCTGCGGTAGAGGCGCGCTCCCGGTTCGGTCCCGAACGGGTCGGGCACGAACCGCTCCGCGGTCAGCTCGGGCCGGTCGTGATAGCCACGGGCCAGGCGCACGCCGCCGATGCACAGTTCGCCGGGAACCCCGACCGGAAGCGGACGCAGCCCCGCGTCGAGCACGTACACCCGGGTGCCGGCGACCGCCCGGCCGATGTGCAGGGTGGCCGTGCTGCGCTCGCCGGCGAGGTCGCCCGACACCGGGTTGAGCATGCAGGTGACGCTCGCCTCGGTCGGCCCGTAGTTGCAGAGGAACCGGCCGGGCAGGCCGGTCGCCGCCCAGCGTTGGGCGTCGGCGACGGTCACCACGTCCGAGCCGACGTTCATGAGCTTCATCCCGGCGAGCCTGTCCACGCCGGACTCCAGCATCTCCCGGTAGTACGCCGGGGTGATCTCCATGATCGTCACGCCGTACCGCTCCAGCTTGGGCGGCAGCTCGCTCGGCGTCCAGAAGACCGGGTCACTCACCACGAGCGTGGCACCGGCGGTCAGGGTGGCGGCGATCTGATCCATGGCGACGTCGAAGGTGAGCGCCGAGAGCAGGACGACCCGCTCGCCGGGGTGGATGCCGTAGTAGTCGGCGATCACCCGGCAGTGGTGCGCGTACGACCGGTGCGAGATCATCACGCCCTTCGGGCGGCCGGTCGACCCGGACGTGTAGATGATGTACGCGAGGTTGTCCGGAACGGTCACCGGTGCCGGGTTGCCCGCTGGCCGGCCACTCGCCCGGTCCCCGTCGTCGACGACCAGCACCGGACGCTCGTGCCCGGCGAACCGGTCGGCGAACTTGCCGGTGGTCACCACCAGGTGCGCGCCGGCGTCGGCGAGCATGTAGCGCAGGCGCTCCGGCGGGTGTTCCGGGTCGAACGGCGCGTACACCCCGCCGGCCTTGAGCACCGCCAGCAGCACCACGACCGGCGCGAACCCGCGCTCGAGGCATGAGCCGACGACGACCTCCGGGCCGACGCCCATCGCACGGAGATGGTGCGAGAGCTCGTTGACCCGCGCGTTGAGCTCGGCGAAACCCAGCTGCTCGTCACCGAACACCACCGCGGTCGCGTCCGGGGTCCGGGCCGCCCACCGTTCGAACAGCTCCGGTACCGAGAGGTGCCGTTCGCCGGGCGGGTCGAGCAGGTCCAGCCGGTCCGCGTCGGGGTCCGGCCACCGGTGCACGATCGTGTGACGTTCCTCGGCCGACAGCAGATCGAACTCGCTGATCCGGGCCTGCGGGTCGGCGGTCACGCCGCCCAGCAGGCGTAGGTACTGCCGGGCGAGGCGTTCGATCGTCGAGCGGTCGAACAGCGCCGTGGCGTACTCGAACCAGCATTCCAGCCGCCCGTCCGGCTGCTCCATCACGGACAGGGTGAGGTCGAACTTCGCCACCGACACGCCGCTGCCCAGGCCGACCGCGGTGCACCCGGCCAGGGTGGCCTCCGAGGTGCCGGCGGTGTGCTGTACCTCGAACATGATCTGGAACAGCGGGTTGCGGGACAGGTCGCGGTCCGGTTGCAGGGCGTCGACGAGGTGTTCGAACGGCACCTCCTGGTTGGCGAACGCCTTCAGGGTGGTCCGGCGGACCCGGTCGACCAGGTCGAGGAAGGGCGGATCCCCGCCCAGGTCGGCCCGGACCACGAGGTTGTTGACGAAGAAGCCGATCAGGTCCTCGCTCTCCGGCCGCGTCCGGGCGGCGACCGGGGTGCCGATCGCGATGTCGGTGCGGCCGGTGTGACGGCCCAGCAGCACGTCGAACGCGGCCAGCAGCACCATGAACAAGGTGGCGCCGGTGCGGTTGCCCAGCTCGCGTACCGCCGCTCCGGTGGCCTCCGGAACGTCGACGATCAGCAGGTCGCCGCGGAGGTCACGGCCGGGCTGGCGGGGCCGGTCGGGGGTCAGCTCGACCGGTGTCAGCCCGGCGAGCCGGGTTCGCCAGTACTCGATCTGGTTGCCGATGGTGCCGTCGGCCTGCCGGTCGCGTTGCCAGGCGGCGAAGTCGGCGTACTGCACCGGGAGCGGCGGCGGCGACCACGGGGTGCCGGCGAGGCCCGCCGCGTACGCCTCGTTCAGCTCGCGCAGGAAGATGCCGAGCGACCAGTTGTCGAAGGCGATGTGGTGCAGGGTGATCGCGACCAGGTGTTCGTCGGCCGCCGTGTGCACGACCGTGACCCGCAGCGGGCGGTCGTGGGTGAGGTCGAACGGCCGGGCGCTCGCCGCGTCGATGATCGCCTTGGCGCGCGGCGCGGCATTCGCGGCACCGGTCAGGTCCACCACGTCGAAGGTCACCGGGCCGACGGGATCCACCAGCTGCAGCGGGACGCCGCTGTCCCCGACGTAGCGGGTGCGCAGCACCTCGTGCCGGGCGCTGACCTGCTCCACCGCGCGGTGCAGCGTCGCGGCGTCCAGCGTCCCGGTCAGGTGGTACACCATCGGGATCAGGTATTCCGCGCTACCCGGCTCGAGCTGGTCCAGGAACCACAGTCGTTGCTGGCCGAACGAGGTCGGCAGGGCGCCGTCGCGGGGCACGGGCACGATCTGCGGTTCGCTGTCGGGTGTCGTGCCCGCGTCGATCGCCGCGGCGACCCGCTCCACGGTCCGCCCGTCGAACAGGGTGGCCACCGTCAGCTCCAGCCCGAACCTGCGGCGCAGCCGGTGCGCGAGCCGGATCGCCAGCAGCGAGTGCCCACCCAACGCGAAGAAGTCGTCTTCCACGCCGACCCGCTCGACCCCGGTCAGCTCGCCCATGACCGTGGCGACGGCCCGCTCGGTCTCCGTGCGTGGCGCGACGTGACCGGGGTCGTCGTCGCGCGGCCGGCTGTCGGGGGCCGGCAGCGCCGACCGGTCGACCTTTCCGTTGGGCAGCGACGGGAGTTCGACCAGCGGGATGATGCTGGCGGGAACCATCGCGGCGGGCAGCCGGGTGCCGAGGAATCCGGACAACACGTCGGGCTCCGCCGTCGCCCCGGCGGCCGGCACCACGTAGCCCGCGAGCTCCAGATCACCGGTGACGGATCGATAGGAGGTGACCACGGCCGCCGCGACCGACGGATGCGCCCGGAGCGCGGCCTCCACCTCACCGGGTTCGACGCGCACCCCCCGCACCTTGACCTGCGCGTCGAGGCGGCCGACGAACTCCAGGGTTCCGTCGACCCGCCACCTGACGAGGTCTCCGGTGCGGTACCACCGCTGACCCGGCCGGGTGGCGAAGGGGTTCGGGGTGAACCGCTCGGCGGCGAGGTCGCCGCGCCCGGCATACCCCCGGGCGAGGCCGACGCCGCCGACACACAACTCGCCGGGCACACCGATGGGCGCGAGCCGGTCGGCGGAGTCCACCACGTACAGCTCGACGCCGGGCAGCGCCGCGCCGATCGGGACCGTACCGTCGGTCCCGCCGCGCTCGTAGCGCCACGCGGTCACGTCGATCGAACACTCGGTCGGGCCGTAGGTGTTGTAAAGCTCCACCTCCAGCACGCCGCGCAGTCGCTCGCACAGCTCGGCCGGCAGCGGCTCGCCGGCGGAGCACACCAGCCGCAGTGCGTCGCAGGCGGCCAGCTCCGGCTCGTCGACCACGGCACGCAGCACGGACGGGACGAGTTGCACCACGGTGATCCGGTACGCCGCGAGGGCACCGACCATCACGGCGGTGTCGCGGTGCGCGTCCTGCGGCGCCATCACCACACAGCCGCCGGACACCAGCGGCGCCAGGAACTCCCACACCGAGGCGTCGAACCCGATGGTCGTCTTCTGCAGCAGGCGGTCGGTGCCGGTGAGCCGGTGCTGGTCCACCGCCCACAGCACCCGGTTCCGGATCCCGCCGTGGGTGACCACGACGCCCTTGGGGTGACCGGTGGATCCGGACGTGTACATGACGTAGGCGGCGTTCGCGGGGTCGAGCGCCACCGGAGGCGGTGGCGCGGCGTGGGCGATGTCGTCCCACTGCTCGTCGAGCACCACCACCGGTGTGCGCCGCGGAATCCGCGCTCGCAGCGCCGTCTCGGTGAGCACCAGTGCGATGCCGGCGTTGTCGATCATGAACGCCAGCCGATCGGCGGGTAGGTCGGGTGCGAGCGGGACGTAGACCGCGCCGGCGGTGAGCGTCCCGAGCAGTGCGACCACGACATCGGTGCCGCGGTGCATGGCGACGCCGACGGGTGTCTCAGGGCCGACTCCGCGGGCGTGCAGGAAGCCGGCCACGCTGTCCGCCCTGGCCATCAGCTCGGCGTAGGTCAGCTGGACATCACCACAGACCACGGCCACCGCCTCCGGCGTGGCCTCGGCCTGCGCCCGGAACAGGTGCGGCAGCAGCGCGTCGGTCGCCTCACGCGGCGTGGGGTGCCAGCCGAGCAGCCGCTGCCGTTCCGCGGCCGTCACGGTCGGCACGTGACGCAACGGTGTTTCCGGCGCCGCCGCGAGGTTCTCCAGGAGCGCCAGGTAGTTGTCGGCCATCCGCTGGACCCGGGCCCGGTCGAAGAGCGCGGTGGGATAGGTCATCCGGGCGACCCACGATCCGTCCGGCTCCTCGGTCATCTGCAGCGACATGTCGAAGGTGGCGCTGAGCACGGGGGTCGGCACCCAGTCGACCTCGATGCCGGGCAGGCGCAGCGGCTCCCCCTGGCCGTTCAGGACCGCGAACCCGACCTGGAAGAGCGGGTTGCGGGACAGGCCGCGGTCCGGCGCCAGTTCGGCGGCCAGGCGTTGCAGGGGCACGTCCTTGTGTTCGAAGGCGTCCAGGGCCGTTTCGCGGACGCGGGCGAGCAGCTCGACGAAGGTGGGATCGCCGGACAGGTCGGTCCGCAGCACCACCGTCTGGGCGAGCGTGCCGATCACCGGCTCCAGCTCGACCCGGTTCCGCCCGCTGGTCGACACCCCGACACCAAAGTCGAGCTGGTCGGCGTACCGGCTGATCAGGAGCTGGTAGACGGCCAGGAACACCATGAACGGGGTCACCCGGGCGGCGCGTCCCACGGCGATGATCCGGGCCGCCAACGACGCCGGCACGGCGAACGCCACCACGTCGCCCGCCGGCTCCCAGACGGCCGGGCGCTGCCGGTCCGTGGGCAGCTCCAGTGACGCCAGTCCGGCCAGTCGCTCGCGCCAGTAGTCCAGTTGCCGGCCGAGCGTCGCGTCGTCCGCGCTCCAGCGGCTCCGCTGCCATTCGGCGAAGTCGGCGTACTGGAGCTCCAACGGCGCCAACGGCTCCGGCGGCGGCTCCCCACCCGGGGCACGGGCCGCGTAGAGCACGCCCAGCTCCCTGGCGAGGATGCCCAGCGACGGGCCGTCGAAGGCGATGTGATGCGCCACGATCATCAGGATCGCGTCACCGGGGGAGAGCTGGACGATGGTCAGCCGCCAGGGCGCGGGCGCGCCCAGGTCGATCGGTGTGGTCACCGCGAACTCGCCGACCTCCCGTACCCGCCGGTCCTGTTCATCCGCCGGGTACCCGCTGAGGTCCACCACGGTGATCTCGGCCGGTGCCGGCTCGTCGATGATCTGCACCGGCTGTCCGTCAACCGTCGCGTAGCGGGTACGCAGAATCTCGTGCCGGCCGACGATCTCGGTGAAGGCCGCGGTCAGTGCCTCCCGGTCCAGCGGCCCGCGCAGGCGGAACCCCCAGTGCAACAGGTACTCCTGCGCGCCGGACCGGACCTGGTCGAGGAACCACAGCTGCTCCTGCTCGAACGACAGTCGGAACTGGTTGCCGGTTTCGAGGATGTCGGTCATGCGCGCACCTGCTGCTCTGTCGGTAGGAACCCATCCACTGTGGTGCCCAGGCCACGGGCCGACGCCGCACGCCGGACCAGGTCGGCCACCGCCAGGTCCAGGCAGCCGAGGCCGAACGGAGAGAACACCGTCACCGCGTCGTCGCTTCTGACGTACCGCTCACCGGACACCAGGATGTCGCCAAGCGAGGAGGAGATGAAGTCGCGGTGACCGGCTTCCTGTTGAGCCAGATCCAATGACGTCGCGGCCCGGCAGACATGGTCCGCGTCATCGACGATGTTCACGCTGGACCGGATGGAGTCGGTGGTGAGGTCCCGCAACGACAGGTGCAGCACCAGCGTTCCCGGGCGGCAGTGCTCGGTGCCCAGGTGCGGGGCGCTCGCCGTCGTCGCCAGGCACACCAGCTTGTGGCGGGCCAGGGCGTCCGCCGCGCTCTCGGCCACGTCGACCTTCAACGTCGGCCAGACCGACCGCGCCTCGGCGGCGAAGGACCGCGCCCGATCGGCGCTCAGGTCGTACAACGTCACCGTGTCCACCGTCGGCAGCACGGTCCGCAGATACCTCAGCACCTCGAAGTTGATCGGGCCGCAGCCGACGAGCGTCACCGCGGATTCCGGGCTGGACGAGGAGAGCGTGGACGCCGCCAGAGCGGCGCTCGCGGCCGTACGCCCCGCCGAGATCGCCGACGCTTCGAGGATCGTCTCCGGCACACCGGTGTGCACCGAGTTCAGGATCATCACGGCCGATGCCCGGTGCATCCCCTGGCTGAGGTTGTTGGGGAAGGACGACACCCACTTCACCCCGCAGGTCGGCGTCGCACCACCCAGGAAGGCCGGTAGCGCGATGATCCGCTCGCGCTCTCCGTCCGGGAAGCGGAGGAAGACCGACTGCGGCACCCGCGTAAGGCCCGACGCATGCGACCGGTACGCCGCGTCCACCGCGGACACCACCTCGCGCTCGCCCCCGTCGAGGACGGCACGGACCTCATCTGCCCCGAGAATCAACACGGCGTCACCTGCATGTCGGGCTCGTTCCACTCGGGCTTGTTCCACAGATGCGCCACGTCACCGAAGGACGTCATGACCCAGTCGTCGTCGTAGATGGTGTCCAGGTACCGCTCACCGCGGTCGGGAAAGACCATCGCGCAGGTGGACCCCGGCCGGATCTGATCGCGCATCTGCTCCAGGCCCGCCACGACGGCGCCCGACGAGCCACCGACGAGGATCGCCTCACGGGCGGCCAGTCGACGGCAGGCCGCGATCGCGTCGAGATCGTCGACCCGGACCACGACGTCGGCCAGATCGCCGCGGTACAGCTTCGGACGCACCGACGCGCCGTGGCCGGGAATCATCCGCCAACCGACCGCCGGGCCGAAGATCGCACTGCCCAACGCGTCCACCGCCACGATGGTCACCGGCAGCTGGTGCATCCGGATGTACTCGGCGCACCCCCGCAGGGTGCCGCAGGAACTCGTGGCGCAGAACAGGTAGTCGATCTCGGGCAGGGCCCGCACGATCTCCCGTACGGTCGTGTGGTGCGCCTGCGGGTTGAGGGGGTTCGAGTACTGGTCCGGGCAGTACGCGTGTTCGATCGAAGCGACGAGCTCACGAACCCGACGGATGCGAACGGGCAGGTACTCACCGGTGGCCGGGTCGACGTCGGTGACCACCTCGACCTCCGCGCCGAGGGCGCGCATGACGGCGATGTTGTGCCGGGTGGTGCGCGGGTCGACCACACAGATGAAGCGGATCCCGTAGTATCCGCAGACCTGCGCGAGCCCGATCCCGAGATTGCCGGAACTGGACTCGACCACCACCGACCGTCCGGGTACGAGCCGCCCGTCACGGATGCGCTCACGCAGCATCTCCAGCGCCGAGCGGTCCTTGATGCTGCCGCCGGGGTTGTGCGACTCCAACTTAGCGAACATCCTGAATGGACTCAGTGGGTCGAGCTTCACCAGCTCGACGATCGGTGTCGCTCCGATGGTCGCCAGCACTCCTGACCCGGGGGGTGTTTGTTCGGTCATAGAGCCGCTCCTCGAATTGCATCCGCTCCGCGATGCGCCTACCACGAGACTCCTCCGCACCATCGAGACAGCGCAGGGAAGAACAGGCAGACTCACCGGTTGACGCCGGCAGCAGTTCTGCCGAAGGTTCTTCTGTCGTTCCGGCGCTGCCGTTGCCGGCCGTGCCGTTTCCACCGGACACGATCGCCACCGCGCGGCCGGCAGACCCGCGCCGTAGCGCGCCGGCCAGCGCTACCGCACCGCTCGGCTCCGCACTGACACCGGCGCGGCGAAGGACCCCCAACGCGTGGGTGATCGCGTCGTCGGTCACGCCGATCAGATCGTCGACCCGGTGCCGGATGATCGGCCAGGGAACCGCACCGGGTCGTTGCCCTCGAAGGCCGTCGGCGATCGTCATGGACGGTGGCAACTCCGTCGGCGCGCCCCGGGCAACCGAAACGGCGTAACGACGGGCGGACATCGGCTCCACCCCGACGACCCGCACCGGCCGGGACAGCGCCGACGCGGCCAGGCACACGCCGGCCAGCAGGCCACCACCGCCGGTCGGTACGAAGATCGTCGACACGCCCGGCACGTCCTCGAACACCTCGAGCCCGACGGTGCCGGCCCCGGCCACCACCAGCTCGTGGTCGGAGGACGGCACGTAGGCCGCCCCGGTCGCCGCGGCGATGTCCTCGGCCCGGCGGTCACGTTCGACCACACCGCCGGCCACCTGCACCACGCCGGCACCGAACGAACGGATCGCCTGTGCCTTGCCGTCGCTGGCCCCGGCCGCCATCACGATGGTCACCCTGATGCCCAACGCGGCGCCGAGCATGGCGACGGCGATGCCATGGTTGCCGGACGAACCAGCCACCACCTCGTCCGCGTACCGCGCGAGCATCGCGTTCGCCGCGCCCCGGACCTTGAACGAGCCGCCGCGCTGGCGGTGCTCGGCCTTGAGCAGCACCCGCGAATCCAGGGCAAGCACCGGGGTGCGATCCACCAGGCCGGTGATCCGGTCAGCGGCCATACGCACGTCCGCGAGGGTGAGCCCGACGCCTGTCGTCCTCATGACCCGTCCACGGTGATCGCCCGGCGGTCGGTCTTGCCGCTGACGGTCGTGGGTACGCTGTCGATCCGGGCGAACCGTCGCGGGATCATGTGAGGGGGCAACGTCCTCGCGAGATGGGCGCGCAGTGCCGAGTCCGTCACCTCCGCCGACACGCCGGCGACGTACGCGACGAGGAAGACCCGGCCGCCGGCATCGGTACCCGCGGTGACCTCCGCGCCGGTGACGGCGGGGTGGGCCAGCAGCGCGCCCTCGATCTCGGCCGAGTCGATCCGGTATCCACGGACCTTGATCTGCCGGTCGATGCGCCCGAGGTACACGAGGTCACCGTCGGGCAACCGGCGCGCCAGGTCCCCGGTGCGGTACATCCGCGTGCCGGGCGCACCATGGGGGTCCGGCACGAACCGGGCCGCGGTCAACGCCGGCCGGCCGCCGTACCCGCGCGCGACACCACATCCACCGATCCACACCTCGCCGACGCCACCATCGGGCACGGTGTGCAGATCGTCGTCGAGCAGGCGCACGCTGACGCCGTCGATCGGTGTCCCGATCAGGTCGACCGTCGTGTCGGGGACCGGCGGCACCTCGAAGCGCGTCGCGGTCATCGTGGTCTCGGTCGGACCGTACTGGTTGATCATCCGGCCGCGCACGCCGTCCCGGCCGCCGGCGACGAGGAACGGTCGCAGCGACTCACCGCTGGACACGGTCAGCCGCAGGTCGGGCAGATCGCACTGCCGCAGCGACGTCAGGAACGTCGGGGTGGCCGAGAGGATCGTGTTCACCCCCCACTCCCGGACGGCCGCGACGAACCCATCGGTGCGCAACAGGGTGGAGCGCGGCACCAGCACCACCTGCCCGCCGGCGACGAGCGGGGCGAACGTGTCGCGGATGGAGGCGTCGTACCCGAACGGCGCGAGCTGCAGCACCACGGTGTCCGGACCGAGCCCGTAGTCGTCGACGATGAACCGCAGGTAGTTGGTGACGCCCCGGTGCTCCAGCAGTACCGCGTTCGGCGGCCCGGACGAGCCGGAGGTGTGACTCACGTAGGCGAGCGACCGGGGCGACAACGGTCGCAGGGTCGCCGGCACGTCAGGCGCGTCGACGAACACGGTCGGGCCGTCGACGGGGAAGTCGAGCTGCCCGGCCCGGGACGGCGTGGTGACCAGGAACCTGGCCTGGGCGGTGCGGACCATGGCCGCCAACCGCTGATCGGGCAGCTCGGCGTTGAGGGTGAGGAAGGCGCCGCCGGCCCGGAGCACGGCCGCCATCGCGATGACGGCCTCCGGGCCCCGGTCGAGCATGACCGCGCAGACCTGCTCCGGTCCGACCCCCCGGACGACAAGCGCGCGGGCCAGCCGATCGGTCCGGACAGCGAAATCCCCGTAGCACACGACGGTGTCCGGGGTGACGATCGCCGGCGCGTCGGGCCGGGTCGCGGCGTGGGTGAGGATGTCGTCGAGAAAGGTGGTCACAGCCCCACTCCGCCGCTGCGCCCGTCCCCGGCGCACCACTCCAGGACCGCCCGCGCGCTGTGGTACTTGTTCTCGGCCTGGGTGAAGGCGATGCTCCCGGGTCCGTCGAGCACCGCCCCGGTCACCTCCTCGCCCCGGTGCGCCGGCAGGTCGTGCATGAACACCGCACCCGGGCAGGCTGCCATCAGCGCCTCATCGACCTGGAACGGGGCGAATTCGGACCGCCAGTCGGGCGTCGGCTTCGTCGACCCCGTGGTCTGCCACCGGGTGGTGTAGACGACATCGACCGGTGGCAGGCCGGACAGATCGTGCCGCTGCTCGACGCGCGCGCCGCTGCGCCGGGCGGACACCGCCGCCTGATCGAGGTACCTCTGTTCGACGCCGTACCCGGGCGGGGTACGCAGGTGCAGCTCGACGCCCGGGTACCGGGACAGCGCGAGCGTCAGCGCGGAGGCGGTGTTGTTCCCCTCCCCCACGTACAGCACCCGGACGCCCTCCACCCGACCGAAGTGCCGGACGATCGTGGTGAGATCGGCGAGCGCCTGCGTGGGGTGTTCCACCGCGCTCATCGCGTTGATCACCGACATGCGCTTCTGGGCGGCGTACGCCCGAAGCTCGGCCTCCGGCCCGGCGGTACGGGCGACCAGGACGTCAAGCATGCCGGACAGCACCGCGCCGGTGTCCTCGACGGACTCGCCGGTGGCCAACTGCAGGTCGTCCGGGCCGTACGTGATCAGTCCGGCGCCGAGACGCAGCGCACCGGCGGAGAACGCGGTCCGGGTACGGGTGGACGTCTTACGGAACAGCACGCCGACGACCGCCCCGGACAGGGGCTGGACGACTCCCGCGGATCCCCGCGAGTACTCGACGCCGCGCTCGACGATCCAGCGCAGTTGGTCGTCGGAGAGGTCGTCAATAGAGATCAGGTGGCGTCGCTCGGCCATGTCGAGCCCCCTTCCAGGTGGCGATCCGCCGTCACCAGAGCCTGCGCGACTCGGGGACCGTCGAACAGGGACGGGCCCGCACGACGCGTCTGCGCGTTCGTCTCTATGGCGGGTGCGGGTGGGCCCGGCAGTATCGGGCTCACGTACTCCGATCACCCGACCATGCCGGAGGGGCCATGACTGACGACGGTGTCTACCGCGTCGTGCGCAACGACGAGGAGCAGTACTCGATCTGGTGGGCCGACCGGGAGCTGCCGCTCGGCTGGACCGCGGAGGGGACGTCCGGGTCGAAGCAGGAGTGCCTGGACCACATCGGGAGGGTGTGGTCGGACATGCGGCCGCGAAGCCTGCGGGAGCAGATGGCTCGGGCCTGAAGGCCGGAGTTCGCACCGCACGGCACTGTCACGCCGCCCCGTCGCCCCGCCGAGCGCGGTGTGTGGCGGGGCGACAGCAGAACCTCCTGGCCGACGGGGCCCGCAGTCCGGCCCCGTGGACGCAGGAATCCACCTCGACGCGGCTCCAGGAGCACGGCGGATGGGCAGCTCCAACTCCGAGGAGACATCATGATCGGCCCGACAATCGAGTCCGAGGTCCGTAGTTACTGCCGGAACTGGCCGGTCGTGTTCGACCACGGGCGAGGCAGCCGGATGTTCGCCCGCGACGGCCGCGTCTACCTCGACTTCTTCGCCGGCGCCAGCGCCCTCAACTACGGCCACAACCACCCGGTGCTCAAGCGCGCCCTGCTGGACTACCTCGAGCAGGACGGAGTCACGCACAGCCTCGACATGCTGACCGCCGCCAAACAGGACTTCCTCACCGAATTCGCATCGCGGGTGCTCGACCCCCGCCGCCTGGACTACCGCGTGCAGTTCCCCGGGCCCACCGGCACCAACAGCGTCGAGGCCGCACTCAAACTCGCCCGCAAAGTGACCGGACGCCACACCGTCGTCGCCTTCACCGGCGCCTTCCACGGCATGTCACTCGGCTCACTGGCCGTCACCGGCAACGCCACCGTACGCGCAGGCGCCGGCGTCCCACTCGGACACACCTGGCGCATCCCGTACGACGGCTTCGCCGGCGGCCAGGTATCCGGGCTCACCCTGCTCGACACCATGCTCGCCGACAGCAGCAGCGGGGTGGACCTACCGGCCGCCGTCATCGTGGAGACCGTGCAGGGCGAAGGCGGCATCAACCCGGCCCGCGCGACCTGGCTCGCCGATCTCGCCGAACTGTGCGCCCGCCGCAACGTCCTGCTGATCGTCGACGACATCCAGATGGGCTGTGGCCGCACCGGACCGTTCTTCAGCTTCGAACACGCCGGCATCACCCCCGACATCGTCTGCCTTTCCAAGTCCATCAGCGGTTACGGCCTGCCGATGTCCCTCACTCTCTTCCGCACCGAACTCGACGTGTGGCAACCCGGCGAACACAACGGAACGTTCCGCGGCAACAACCCCGCCTTCGTCACCGCGACCGCCGCACTCGAGGAGTTCTGGACCGACAGCAGACTGGAGAAGCAGACGGCGGCTCGGGACATCCTGCTCGAGGAGATCCTGGCGGAACTCGCCGGTCGGCACTCAGCGCACATAGCGGCGTCACGCGGTCGGGGCCTGGTGTGGGGTCTGGCCTTCCGGGAACCGCGGATGGCCGGACGGGTCGCCCGGGAGGCGTTCTCCCGTGGGCTGCTGGTGGAGACGTCCGGGTCCGTTGACGAGGTGTTGAAGCTCATGCCGGCCCTGACAACGACGGACGAAGAGCTGGCCGAGGGCCTCGGCATCCTGGAGGAGGCGGTGGCCGCAGCGGTCGACTGCTGAACACCGGGCGTCCCGGAGGCTCCCCGGGTAAGGGGCCGGACAGCAGAAGGCCCGTTACTGGAAATCCAGTAACGGGCCTTCGACTGCCTATCCAACCTGTGGGCGATACTGGGTTTGAACCAGTGACCTCTTCCGTGTCAAGGAAGCGCGCTCCCACTGCGCCAATCGCCCGTGCTTGTTACCGAGGTGGGGACGGGATTTGAACCCGCGTACACGGCTTTGCAGGCCGTTGCCTCGCCTCTCGGCCACCCCACCGAGGTTGCCCCCGTCGTACGTGGCGGCAGCTTCGAGCGGACGACGGGATTCGAACCCGCGACCCTCACCTTGGCAAGGTGATGCGCTACCAGCTGCGCTACGTCCGCTTGCCTCCGGGACACACCCGGTGACGGATGGAAACTCTAGCCGAGCGGTCGGACCGATGCCAAATCGGGGTTTGCCCCAGCGCGTCCGGTCGCCGGCACTGTGATCGCCACCACTGCCCTTGAAGCTTCCTAGGAAATTGGGTCGGTTGCCCGCTGACAAGTCCTGTGCACCCCTCCTGAACAGGCCGGAAAGCCATCCGACGCGACGACGCCGCACTGTCCGCCTTCCGACTGTCACCTGCCCGATCGGGCGGGTCGGTAACTCCCTGTGCTCGGTCGGATGGGTTACCGTAGCGACGTGACGAGACGTGCCACCGCCGATGTCCGCCTGGATTCCCTGCTGCGCACGGCCTGCGACGTGATCGTCGAGCGTGGACTCGCCAACACCCGCACCGCCGACGTGGCCGCCGCCGCCGGGGTCAGCCAGGCGCTGGTCTTCTACCACTTCGCCACCAAGGAACGGCTACTCGCCCAGGCGTTCGCGTACGCCGTCGAGCAGGAGTTGTCCCGGCTGGACGCGGTGCTCCGCTCCCCCACTCCGCCACTGACCAAGCTCCGGCGCATCCTGCGCCTCTACACCCCCACCGGCCGACCCTGGGCGATGTGGATCGACGGCTGGGCGGAGTCGCTGCGTACCCCGGAGTTGGAGAAGGTCTGCCGGCGGCTGGACCTGCGCTGGCGGCAGGATCTGGCCGCGGTGATCTCGGCCGGCGTGGCCGAGGGGACCTTCGACTGCGCCGACCCGGCCGGGGCCGCCTGGCGGATCAACGCGGTGATGGACGGGCTCGCCGTCCAGCTCGCCGTCCACGAGCGGGTGATCTCCCGCCGGCAATTCGGCGAGTGGATCCGGCTGGTCACGGCCCGGGAACTGGGTCTCGACCCCGCCCAACTGGACTGACCCCACCACACCGCCGCCGGCATCGCACGTCACCGCGTCGCCCCGCATCGCATCGCATCGCACATCACCGCACCGCACCGCACCGCACCGCACCGCACCGGCGGCCAACGTCGCACGGTCGGGTAGCGGTGCGGTGGCCGCTGCCCCCTGCAGCGCTCGCGGAGCGCTCCTGACCTTGCCCCCGCCCGACTCGCCTGGTATCCACGTATGCGCATGCGTCACCACGCCTGCGCCGGGTCGGCGTCGCGCCGGTCCCCGCTCCCACAAGGAGGTTCCGTGCCCAGACCGGAGTGGACACCCCGAGCGAGCCGGCGCCGACGCCGGCTCGTTCCCGTACTGGCGACCGCCGCCGTGGTCGCCGCCCTGCTGCCGGGCGGGGGCACCGCCACGGCCGCGCCGGGCGGCGGCACGGCCCCGGCCCCGGGCCGCTCCGGCTCGTTCGCCGACGACCGCACCCAGGCCGCCGACCTCGACAACCGCACCGGTACGGCCGCACCCGACGCCCGCCAGCGCAGCCTGGCCCGCGCCACCGGCGTCCCGGTCCGGTGGAACCGGCTCGGCACCCCGCACGCCCTCGGCCCGGCCCAGCTCGCCACCGGCCTGCCCGCCGATCCGGAGGCCGCCGCCCGGCGCTACCTCACCGAGCAGCGGGACCTGTTCGGGCTGGACGCCGACGCGGTCGCCGCGCTGGACCGGCTGCTGGTCCGCAGGGTCGGCGACGGCGCGGTGGTCACCCTGCGGCAGCGCTTCGGAAACCTGCCCGCCGGGCACGACGGCCTGGTCACCGTGGCGGTCGCCGACGGCACGGTGCTCTCGGTCAGCTCCTCGCTGTCCCGGGACTCCGCCGCCCCCGCCCCCGCCACCCGTACCGCCGAGCAGGCGTACGCCGCCGCGCTCGCCGACGCCGGCCTGGACGCCGCCGAGGTGGCCAGCCACCGGGTGCGTCCGGTCGCCGTGCCCACCCCGGTCGACGGGAACCGGGCCGCGTACGAGGTGACCCTGATCGGCAGGGACAGCGACCACCCGGCCGCCTTCACCACGTACGTCGACGGGATCAGCGGGACGGTGCTGATCCGCGAGGACCTGGTCGACTTCGACGCCGAGAACCCGAGCTGGGCGGTCTACCCGGCCACCCCGCCACAGGATCTCGCCCCCGGGCAGGATCCCCGGGTCCGCTGGTGCGGCACCCCCGCCCCGGACTGCGCCGACACCTTCCGCGACCCGGCCGGCGGGCTGCCCTGGGACGTCGACCTGGCCACCGGCGCGCCCACCGGCACCACCCGGGGCAACTCCGCCAACACGGTGGTCTCCTGGGGCGCCGGCAGCCCGATGGTCAACGCCCCCGACCGCCCGGACCGGCGCTACGAGTACCCGCTCACCGACCAGTGGCACCAGGCCCGCTGCAACCCGGCGGCGTTCACCTCCGCGCAGCGCAACGACGCCGACGCCGCCACCGCCAACCTGTTCGCCATGCACAACCGGATGCACGACTGGGCCTGGCACCTCGGCTTCACCGAGGCCACCTGGAACCTCCAGGCGGTCAACGTCGGCGCCGCCGGCCTGGGTGGCGACGCCGAGCAGGGGCGGGCCCAGCAGGGCGCGCTGAGCGGCAACCGGAACAACGCCAACCAGTCCACCCCGCGCGACGGGCTGCCGCCGACCACCAACATGTACCTGTGGCAGCCGCAGGCCGGTGGGCCGTACCCGCCGTGCGTGGACGGCGACTACGACATGACGGTGATCGGCCACGAGTACACCCATGCGATCACCAACCGGATGATCGCCGGCCCGGACACCGGCATCGGCGGGCACCAGGGCGGGTCGATGGGCGAGTCGTGGAGCGACCTGCTCGCCGCCGAGTACCTGTACGAGCACGGCCTGCGCGCCCCGGGCGAGACGCCCTTCGTCACCGGCGGCTACGTCACCGGCAACCTGGTCAGCGGCATCCGCAACTACGACCTCAGCCGCAGCCCGCTCAACTACTCCGACGTCGGCTACAACACGGCCGGTCCGGCGGTCCACAGCGACGGGGAGATCTGGGGCGCGACCAACTTCCGGATCCGCGCCGCCCTGGTCAAGAAGTACGGTCTGGGCACGCCGCAACGTCAGCTCGACTGCGCCCAGGGCCGGGTCTCCGCCGACGCCTGTCCGGGCAACCGGCGCTGGGTGCAGCTGGTCTTCGACTCGTTCCTGCTCCAGGCGGCCAGCCAGGTCAGCATGCTCGACATGCGGGACAACCTGCTCACCGCCGACCGGCTCCGCTTCGGCGGGGCCAACCAGGAGCTGATCTGGGCCGAGTTCGCACGCTCCGGGATGGGCCGGGACGCCGCCACCGTCGGTGCCGCCGACACCGACCCGACGCCGAGCTTCGCCAGCCCGGCCGGCGGCAACGCCACACTGACCCTGCGCCCCCGGGGCGACAGCGCGGACGCGCCGATCCGGCTCTACGTCGGCGACTACGAGGCGCGGGCCACCCCGATCGCCGACACCGACCCGGCCACCCCGCTGCCGGCCACCTTCGAGGCCGTCGCCGGGACGTACCAGGTGCTGGCGGTCGCCCCCGGCTTCGGCCACCAGCGGCTCGAGGTGGTCGCGAAGGCCGGTCAGCAGGGGTACGTCGACCTGCGGCTGAGCCGCAACCTGGCGTCCACCGCGTCGGGGGCGACCATCGCCGGTGACGGGGTGAACCTGGACCGGATCGGCGACGACACCGAGGCCACCAACTGGGCGTCGCTGACCGGGGTGGCCGGCAAGCGGGTCACCGTGACGCTGCCCGCCGCCGCGCCGCAGACCGTGCAGCGGGTCAACGTCAGCGCGATGCTCCGCCCGGCGATCACCGGGGACGCCGACACCGGCGCGCAGAACGCGCTGAGCGCGCTGCGCTCGTTCGCCGTGTCGACCTGCGACGCGACGACCACCGACTGCGCCGACCCGGCCCGCTGGACCCGGATCTACACCAGTGCCGGCGACGCGTTCCCGGGTGGGAAGTACCGGGCGTACAGCCGCGACCTCATCCTGCGGTCGTTCCGGGTGCCGGCCACCGTCGCCACCCACGTCCGGCTGGAGGTGCTGGCCAGTCAGTGCACCGGCGGGCCGGCGTACGCCGGTGAACAGGACGACGACCCGGCGACCAGCACCGACTGCGCGACCGCCAGCCCGGCGCGCGACCAGGTGCGGATCGCCGAGTTCCAGGTGTTCGCGAAGTAAAACCCGCCGGGGCCGGGTGGTGGCGCCACCCGGCCCCGGCGGCCCCCGATCACCGTCGGACGGTGGTCCAGCGGACGGGCCGACGGACCGGACGGGCATCGGCCTCCCCGCCGTCGGCCGCGGTCCGGGTGAGCTGCCGCAGGCGCATCAGCAGGCCGACACCGAGGAAGAGCAGCAGCCCGCCGAGCAGGAACGCCGCCTGCACCACCCCGAAGCCCCCGCTCTGGTTGGCCGAGCGGTTCGCCGCAGCCGGCGGCGGCACCTCGGCGAGCGCCTCCTCCGTCGGCTCGGTCGGCTCCAACGCCTCCTCCGTCGGCTCCGGCGACTCGGTGGTCGGCTCGGCGGCCGGCGTGGTGGGCGGCGCGGTGCCGACCACCTGCCGGGTGGCGCTCTGCCGGGCGAGCAGCCGCAGGTTCGGGTCGTACGCCTCGGCGGCCATGGTGATCCGGCCGCGGGTGACGTCCTCGGCGAACGCCACCCGGTAGGTGGCGGTGACCGTCCGGTCCGGGCAGAGGGTGCCCGGGTCGAGCTGCCGGTCGGTCAGCCGGGCGACGTCCCCCTCCGACTTGATCTCCAGCGGGAACGAGCCGGACTCCTCGATCCGGTCCATCTTGACCTGGTCCAGCCGCAGCCCCTGCACCGAGAGCACCATCGACCAGCGGACCTTCACACACCCGCCGTTACCCCTGCGGGACACCACCGCCGAGACCGTTCGTACCTGGTCATCGGCGGTGAACTCATCCGGCAGGCCACTCAGCACGGTGGCGAAGCGGTCCGCCGCCGATGCCGGTGCCGGCCCGGCGAGCCCTGTCCCCGAGAGGCAGGCCAGCACCACCCCGACCCGTAGCGCGTTCCGCCACACCATCACCACCGCCTCGTCCTCCCGTCGGTCTTGTCCACTCGCCACGCTATGAGGCGGAGGGGGAAGCCGGTAGACGGGCGTGTTCGCGCGGACCGGCAAGTGCGGGGCGGGTTAACACCGACAGTGGTGAACCGGTCACTCCCCACCCGCGACACGCCGGGGATCGGCGTCGGGAAGCGCCGACCGCCGGGCGGTGAGGGTGCGCCGACCCGACCATCGCGCGACTGACATCCTGGGCGGGTGTCCGAACTCTCCGCGGCCTTCGTCCGGCTGCACGCCCGGCTCACCCCGGTCGCCTTCGTACCCGAGGTGCGGTTGCACCAGGCCGACGAGCCGATCGGGCTGTGGGAACTGACCGAGGGCGAGTTCCGCAGCGCCCAGCCGCCGCCGTTCTGGGCCTTCGCCTGGGCCGGCGGGCAGGGCCTGGCCCGTTACGTCACCGACCATCCGGAGTCGGTCGCCGGCCGCCGGGTGCTCGACCTCGCCTCGGGCTCCGGCCTGGTCGCCATCGCCGCCGCGAAGGCAGGTGCGGCGGCCGTCCGGGCGGTGGAGATCGACGAGCGGGCCGTCGCCGCCGTCGCCCTCAACGCCGGGGCCAACGGGGTACGCGTCGACGCCGAACTGGCCGACGTCCTCGACGGCGACGCCGCCGACGCCGAGGTGCTGCTCGCCGGGGACGTCTTCTACAGCGAGGCGATGGCCCGTCGGGTGCTGCGCTTCCTGCTGCGGGCCGCCCGATCCGGCGCCCGGGTGCTGGTCGGCGACCCGGGCCGGGCGTTCCTGCCCCGGGAACGCTTCCGCGAACTGGCCGCCTACGACGTGCCGGTGCCCGAGGCGCTGGAGAGCGTCCGGGTGAAGCGCACCACCGTCTGGGAGCTGGACCCGGCCCCGCCGGGCGCCGCCCGTTAGCGTGCCGGAGGGCTGTTCCCGGGGGCGTCCGTCGACGTTGGCACACCACGCCGGCCCCAGCCACCGGGCGAGGACGACTCAGGGAACGGACGGGGCGAAGAAGACGTACCGGGCCTGGTACGGCACGCCGACCGTCCGACCGGCCCGGCAGGCGCCGGGTGGCGCCGGGTGGCGCGACGCCCCCCGGCAGCCCTGCCGATTGCCGCGACCGACCCGCAGGTGGGCCGCCGGCTCCACGAACGTCCAACTACCGGCGGCGCACCGGTACACCTGGACCCCCTGCCCGATGTAGGCACCCGAGCACCCAGCGAACCGACGTCGCGCCAACCGCACCTCGCTCACCTGCTGAAACTGCGTAACCGGCGGTCCCTGCCCCGGGTTGAACCCGGTGTGACGCGCGGTCGCGCGGGCACCCGTACCGGCCTGGGGGGGTGGAGGTGCAACGCAGGCTAGTCGCCCTCGCTCCACTGCTCGCCGTCCTTCTCCTGCTCCATGTCGCGGTCACCTGTCGCCCCACCCTCGACCCCACCACCACACCCGCCGCCGTCCCGCGGAACACCCAGGTCGATCAGGAGGTTGCCGGCCCGTCGGAGTTCCACCGTGGCGCAGACCTCCTGGTCGACGCGGCAGGGCCGGGCGTGGGTGGAGGAACGGCGTGGGGGGTGCGGGACCTTCTCGGGCGGGGTGCCGCGGTGGTCAGCCGGACGGGGCGGCACCAGCAGGCGGTCGAGCGCCGCGAGCCGGTGGCCCCGGAGAGTTGCCACGCCTGCGGTGCGCCGTCCCGGCGGCGGCACGCCCCGCACGGGCGTCCACTCACCGCCGACGTCGCCCCCGGCCCGCTCCGGGTGAGCGTGCTGCGCTGCTGACCGGCTGAGGCCGCACCCACCACCGCCGCCTGTCCGCCCGTCCGCCCGACCCACGACGTACGGCCGGGCCGGGGACGACGGAGTCGTCCGGAACGGCCGGGACGACGGAGTCGTCCGGAACGTTCCGCAACACCCGTCGACCGCACGCCTGTCCCGTCGTACCGCTGGCCGGTGCCCCGGCGACGGGCGGTGCCGGCCGACCCGTGCCCGCCGCGCAGCCTCCTGGATGTGAACCATGCCCTCCGCCCTGAAGTGGCGCACCCTCCGCGCCGACCTGCCCGCCTCCCTCGTCGTCTTCCTCGTCGCGTTGCCGCTCTGCGTCGGCATCGCCGTCGCCTCCGGCGTACCTGTCGAACTCGGCCTGGTCACCGGCGTTGTCGGTGGCCTGCTCGTGGGCCTGATGCCCGGCAGCAGCCTCCAGGTCAGCGGCCCGGCGGCCGGTCTGACCGTGCTGGTCGCCGAGGCCGTGGACCGCTACGGCCTGGCCGGCCTCGGCACCATCGTGCT
Organism: Micromonospora sp. NPDC051925; assembly: GCF_044548625.1. Lineage (NCBI taxonomy): Bacteria > Bacillati > Actinomycetota > Actinomycetes > Micromonosporales > Micromonosporaceae > Micromonospora > Micromonospora sp. NPDC051925. The sequence continues at coordinate 123,532 of NZ_JBIUCH010000014.1, read as the reverse complement.
GGTCGCCGGCCTGCTCCAGATCGGACTGGGGCTGCTGCGGCTCGGCCGGTGGTTCCGGGCCATCTCGGTGGCCGTGGTGCACGGCATGCTCGCCGGCATCGGCCTGCTGCTCGTCGCCGGCCAGCTGCACGTCCTGGCCGGCGCCGACACGCCGCCCTCCGGGCTCGCCGCGCTCACCGGCCTACCGGCCCTGGTCGGTGACGTCACCGACTCCGGTACGGCGCGGGTGTCGCTCGCCGTGGGCTCGGCCACGCTCGTGGTCATGGTGCTCTGGGACGCCCTGCCCGGCCGGCTGCGCATGGTCCCCGGCGCGCTGGTCGCCGTCGTCGCCGCAGCCGGGGTGAGCACCGTACGGGGGTTACCGGTCGACACCATCCAGGTGGAGGGGCTGCTCGCGGCGATCCGACCGTCGTTCGGGCACTGGGGCACCCTCGCCGACCCCGGGGTGCTCGCCACCATCGTCACGTTCACCCTGGTCGCCTCGGCGGAGAGCCTGTTCAGCGCGGCGGCGGTCGACCGGCTGCACGAGGGGCCACGCACCGACTTCGACCGGGAACTCGTCGCCCAGGGGACCGGCAACACCGTCTGCGGCCTGCTCGGCGCGTTGCCGCTGACCGCCGTCATCGTGCGCAGCTCCGCCAACGTGCGGGCCGGCGCGCGAACGAAGGCGTCCCGGGTGCTGCACGGGGCCTGGCTGCTGCTCTTCGTCGCCGCCGTACCCGGCCTGGTCGGGCTGATCCCGCTGCCCGCGCTCGCCGCCGTGCTCGTGCACGCCGGCGGCAAGCTGCTGCCGTGGCGGGCCCTGCCGGAGCTGTGGCGGGAGCACCGGGGCGAGGCGGTGGTGCTGGTGGTGACCGCCGCCGCGATCCTCGGCACCGACATGTTCACCGGCGTGCTGATCGGCCTCGGGCTGGCCGTGGTGAAGACCGCGTGGGAGACGTCCCACGTCCGGGTCACCGTCCGCGCCGACGCCGACCCGGTCCACGTGGCGATCACCGGCAACGCCACCTTCCTGCGGCTGCCCACCATCCTCACCACGCTCGACGAGCTGCCCGACGACCGGACGGTACGGCTGGACCTGGGCGGCCTACGGCACGTCGACCATGCCTGCCGCACCGCCCTGGACCGCTGGATCGAGACCCACGACCGGCACGCGAGCGGCGGCGTCCAGGTGGTCGCTCCACGCTCGGCCGAGGACGACCGACCCCGCCCGGCCCGGACCACCGAGTGAGACCGGCCGCACGACATCCAGGGGTACGGGGCCCGCCACGCGCTTGCCGACGGGTCAGTCCCAGCTGTCCTGGTTTCAGGCTGACCTGTGCCGGTTTCAGTCCCAGCTGTTCTGGTTGAGGAACCGGGCGAAGCCCCGCCACGAGTTCGGCCCCAGCGCCCCGTCGATCGGGCCGGTGTAGCCCCAGCCGGCGGCGAGTCGCTGCACCGCCTTCCAGGTGTTCGTTCCCGGCACGCCGTCGATCGGACCGGTGTAGCCGTAGCCACGCATGGCCCGTTGCAGGGCGGCCCAGGTGTTCGTTCCCGGTACGCCGTCGATCGGGCCGGTGTAGCCGGCGGTGATCCGCAGCCAGTTCTGCATCCGCTTGTAACAGACCGGCCCCGGGATGCCGTCCTGCTCGGTCGAGGTCTTGGGCAGGCCACCGCCACCCGGGTTCTGGCCGACGTAGGTCAACGGGTTGATCCGCGTCCCGCTGGGATTGATCATGTGCCAGTGCAGGTGCGGGCCGGTGGAACTGCCGGAGCCGGGGGCGCCGACCGCGCCGCCGGATCGGCCCACGATCGCACCGGCACCGACCGCGGCGCCGTCGGCCAACAGGAACTGCGACAGGTGCATGTACTGGCTGCGGTACCCGTCGGCGTGGTGGATCGTGACGGTGTGGCCGCCCGTACCGTTGTTCGGGATGTTCTGGATCGTGCCGGCGCCGCAGGCCGGCAGGTTGGTGCCGACGCCCATCCCGAAGTCGATGCCGCCCAGCGAACCGCTGTTCAGGTGGTCCTGCCAGGTGCCGGTGATCGGGTAACCGGCGAACGGGTTGTAGATCGCGGGCGCGGCGTGGGCCACCCCGGGCAGGCCGACGACCCCCCCGACCGCCAGGGCCCCGGTGGTCAGCGCGGTGCCGCGCAGCAGCGTACGGCGGGTGAGCCCGGCCGGCGGCGGCGCTGCCTCGTCGCCGCCGCAGCACGGGGATGGGTGTTCCTGGTGCACCATCGGTCCTCCGTGTGGTCCTTGCCGACCCTGGACGAGCCGAGGGTAGCCCCCGAAAAGACATAGATCAATGTTTGTCGGGCCCTCTCCGGACCGTCACACCGACGGACCTGACGAAGGTGAGGGTGGACCACGGCCGATCGGCAGCAGCAGCACCGACGCCACCGGCGACCGCCGACCGACCAGCACCGCCGACGCGAGCAGCGCCATCGCGGCGACGAGCAGCGGTACGGCCCACCGCCCGTACGGCGGGGTCAGCCGGGCGTACGCCACCGGGGCCGCGAACACGGCCCACAACAGCAGGTCCCCGCGCCGTCGACGCCTCTGCTCGCCACCGCGCACGCAGGCCAGGCTACCGACGGGGGCGGCGGATCGGGCACCGACGAAGGTCAGGTGCTCAACCGGCCCCGGTCAGGTGTTCAGCCGGCGTCCTCGGCCCAGGTGCGCCAGTCGTCGAGCACCCCGTACAGGTCGGGAGTGAGCCAGCCCGGGGCGGATCGGCGGAACACCCCCGGGTCCATCGCCCCGGCACCGGTCGGCAGCGCACCGAGCAGGTTGGGCACCAGATCGGTCATGTTCACCCAGTGTTCCAGCTGCGGCTCCGCCGGCCAGGCACCGATCACCACCCCGGCGGGCACGGCCCGACGCTCCAACGCCTCCAGGGTCAGCGCGGTGTGGTTGAGGGTGCCGTGCCCGGCGCGGGCCACCACCACCGCGGGAGCACCCAGCGACACGGCCAGGTCGGCGACGGTCCATGCCTCGCCGGACGGACGTAGCCCCATCGGCACCAGCAGCCCGCCGGCCCCCTCGACGAGCACCAGGTCGTGCTTGTCGACCTCCGCGCGAATGGCGTCGACAGCGGTGTACAGCTCCAACGGCTCCAGGTCGGCGACCCGGGCCGCGGCGAGCGGGGCGAGCGGGTCCGGAAAACTGGCCAGGGTACGGCCGGTCAGCGGAGCGGCCAGCCGGGTGACCGAGTCGACGTCGCCGGGCTCGCCGGTGGCCGTACCCGTCTGGCCCGGCTTGACCACCGCGACCCGCAGGCCGGCGGCCTGCGCGGCGGCGGTGATCGCCGCCGTCACCACCGTCTTGCCCACCTCGGTGTCGGTCCCGGTGACCAGCACCGCGCCCTTCCACCCGCTCACGGCGTAACCCCGGTTCGCGACTGCGGGGCTCGCAACACCGGCTCACTCCTCGCACTCACGGCGTGACCCCGGTTCGCGACTGCGGGGCTCGCAACACCGGCTCACTCCTCGCACTCACGGCATGACCCCGGTTCGCGACTGCGGGGCACACTCCACGATGCCTCCGGGGTGTGCGCGAAGTCCGCTCGGGTCACCGGCGGCGCGGGGGCGCAGGGTGCGGGTGAGCCCCGCCCTCGCCCGCACTTCAGCGCGACGGTCCAGGGCCGCCAGCCAGTCCGCCAAGGGTCACCGCCTCCGTCCGCCGCCCGGTCTGCCCGCCCGGCTCGTGCCGCCGGACGATCCACACCGTCCGGTCGTGACGCCGGACGGGTGGCGACGTTGCCGCCGCCGGGCGAAATTACCACCCGCCGGGCCGGCACCGGCGTGGCGCGGGCCCACCACACCGGGGCTCCAGGGCCGCCGGCATCCGCGCCGACCTCGCCGACGACGACCTGACGGTGTACGTGATCGAGCACGACGGTCAGGTGGTCGGGGCGATCCAGTGGTACGCCGAGCCGGAACCCGACTACCGGCACGCCGCGATGGACATCTTCCCCGACCCACCGCGTCGTGGCGTCGGGCTCGGTGGGGACGCCATCCGCACCCTGGCCCGGCACCTGATCGACGAGCACGGTCACCATCGGTTCACCATCGACCCGGCCGCGACGAACAGCGCGGCCATCCGGGCGTACGCAAAGGTGGGTTTCCGGCCGGTCGGCGTGATGCGTCGCTACGAGCGGGCCGAGGACGGCACCTGGCACGATGCCCTGCTGATGGATCTGCTGGCCGAGGAACTGGCCGACTGACGTCGCCCGCACCCGACGGCACCGTCCCACTCCCCGGTGACACCCGTCCCACGCCCCCGGGCAGCGTCCCTCCTCCAGCCCAGCATCAGCAGCACCCCGAGTTGGCACCGCGTGAACGAGATCTTGGACAGTTGCCGTTCGAGGCGCACGGCAACTGTCCAAGATCTCAGCGCAGCGTCAGTCAGGCGACGGTGCAGGTCACCCCGTTGAGGGTGAAGGTGGTCGGCTTGGGGTTGCTGCCGGTGTGGGTGCCGTTGAAGCCGATGTTGGTGGACGCGCCGGGAGCGAGCGCCCCGTTGTACGACATGCTGGTCGCGGTCACCGCCGCACCGGTCTGGGCGTACGTCGCCGACCAGCCCTGGCCGACCTTCTGCCCGCTGTGGGGGAAGGTGAAGGCCAGGTTCCAGCCGTTGAGCGCGGCCGTACCGGTGTTGGTGATGGTGATGCTGGCGGTGAAGCCGCTGGTCCAGTCACTGGTGGTGTAGCCGACCCTGCACGTCGAGGCGGGCGTGGTCGGGCTGGGCGTGGGGGTCGGGGTGGGCGTGGGGGTCGGGGTGGGCGTCGCGGTCGGGGTGGGGGTCGGCGTCGAGGTGTCCGGCAGGGTCTGCACGGTGAGGGTCTTCGACGGGGTCGACGGGTTGCCGGCGGCGTCCATCGCGATGACGTAGAACCCGTACGAGGTGTCCGGCGTCAGCCCGGTGACCGGGAAGGTGGTGCCGGTGGAGGTGCCGATCAGCAGGGGCCCCGGCCAGGACGTCTTGTAGACCCGGTAGCCGGTGACCCCGACGTTGTCGGTGGACGGCGTCCAGCTGAGGGTGAGCCCGTTGGTGCCGATGTTCGACGCGTCCGGGGTGCCCGGCTGGGTCGGTCCGGTGGTGTCCGAGCCGTTGCCGGACGGGGTGGCCACCGCGAGCACCGACGACGACAGCGAGTTGTTGCCGGCGCCGTCGCGGGCCCGTACCCAGAACCGGTAGTTGGTGGCGGCCGAGAGCGTGGTCAGGGTCAGGCTGTTGGTGGTGGTGCGGTACGACATCAGCGCGTCGCTGCCGACCATTTCCTGGACGACGTCGTAGCCGGCCAGTCCGCTGCCGCCGGTGTCGGTGGACGCGGGCCAGGTCAGCGTCAGGCCGGTGGAGGTGATCGCGGAGGCGACCGGGGTGCCGGGGACGGTGGGCGGGGTGGTGTCGGTGGGGGTCGAGGTCGGCTCGTCACCCCAGACCCGGGTGGTCCCGTCGTACAGCGTCACCTTGCGGTTGGGGCCGGCGGTGGCCTGGTACGACGGGTCGTTGGTCGGGTCCCAGGTGCCGCCCTCCGGTACGCCGATCTTGAACTGCACCTCCATCCGGTGCTGCGACTGCCCGGCCGGGGCGATCGTCTGGCCGGTGCAGTCGACCTCGACGTACCAGATGTCGCCGGAGAGCTGCTTGGCCGTCGAGGGCGACGGGCACCCCTGGGTGTAGCCGGGGGTGACCTGGACGGCGGTGCTGCCCTCGGGGCGGAAGTAGTAGCGGAACTTCCCCTTGGTCAGCGCCCGCGCCGGGAACGCCGACTTGTTGTAGACGATTGCCTTCAGCCCGGTGGCCCGGGGCTCGGCCTGCATCACCGTGGTCTCCACGGTCAGCTCGTCGATGTCCGGCTTCTCGGCGGTGGGGAAGTCGGCGAGCGGGGTGCCGCCGTACTCGGAGGAGAGCCGGGCCAGGGCGGAGGTGAAGCCGGCGTTGTAGTCGGTGGCGACCTCGTTCATCACGTAGTCGGACCGGCTGTCGGTGTACGCGTCGTTGGCCGAGGACGGGCCGCCGACCAGCGCGCCGTAGAGCACGTGCCGGGTCTCGACCGGCACCGTCTGGCTGTCCCACCAGGAACCGTGCGCGGTGCGGTGGTGCGGGTTCTTCGGCGCGTTGCTGCCGAACCCGATCATGTAGCTGGACTTGCGCGGGTTGTCGCCGAGCGCGTAGTTGATCTGCCGGACGGCGAAGTCGTGGAACCGGGCCTTGCGGGTGGCGTCGGTGGTGTTGTCGCTGTAGACCAGCGCGGCGAAGCTGGTGTTGGCGGCGTACCGCAGCGCGCCCCAGGAGTCGAGGACGGCCATCCCACCGGGCGAGTAGGGCACCTTCTGGCCGTTGACGCCGACCGTCCAGTAGTCGAGCCAGCGGTTGGCGTCGTCGACGTACTTCTGCTTGCCGGTCAGGTTCGCCAGCAGCACGTACGCCCCGAACTGCTTGTTGTCCCAGGCGAGGGTCCACTTGTAGGACCGGGTGGTCGACTGCGGCTCGGTGCCGAGCTTGTCGTACTCGCTCTCGGCCTTGGCCAGGTAGGTGGCGTCGCCGGTGGCCCGGTGCAGCCAGATCGCGGCCCAGACCAGCTCGTCCTGATAGCCGCTCCACGACTTGTAGAAGCTGGTCGCGTCGGTGATGCACTCGTGGTAGTTCTTGCGCACCGTGTCGGCGAACGTGTAGAGCTGCTTGGCGTGGGTCAGCAGCTTGTCGGCGTAGGCGGCGTCGGTGGGCCGGAACACCATCGACGACGCGGCCATCGCCGCCGCCGTCTCCCCCGCCAGGTCCGCGCCGCCACAGCTGGCATCGATCTTGTACGCGGGCCGCGCCATCGCCATCACCTCGGCCGGGCCCCACCACTTGTGGTCGTCGTCGCCCTTGCCGACCTGCCCGTAGAGGACGTTCGGCGCGGGGTGCGCCTTGACGAAGTAGTCGTTGACGAAGCGCAGGTTGTTCAGCAGCGGGGTGAGCTGTCCGGAGGCGACGTAACCGGCCCGGTACTCGACGGCGCCCCAGGCCAGCATGGTGGCGCTGAACGCCATCGGGAAGCCGAACTTCACGTGGTCGCCGGCGTCGTACCAGCCGCCGGTGAGGTCCACCCCGACGTCGGCGCCGTCGTTGAGCGCGGAGTCGCCGCGCCAGGAGACCCGGTTCCAGGCCGGCTTCTTGCCGGACTGCTGCGCCTCGTAGAAGAAGAGCGACTTCTGCAACGCCTCCGCGTAGTTGAACGCGGGCGCGGCGGCGGTGGCGGCGCGCTCGGTGCCGATCGGTGCGGCCCCGGCGGTGAGCGGGAGCGCGCTGACGGCGAGGGCAAGGCCGCTGGTCAGGGCGACCCCGGCGGCGAACAGGCGGCGGAGCCGAGGGCGGCCCCCGCCCGACCGGCCGGCCCGGTTCGGGTGCTGCATGGCGGGACTCCTGTCGGTGGTGCCTCCGGCGGCACCCACCGGACGCGGGGACGGGGCGTCGCGGTTGGTGGGGGCCGCCGGAGGCGGGTGGTGGTGGGGGCCGCCGGAGGCGGGTGGTGGTGGGGGCCGAAGGAGGCGCGGGAGCGCTCCCATGGATGCTCGCCAATGTAATGGGTGTGTCACCGGTTTGTGAAGGGCCAACCCGGGAGACCCGAAGAACCTCCACCCCGACCGGCGACCTGGGGACCGCCGGAGTGGCCCGCGCTTCTCTTCGGCCGGCCCTGCCGCGGCCCACGCCCCGCAGCCCGGCCACGGGATGGCCGCGACGGCACGCAGAAGGCACGACCGCGGCACGCCCCGGTGCGGCGCAGCGCGAGGCACGACGGGAACGGCAGGCCCGGAAATGGGCAGGGCCCCCGCACCGGGGGCCCTGCTTCTACACCGTCCTCCGCATCGGAGTTCGGCCATGCACCGGAAGGATTGCCCCCGCCCGGTGCCGTACGGGTCGTCTCGGTCGGCGGGTGGTCAGCAGACCCCGCCGGTGGGGCTCGTCCGCCGAGGGCCGCCGCCCACGGTCGCGCCGGGGCGGCCGGACCCGTCGGTGACCGGGCCACCGGCCGCCGGGGCGACCAGGGGGACGGTCACGGTGAGCAGTGCGCCGTCCCGCTCGATCGGCGCGGGCCGGCCCAGCCGGGCCACCGTCCGGAGCATCGGCGCGTTCTCCACCTGGATGTGCAGGACCAGCGCCGCGTACCCGGCCCGCTCGGCATGGGTGAGCAGCCGGCGCAGCAGCGCGGTGCCCAGGCCACGCCGCTGCCAGTCGTCCCGGACCAGCAGCGCCGCCTCCGCCTCGTCGCCCTCGGCGAGCAGGTTGGCCAGCGCGACGACCGTCTCCGCCGCCCCGCCGGCGCCGGTCGTCGTCGCCACCAGGGTCAGCCCTCGGGCCGGTTCCAGAAGGCGGCGCAGCCGGGTCGGCGAGGGCACCGCCGCCCCGCTCAGATACCGCCGTTGCCGGCTCCGCGCCGAGCAGCCCTCGTGCAGCTCCACCACGCCCGCCAGGTCGTCGGCGGTCGCCGGCCGGACGGTCAGCTCCGCCCCGTCGGGCAGCGCCAGGGTCACCCGGTCGGCCTCCCGCCGGGCCACCGCCGCCGCCAGCTCGACCAGCGCCTGCGCCCGCGCGTACTCCGCCGGGGTGAAGCTGGGCGCCTGCCGGCGCAGCTCGTACGAGCCGCCGGTCGGGTCGGTCAGCAGCATGGTCGTGGTGCCCACCGCGTCGTGCCCGGTGGCGGGCGTCGGCCGCCAGGTCACCTCGTCCGCGCCGAGGGTGGCGCGGAGCACCTCACCGGTCTGCTCCGGGTCGCCGACCAGCCGGGTGGCCAGCCCGAGCACCCGGGTCGGCTGGTCGGCCAGGCCGCGCGCCTCGCTGCGCGCCACCCAGCAGTCCCGGCCCCGCCCCCGCTCGACGGCGGCGATCAGATCCGCCTCGCCGAGCGCGTCCGGCGCGTCGACCAGGAAGTCGTCCACCGCGCCGACCTCGGTGGTGTGCACCTGCACGGTGAGGATGTTGACCCCCCGCAACGCGAGACTCGCCGTGAGGACCGACAGGTAACCCGGCCGGTCGTCCACGGTTGCTCGGATCCGCCACAGCGCCATGTCCACTCCCTTCCCCACCACGAACCCTGCCCGGCGCCTGTTGCCGCGGCGTTGCCCGGCGGTGTCGCACCGGCAACCGTTCGCCCAGGTCAGGTGACGGTGGTCACCGACTGCGGCCCGACCAGGTCGAGCCGGTCACCGAGGATCACCGCGCTGGCCCGGACCAGCTGGGCGAGCCGGTCCACCTCGGTGGCGTGGAAACCGGCGGCGGTCAGCGGCTCGGTGTGGTCCCGGGCGACCACCAGCACCAGCCCGGCCCGGCCGAACGGCGCGATCGCATAGTGCGTGCCGTCGGCGACGGTCAGCGTGCGGGCCCGCAGCGGGGTCACCTCGGGCAGCCGGGGCGGCTCCGGGGCACGCCAGCTCGCATGGCCGACGGTCGCCGTCCCACCACCGGCCCGCGAGGCCCAGTCCACCGGTACGACGGCGGCCACCGCCCAGTCCGCGGCGAGCAGCCCGGGTACCGCGTCGACCAGGGTGGCCACCCCGTCGGTGGGGTTCGCCGCCACCTGGGCGAGCAGTTCGGCGTCCTGACCGGTGGTGGTCGGTGCGCCGATCGCCCGCCACACCCCGTCGACACGTACCCCGGGGATGGCGGCGAGCCCGGCGAGCAGCCCCTCGACCCGGGCGGCCCCCGGCCAGACCACGGTGAAGTCGTCCACCGCCCGGCCGCCGAGCCGTTCCAGCACCACGACCTGCACGATGTCGGCTCCGGAGACGCCGAGCGTGCGGGCCACCTGGCCGAGTGTCCCGGGTCGGTCCGGCAGGGTCACCCGAACTCTCAGCAACATGTCTGTCCCTCCGCTCGGCGGGCCGACCGCGCACGGCCGGCAGGCTGGTTCCCAGCCTGCCGGCTGACCATTTCGCCCCTGTTGCCGTGGCATGTCCCCGGCGGAAAATCGCTGACCTTGACAACCCGGCTGACCTGCCATCAACTATTCGGATGACCGAGCCGGCCGTCGAGGCGTTCCCAGGCAGCGGCACCGGGACCGGTCCGACCTCGCCCGGGGCACCTGCGGCCCCGCCCGGCGCACCCCGGGGGCTGGATCTCGATCGGCTGGGCGGTTGGCTGGCCACGCACCGACCGGAGCTGGCCGACGGGCCGCTGCGGGCCACCCTGATCACCGGCGGCAAGTCCAACCTGACCTACCTGCTGCACGGTGGCGGGCGCGAGGTGGTGCTGCGCCGTCCACCGCTGGGGCACGTGCTGGCCACCGCGCACGACATGGCCCGTGAGCACCGGGTGATCGCCGCGCTCGCGCCGACCGCCGTGCCGGTGCCCGAGGCGCTGCTGCTCTGCGTCGACCCGGCGGTGATCGGCGCACCGTTCTACCTGATGCAGCGGGTGGCGGGCGAGGTGCTGCGTACCCGGGCGCAGACCGATCCGCTCACCGACGGGCAGCGCCGCGAGCTGGCCTGGACGATGATGGACACCCTCGCCGCACTGCACACCGTCGACCCCGACGAGGTGGGGCTGGCCGACTTCGGTCGCCCCGAGGGCTACCTCGGCCGGCAGGTACGGCGCTGGGCCGGCCAGCTCGACCGGTCCCGCAGCCGGGAACTGCCCGGGGTGGACGAGCTGCGGGACGCGCTGGCCGCCTCGGTGCCCGAGGGGGTGAACGCCGGCCGGATCGTGCACGGCGACTACCGGCTGGACAACCTGCTCACCACCGTCGACCCGGTGTCGGTGCGGGCGGTGCTGGACTGGGAGATGGCCACCCTGGGCGACCCGCTGGCCGATCTGGGGTTGTTGCTGACCTACTGGGACGTGCTCGGCGACAGTGACCTCGCCGAGGGCAACCCGGTCGCCGACGGGCTCGGCCCGCGTGCGGGTTTCCCCACCGGCGCCGAGCTGATCGACCGGTACGCCGGGCGCAGCGACGTCGACGTGGGGCCGCTGCACTGGCACCTGGCCCTGGGCTGCTTCAAGCTCGCGGTGATCTGCGAGGGAATCCACTACCGGCACACCCTGGGGCAGACCCTCGGCGGTGGTTTCGACCGGATCGGCGAGATGGTGACGCCGCTGGTCGAGCACGGTCTGCACGCGGTCAGGGAGAAGTGATGGACTTCGGGTACGACGCCCGCACCGTCGAACTGCGCGAGCGACTCGGCGCGTTCCTGGACGAGTGCGTCCTGCCGGCCGAGCCGGTGCACGCCGAGCAGGTCGCGGCGGCCGGTGACCCGTGGTCCCGCTCCCCGGTGCTCGCCGAGCTGAAGGCCGAGGCGCGTCGGCGCGGCCTGTGGAACCTCTTCCTGCCCGACCCGCGCTACGGCGCCGGGCTGACCAACCTCCAGTACGCCCCGCTGGCCGAGCTGACCGGCCGCAGCCCGCACCTGGCCCCCGAGGCGGTCAACTGCGCCGCCCCGGACACCGGCAACATGGAGCTGCTGGCCGAGTTCGGTTCCGAGGCGCAGCGCGAGCGGTGGCTGACTCCCCTGCTGGCAGGGGAGATCCGTTCGGCGTTCTGCATGACCGAGCCGGAGGTGGCCTCCTCCGACGCCACCAACATCGCCACCCGGATCGTCCGCGACGGCGACGAGTACGTGATCAACGGGCACAAGTGGTGGTCGTCCGGGGCGATGGACCCCCGCTGCGAGATCTTCATCGTGATGGGCAAGACCGACCCGGACGCCGACCGGCACCGCCAGCAGAGCATGGTGCTGGTCCCCCGGGACACCCCCGGGGTGAACGTCCGGCGGGGCATGACCGTCTTCGGCTACTCCGACGCCCCGCACGGCGGCCATGCCGAGATCGACTTCACCGACGTGCGGGTGCCGGCGGAGCACCTGATCGGCGTCGAGGGCACCGGGTTCGCCATCGCCCAGGCCCGGCTCGGGCCGGGCCGCATCCACCACTGCATGCGACTGGTGGGAATGGCCGAGCGGGCCCTGGAGCTGCTCTGCCGGCGGGCCAACCAGCGGATCGCGTTCGGCCGGCCGCTGGCCGAGCAGGGCGTGGTCCGGGAGTGGATCGCCGAGTCCCGGGTGCGGATCGAGCAGGCCCGGCTACTGGTGCTCAAGACCGCCTGGCTGATGGACACGGTCGGCAACAAGGGCGCGCACACCGAGATCCAGGCCATCAAGATCGCCACACCGGCGATGGCCGAGTGGGTGATCGACAAGGCGATCCAGGGGTACGGCGGCGCCGGGGTCAGTCAGGACACCCCGCTCGCCGGGCTCTGGGCCCAGGCCCGCACCCTGCGGCTCGCCGACGGCCCCGACGAGGTGCACCGGTCGTCCCTGGCCAAACGCGAACTGCGCCGCTGGTCCTGACCGCCGGCGCATCGGCGGCGGTCCGCTCGGCCGGTGCCGCTCCGGAGGGAACACCTCGCCGCCCGGCCGGGCGGGGACACCGGTGGAGGCCGGAGCTGTCGAAGCGCTTCAGGTGGAGGCACGCTGGATGAGCTCGGTGTCCAGCAGGATGTGCGGGGTGGGGATCTCGTCGCCACGGATTCGGGCCACCAGCAGTCGGGCCATCTGCCGACCCATCTCCTCCACCGGCTGGAAGACCGTGGTCAGCGGCGGATCGGCCTGCTGGGCGACCGGTGAGTCGTCGAAACCGATCATGGCGACGTCTTCGGGCACCCGGCGGCCCGCCTCGCGCAGCGTCCGCAGCGCGCCGAACGCCATCAGGTCGGAGGCGACGAAAACCGCGTCCAGCTCGGGGCAGGCGTCCAGCAGCCGCTTCATGCACGCCGCGCCGCTGCCCTCGCTGAAGTCCCCGTACGCGATCATGCGCGGGTCGAGCATGCCGACGGTGGCCTCCACCGCCTCCCGGTAGCCGACCAGCCGGGCCAGGCCCGCGCCCATGTCCTGCGGGCCGGCGATGGTGGCGATCCGTCGCCTGCCCTGTCGGGCCAGGTGCTGCACCGCGTTGCGGGCACCGCCGACGTTGTCGACGTCGACGAACCAGGACGGCCGGGCGCCGGGGCGCAGCATCCGGGCCGGCCGGCCGCCCAGCACGGTGGGCAGGTCACGCTCCTCCAGCAGGGTGGGCAGCGGGTCGGAGTCGTGCAGCGACAGCAGCAGGACCCCGTCGACGTGCTGGTTGGTCAGGTGGTTCTCGACCCGTTCCCGTTCGATCGGGGACTGCACCATGGCGAGCCAGAGTTGCAGCGGCGTCTCCAGCAGGCCGGAGCTGACGCCCCGGACGATGCCGGCGAAGAACGGCTCGGTGAAGACCCGCTCCCCCGACTCGGAGACCACCAGGGCGACCGAGTCGGTCCGCTGGGTGACCAGTGCCCGTGCCGCCCGGTTCGGGACGTACCCCAGCTCGGCGATGGCCTGCTGGACGGCGGCCCGCGCCTCCGGACTGACCTGGGGTGAGCCGTTGACCACCCGGGAGACCGTGCCCCGCCCGACACCCGCGCGGGCGGCGACCGCGTCGAGGGTCGGGCGCCCGAGTGACCGGGTGCGTTGCGTTGTCATTCGTCTGCTCCTCCGACGTCGGACGGTCCCCGCCGGCCGCCCCCGGGGGCGGGCGGCGCGGCAGGGCCGTCCGGAATGCTGGCTGGCCTCTGCCTATTGTGCGGCCAGACCGTTGCGTCGGATCACCTCGGCGTACCACCTGGCACTGGACTTGGGGATACGAACCTGGGTGTCGTAGTCGACCCAGACCATCCCGAAGCGCTTCGTGTAGCCCCAGGCCCACTCGAAATTATCCATCAGCGACCAGGCGAAGTAGCCCCGCAGGGGCACTCCCGCGCCGATCGCCTCGTGCGAGGCCCGCAGGTGGGCGTCGAAGTACGCCAGCCGGTCGACGTCGTCGACCTGACCGTCCTGCACCGTGTCGACGAAGGCCGAGCCGTTCTCGGTGACGTAGAGCGGCAGGTCGGTGTACTCCTCGTGGACCCGGCGCAGCGTCTCCACCAGGCCAGGGGCATCGATCTCCCAGTCCATGTCGGTGACCGGGACACCCCGGGTGACGAACCGGACGCCCTCGCTGCCCGGCCAGGACGACGGGGTCCGCCAGTACTTCTCCGGATCCTCGCCGGGCACCGGCGCGGCCACCACGTACCGGCTGTAGTAGTTGACGCCGACCATGTCCAGCGGGGTGGAGATGATCTCCAGGTCACCGTCGCGGACGTGTCCGAAGTCGGTCACCTCGCTCAGGTCGGCGGTCAGGTCGGCCGGGTACGACCCACGCAGCAGCGGGTCGAGGAAGAACCGGTTGGCCAGCCCGTCGATCCGGCGGGCCGCGTCGACGTCGGCGGGCGCGTCGCTGGCCGGGTCGACCGGGTAGAGGTTCACCGTGACGCCGAGCTGGGCCTGCGGCAACTTGGCCCGCAGGGCCTGCACGGCGAGGCCGTGGCCGAGCATGAGGTGGTGCCCGGCCCGGACCGCGTCGGCCCCGTCCGAGCGGCCGGGGGCGTGCGATCCGGAGCCGTAGCCGGCGAAGGCCGAGCACCACGGCTCGTTGAGGGTGGTCCAGTACTTCACCCGGTCGCCGACGGCGTCCGCCACCAGGGACGCGTAGTCGGCGAACCGACCGGCGGTGTCCCGGACCGGCCAGCCACCGGCGTCCTCCAACGGCTGGGGCAGGTCCCAGTGGTAGAGGGTGAGCCACGGCTCGATGCCGTTGGCCAGCAGCTCGTCGACGAGTCGCCGGTAGAAGTCCAGGCCCTGCTGGTTGGCGGCACCGGAGCCACCGGGCTGCACCCGGGGCCAGGAGACCGAGAACCGGTACGACTGGAGGCCCAGCTCGGCCATCAGCCGGACGTCGTCGGGCATCCGGTGGTAGTGGTCGCAGGCCACGTCGCCGGTGTGCCCGGCGACCACCCGCCCTTCGGTGTGACTGAACGTGTCCCAGATCGACGGCGTCCGGCCGCCCTCGGCGGCGGCCCCTTCGATCTGGTACGCGGCGGTCGCCGCGCCCCACAGGAAGCCGGGCGGGAAGGTCAGTTCCGGCCCCTGGTCGAGTACGCCGACGGCGGGCGGGTGGGTCGGGTTGCTCACGACTTGACGGCACCTTCCATGATGCCACCGATGATCTGGCGGCCGAACACGATGAACACGATCACCAGCGGCACGGTGCCGATGGCGGTCGCGGCGAACACCTGCGAGTAGTCGGTGTAGTAGGCGTACGACAGGAACGCCAGCGACACCTGCAGGGTCGGGTTCTCGGGGGTGAGCACGGCATACGGCCACAGGTAGGAGTTCCAGGTCTCCATGAAGGTGAGCAGGCCGAGCACGGCGGCGGCGGGGCGCAGCGCGGGCAGCACGATGTTCCAGAAGATCCGGAAGGTGCTGGCGCCGTCGACCCGGCCGGCCTCGATCAGCTCGTCGGAGATGGCCTGGATGGCGTACTGCCGCATCATGAACACGCCGAAGGCGCTGACCAGGAAGGGCACGGTCACCGCGTAGAGGGTGTCGTACCAGCCGAGGTCCTGGATCATGCCCCAGAGCGGGATCAGACCGAGCTGCGTCGGGATCATCATGGTCACGATGATCGTCAGCAGCAGGGCGTTGCGGCCCCGGAACCGCAGCTTGGCGAAGGCGAACCCGGCCAGCGACCCGGTGATCACCACCGAGACGGTGACCACGCTGGAGACGATCACCGAGTTGAGCAGGCCGGTGAGGAAGTTCGCCGCGTCGTTGTCGAGCACCCGGCCGAAGTTCGCGCCGAAATCGCCGGCCGGGGTGAACGGCGGCGGCACGTCGTTGATCTGGTCGAGGCTGCGGGTGGCGATGACCACCATGTAGTAGAAGGGGTAGATCGAGAAGAGCACCGCCACGACGAGTGCGACGTACAGCAGCGGGCTGGTGCGCCAGAGGCGCTGGGATGCCTGGTTCACGGTGCGGTCCTCACTTACTTCACCGAACGGCGGACGAGCAGGAAGTTCACCAGCGAGACCAGGGCGATCATGACGAACATCGCCCAGGCCACCGCGGCGCCGTAGCCGGCGGTGCTGAGGTTCTCGATGCCGAGTTCGTACATGTACATCGCCAGGGTCTGGAACTCGCGCTGGTCGCCACCGATGATGTTGCCGTTGCCGAAGACCAGCGGCTCGGTGAAGAGCTGGAGCCCGCCGATGGTGGAGAGGGTGACCACGAAGACGAAGGTCGGCATCAGCATCGGCAGGGTGATCTTCCAGAACTGCCGCCACTGGTTGGCGCCGTCGATCGCGGCGGCCTCGTAGAGGTCCTTCGGGATGGCCTGCATGCCGGCCAGCAGGATCAGCGTGTTGTAGCCGGTCCACCGCCAGTTGACCATGGAGGCGATGGCCGTCCAGGAGCTCCACTTCTGGGCGTCCCAGTCGACCGCGTCGATGCCGACCAGGCTGAGCATCCAGTTGATCAGGCCGAAGTCGCGCTGGAAGAGCATGCCGAAGACGATCGCCACGGCCGCGACGGAGACCACGTTGGGCATGAAGATGGCCATCCGGAACAGCGTCCGGGCCCGCAGGAAGGTGCGGTTGAGCATGGTGGCCAGGAAGAGCGCCAGGAGCAGCTGCGGGACGGTCGACAACACGAAGATGCCGAACGTGTTGATCGTGGCGTTCCAGAAGTACTCGTCGGTGAACAGTCGGGTGTAGTTGTCGAACCCGATGAAGGTGTGGTCACCGATGAGGTTCCAGTCGTGCAGCGACATCCACGCGGTGCGCAGCATCGGGTAGAACCCGAAGATGCCGAAGATCACGAAGAACGGAGCGATGTAGAGGTACGGCGAGACCTTGAGGTCGAGGCGGTTGAGCGTGATCGCCCGGCTGCGTCGCCGGGGAGGCGTGGGGGGTGGTGCGCTGGGCGACGGCGGCGCCGTCGTGGCCGAGAGGCTCATGCGGGGTCCTTTCCCGGCTCCGGCGGGGCCGGTGAGGCGGGCAGTACGCGGAACTGGACGCCATTGGTGGCGTCCGGGAGACTCCCGGACGCCACCGCCGGTGGTGGTGCAGCGATCAGAAGGCGCCCTGGGTCTTGGCGTCCTTCAGGAACTGCTCCCAGGCCTTGTCCTTGGGCGACTGGCCGCTCTCGTACGAGCGCAGCGCCGGCTCGAACGCGTTCTCCTTGACCGCCTGGTGCTTCGGGCCGAGGTGCAGCGGCTGGATCTTCTCGACGCTCTCACCGAAGATCTTTCCGGTCGGCGCGCCGCTGAAGTACTCGTTGGTGTAGCCGGTGAAGTCGGGGTTCTTCAGCGCTTCCAGGTTGGTCGGCAGCGGGCCCTTGAGCTTGAACGCCTCGACCTGGCTCTTCGCGCTGGTCAGGTACTCGGCGAGCTTCGCCGCCTCCTTGGGGAACTTGCTCTGGGTCGGCACGGCGAGCCAGGAGCCGCCCCAGTTGCCCGCGCCGCCGGGAACCGGTGCCACGTCCCACTTGCCCTTGTTCTCCGGGCCGGAGTTGTCCGCGACGATGCCGAGCATCCAGGACGGGCAGAAGGTGGCCGCGAAGGTGCCCTGCTTGAAACCGGCCGACCACTCGGGCGACCAGGTGGCGCTCTGCGAGGAGATCTTCGCGTCGGCCATCGCGACCGCGGTGTCCCACGCGGTCTTCACCGCCGCGCTCTTGTCGGCGACGACGTTGTCCTCCTTGTCGTAGAACAGGTCACCGCCCTGCTGGAACATGACCGCGCTGGCCGCGGTGGTGACCGAGTCGATCATGCCCTTGTTGGTGGCCGTCCGGTACTTCTTGCCGGTCTCGATGAAGGCGTTCCAGTCCGGCCAGAGCGCCGCCACCTGGTCCCGCTCGGTCGGCAGCTTGGCCGCCTGGAACAGGTCCTTGCGGTAGCAGACCGCGAGGCTGCCGACGTCGGTGGGCAGGCCGATCAGCCGGCCGTCCGCCGCCTTGCCCAGCTCCCACTTCCAGGGCAGGTAGTCCTTGCTGTGGTCGGACACCAGCGGCGCCAGGTCCGCCCAGTTGGCCGGGTTCGTCTTGAACTCGTTGAGGATGCCCTCCTCCAGGGCGACCACGTCGGCCGCGCCCTTGCCGGTGGCCAGCGCCCGGACCACCTTCGGCCGGTACTCGCCGAGCTGCGCGGTCTTGCGCAGCTCGACCTTGATCCCGGTGTCCTTCTCGTACTGCTTGACGATCTCGTCGTATCCGAACTCGCCGAAGGTGTCGACGACCAGCTTGCTGGGCTTGCCGCCGGACTCCTTGGCCTCGTCGTCCTTGCCGCAGGCCGCGAGACCGCCGATGGCGGTGACCGCGGCCAGGGCGGCGGCCGCAATGCGGGTACGCCGCGTGGTGACGCTCATCCTGACCCCTTTTCGATGGTGAGGCTGGGTGGGTGTGGTGGGGGGTGCCGTACCGCGTCCCGGGCCGGTCCGGCGTCGGCCGCCGGTCGGTCGGAGGTGGTCGCGGGTGATCCGCACCACGCCCTGGGAACGCTCCCATGAGATTGCCGGCAGGTGTCGGGGGTGTCAATAGACCGTTGGGAGCGTTCCCAGATCGTTACCAGCTATCGCGTTTTAACCCGATCGATATGAGGACCGGGGCGTGCCGCCGGGCCGGCGAAGGTCAGCAGAAGCGGCGCAGCAGGGTGGTCGCCCGGTCCGCGTCGAAGGCCGCCGGGTCGTGCCGTCGGCCCACCCAGTCCCGCATCGTGGCGTGCTCCGGGTGGGTCGGATCGGCAAGCGCGGCCAGCAGCAGCAACTGCCCGGCGGGGCCGCCGACGCCCTCCGGCGGACAGGCCCGCGCACCCTCCGGGCAGCTCGGATAGCGCTCGTCCGGGTCCGCGGCGAGGACGTCCTCCACCACCATGTCGTGCTCCCACCAGTCGCCGAAGTCGTAGAGGTAGCCGAACCGGCTGCCCTTGCCGGCCACCGCGTCCAGCCGGGTGTCCAGCTCGTCGCGGATCGCCGGCTCGGCGCCCGGGTCGGGCTCGCCGTACTGCACCCCGTCGATCTCGAACGAGTGCAGGTGGCAGTCCCGCCAGCCCATGGCGTGCTGCACCACCCGGTGCAGCCGGTCGAGGGTGTAGCCGCCGGGGACCAGCACCCGCCGCCAGATCGACGGGCGGACCCCGGTGAGGGACACCTTCAGCTGGAAGATCTGACGTGGCATGCTGGCCCCTCCACCCACCGCATAGGCTGCCGGCATGATCTGCCGAGCGTGCCGACAGCGGCGGCACGACGACTGCCCCGGCCGGAAGTGGTGCGACTGTCAGCACCGTACCCCCGTACCCACCCCTCCGGTCACCGGTCCGGCCGGCGAATGAGCGTCGGAATCCCGATCTGCCGGGTCTGGCCCACGCCGGCCACCGGCCCGCTGGACGACGCCGAACTCACCGCGCTCTACGCCCGCGCCGACACCCCCCGGCTGCGGGTCAACTTCGTCTCCAGCGCCGACGGCGCGGTCACCGTGGACGGCTACTCCGCCGGGCTCTCCGGCGAGCCGGACAAGCGGGTCTTCGGCCTGCTCCGGATGCTCTGCGACGGGCTGCTGGTGGCCGCCGGCACCCTGCGACACGAGGGCTACCGGGCGGTGCGGCTCAGTGCGCCGCGCCGGGCCTGGCGTCGCGCGCACGGCCTGGCCGAGTATCCGACGCTGGCGGTCGTCTCCCGGTCGCTGCGGCTCGACCCGGCACAGGCCGCCTTCGCCGACGCCCCGGTGCGTCCGGTGGTGCTGACCACCGAGACGGCCGTCGCGCCCCCGGGGCTCGCCGACGCCGTCGACCTGGTCCGGGTCGGCCGGGACACCGTCGACCTCGCCGCCGGCCTGGCCGCGCTGCGCCGACGGGGGCTGGGCCACCTGCTCTGCGAGGGCGGCCCGCACCTGTTCGGCGCGCTCACCTCGGCCGACCTCGTCGACGAACTCTGCCTGACCGTCGCCCCGCTGCTGGCCGGGGCGGGTCCGGGGCGGATCGCAGCCGGCCCGGACGGTCCACCCCGGCAGCTTCCGCTGCGGCACGCGCTGGCCGCCGCGGACGGTGTGCTGATGCTGCGCTACGCCCGCGACGCGCCCGACCCGACGCCCGCCTGGGCCGCGCCGGCCGGCTGAGGCCCGCCGGGGCGACGGTCCGGCGTCCGCGCCGGTCGGCGACCGCGCGCGGCGACAGCCCCGTCACCCGACCGGCATCCCGGGGGTACGCGGACCCGTCCGGCCCGGCCACGGCGAAGGGCGCGGGCACACCGTCCGGTGTGCCCGCGCCCCACCCGCACGGGATGGGCCGGCGGCGACGGAGAAGGCCGTCGACGCCGGCCCGGGATCAGCTGACGCTCACGCCCGCCCAGGCGGCGGCGACCGTCTTGTACTCGGTGCTGGTCGCGCCGTACAGGTCGGTAGCGGCCGACAGGGTCGCGGTACGGGCGCCCTTGTAGTTGGTGGTGGTGGTCATGTAGCGGGTCAGCGCCCGATACCAGATCGCCCCGGCCTTGGTGTTGCCGATGCCGGTGATGGTGGTGCCGTTGCAGGTCGTGCTGGTGCCGTACGACGAGGTGCCGCTGCCGACGGCGAGCAGGTAGAAGAAGTGGTTCGCCACGCCCGAGGAGTAGTGCACGTCCAGCCCGCCGACGGAGCTGCTCCAGCAGTCCGCCGACTTGCCGTCCTTGGAGGGCTTGTCCATGTAGCGCAGCGGCACGCCGGTGCTGCGCAGCTTCTCACCGATCAGGTAGTCGCCCGGGTCCTTGGCGGTGCCGGCGTAGAACTCGACCAGGGTGCCGAAGATGTCGCTGGTGGCCTCGTTGAGGCCACCGGACTCGCCGCTGTAGCGCAGCCCGGCGGTGTTGCTGGTGACGCCGTGGGTCATCTCGTGCCCGGCCACGTCGAGCGAGGTCAGCGGGTACCAGCCGGAGCCGCCGTCGCCGTAGGTCATGCAGAAGCACGAGTCGGACCAGAAGGCGTTGGCGTAGTTGCTGCTGTAGTGCACCCGGCTGTACGCGCCGACGCCGTCGTTACGGATGCCGTTACGGCCGTGCACGCTCTTGTAGTAGTCCCAGGTCTTCTGCGCGCCGAAGGCGGCGTCGGCGGCGGCGGTCTGCCGGTTGGTCAGGGTGCCGTTGCCGAAGACGTTGTTGGTGCTGGTGACCAGGGTGCCGGTGCCGCTGGTGCCGCCGTTGAGGTCGTAGGTGCGGTGGTTGCCCCGGGCCGGGTCGGCGAGCTGGTAGGTGCTGCCGGAGAGGTTGCTGCCCACCGAGACCGTGCCGGAGTGGTAGGTGTTGCCGGTGCCCTCGCGCTGCACCCCCTCCCACGAGTCGCGGACCGCGCCGGTGGTGGCGTCCACCAGCACGTGCAGCTCGCTCGGGGTGCCGTCGGCGTGCGTGCCGGCCACCACCACCTCGTAGGCGAGGGTGGTCGCCGTGTCGTCGGCGTCGAAGACCAGCTGCGCGCCGGCGACGGAGCGTCCCCCGGCGGTCGATGCGGCGTACGCGATCCTGCCGGCGGCGGCCTCGCTGAGCTTGGCCTTCGGGGCGCGCCGCGGGGCGCTGGCGAGGCGCTGGCTCGCGCCGCGCCAGGAGTCGCCCTTGCCGAGGTGGACGACCACGTCGCCGCCGAGGACGGGCAGGCCGTCGGAGTAGCGGTTGAGCCGGACGTGCTCGGTGCCGTCGGCGTCGGTCACCACGCTGCGCGGGGTGAACGTCTGGCCGTCGGCCGCGAGGCCGGCGTCGGAGTGGGCCTTGAGCTGTGCGACGGCGCGGGCGAACGGGTCACCGGCTCCGGCGGGCGCGGCGGTGGCCGCGGTGGGCACCGTGACGACGGTGGCCAGGAGAGCGGCCGTGGCGAGACCGCTCATCAGGGGGGTTCGGCGCATCGGGGTTCTGCCTCCCACAAGGACAGCCGGGGGGGGTGCCGGCTGACGAGGACCCGGCGGTGATGGACCGCGGGCCAGCCACGTGTCCGCAGGTTACGGACGTGGCACCAAGCATCGGGGAACAGAAGTTCCTCGATCTCGGCTGTGACTATTCTGAGCCCAACCGGCCCTTTTCTGTCACGCCCAAGGTGGGGTTTTTTTCGAGAGATTCCCGGTACCCCCCGCCACCTGCCGAAACGACGCCACCCCGGGCCGGAACATCCACCGCGGGTGACGGGCCGATGCCGACCGGTCACCGCAACGGGCGGCAACGGTCGCCGAGCCGGCCAACCGGTCGCCCGCCCGACGTGGTGTCCGCCGCGTCGCGTGGCAACCTGTCGCACTCCTCGGGCAGGATGCAGGGCGTGCGCCCTGACCGAGACGACCAGCTGACCGGAGCCCGCGGATGACCGACGACCGGATCGACGGCCGGATCGACAGCCCCGGCGAGCCCGTCGGTCGGGTGCTCGGCACCGCCGACGCCACCCCGTTGCAGTTCTGGACGGCCGTCTCGCCGGGCAGCTACCTCCAGCTCGACGACGTGGTGGTCACCCGCCGCGAGCTGCCCGACCGGGAACCGGTCACCATCGCCGGGGTGGTCACCCAGGTCCGGGCCCGACACGAGGGCGCCCAGTTCGAGTCGGACGTCTTCGCCATCGCCGACGGCACCCTCCCGGCCCAGGTGCAGGAGGCCGCCGAGATCACCACCACCCGGGTCGACCCCGAGCTGTACGTGCCGCCCGCGCCGGGCGCGACGGTCCACCGGGCCGAGGGCGACGCCCGCGCCCGCGCGCTGCACTTCGACCGGATGGAGCGGCGGATCCCGATGGGGATGGGCCGCGACGGCGTCCCGGTCTACCTCAACGCCGACTTCCTGGACGGCAGCCGGGGCGCGCACGTGTCGATCTCCGGCATCTCCGGGGTGGCCACCAAGACCAGCTTCGCCACCTTCCTGCTCTACTCGGTCTTCCGTTCCGGGGTGCTCGGCGGCGACGCGGTCAACGCCAAGGCGCTGATCTTCAACGTCAAGGGCGAGGACCTGCTCTTCCTCGACCACCCCAACGCCCGCCTCGACGATCCCACCCGGGCCGCGTACGCCAAGCTGGGGCTGGCCGCCGGGGCCTTCCCCGACGTGCGGGTGTACGCCCCGCCCAGGGTCGGCGACGCCTCCGGCACCCCCGACGTGAGCAGCCGGCTCACCGGCGTGGACGCCTTCTACTGGACGCTGAGCGAGTTCTGCGCCGACCGGCTGCTGCCGTACGTCTTCGCCGACGCCGACGACGAACGCCAGCAGTACACGATGGTGGTCCACTCGGTCACCGCCCACCTGGCCCGCTACGCCCAGCCCGCCGACGGTGGGGTCAGCATCGACGGGGTGCGGCTCGGCTCCTACGCCGACCTGGTCGACCATGTGGTCGACCAACTCAACGACGACGAGACCCGGGGCGACTGGGCGGGCAGCGCGGTCGGCCTGGGCACGGTCAACGCCTTCGCCCGCCGGCTGATCGGCAGCAAGAAGGACCTGGGCCGGCTGATCCGGGGCGACCTGGCCACCCGCCGCCCGCACGCGATCAACACCGCCGAGAGCGCCCAGGTCACCGTCGTCGACCTGCACAACCTGCCCGACCGGGCGCAGCGCTTCGTGGTCGGGGTGACGCTGCGCGGCGAGTTCGAGCGCAAGGAGAAGGCCGGCACCGCCAAGCCGCTGCTCTTCGTCGTCCTCGACGAGCTCAACAAGTACGCGCCCCGGGAGGGCTCCTCACCGATCAAGGAGGTGCTGCTCGACATCGCCGAGCGGGGCCGCTCGCTCGGGGTGATCCTGGTCGGCGCGCAGCAGACGGCGAGCGAGGTGGAGCGACGGATCGTCACCAACTCGGCGATCCGGGTGGTCGGCCGGCTCGACCCGGCCGAGGCGTCCCGCCCGGAGTACGGCTTCCTCCCGCCGGCCCAGCGGCAGCGGGCGCTGCTGGCCAAGCCGGGCACGATGTTCGTCAACCAACCGGACATCCCGGTTCCGCTCTGCCTGGAGTTCCCCTTCCCGGCCTGGGCGACCCGGGTCTCCGAGGCCGGCCGGGCCCCGTCGGAGACGCTGCGCTCGATCACCGGCTCGGTCGACCCGTTCGCCGTGGTCGGTTCGGGCGGCGCCGACGACGACATCCCGTTCTAGGGGGCTGGCAGCCATGAAGATCCTGCACACCTCCGACTGGCACGTCGGCAAGGTGCTCAAGGGACAGTCCCGGGCCGAGGAGCACAAGCAGGTGCTGGCCGGGGTCATCGAGATCGCCCACGCCGAACGCCCCGACCTGGTGATCGTCGCCGGCGACCTGTACGACACCGCCGCCCCCACCCCGGAGGCGACCCGGCTGGTCACCCGGGCGCTGACCGCGCTGCGCCGGACCGGGGCCGACGTGGTGGCGATCGGCGGCAACCACGACAACGGCCAGGCCCTCGACGCGCTGCGCCCCTGGGCGGAGGCGGCCGGCATCACCCTGCGCGGCGGGGTACGGGAGAACCCGGCCGAGCACGTCATCGACGGCGTCACCGCCGACGGGGAGCGGTGGCAGCTCGCCGCGCTGCCCTTCCTCTCCCAGCGGTACGCCGTCCGGGCGGTGGAGATGTACGAGCTGACCGCCGCCGAGGCCACCCAGACGTACGCCGACCACCTCGGCCGGGTGCTGGCGAAGCTGACCGAGGGCTTCACCGAACCGGACCGGGTGCACCTGGTCACCGCCCACCTCACCGTGGTCGGGGCGACCACCGGCGGCGGCGAACGCGACGCGCACACCGTGCTGGGCTACGCCGTGCCGGCGACGGTCTTCCCGGGCAACGCGCACTACGTGGCCCTGGGGCACCTGCACCGCTCGCAGCGGGTGATCGGGCCGTGCCCGGTCCGCTACAGCGGCAGCCCGCTCGCGGTCGACTTCGGCGAGCAGGAGAACGTCTGCTCGGTGACGCTGGTCGAGGTGAGCGCGCGTTCCGCCGCGCGCATCCGGGAGGTGCCGGTGCCGGCGGCGGTGCCGCTGCGGACGGTGCGCGGCACCCTCGCCCAGTTGGCCGAGGCGACTCCGCCGGAGGGCTGGCTGCGGGTGTTCGTCCGCGAACAGCCCCGGGCCGGTCTGCGCGAGGAGGTGCAGGAGCTGCTCCCCCGCGCGCTGGAGATCCGGATCGACCCGGAGCTGCTGCCCGCGCCGGGCAGCGGCACCCGGGTCGCCCAACGGGCCGGCCGGTCCCCCCGCGAGCTGTTCGCCGACTACCTGGGCAGCCGGGGCCACGACGACGACGGGGTCCGGGAGCTCTTCGACGAGTTGCTGGAGGAGGCGGAGCGCTGATGCGACCGATGCGGCTGGACCTGGCGGGCTTCACCGTCTTCCGCGACGAGACCACCGTCGACTTCACCGACGCCGACTTCTTCGCCCTGGTCGGGCCGACCGGCTCCGGCAAGTCGACGGTGCTGGACGCGATCTGTTTCGTCCTCTACGGCTCGGTGCCCCGCTGGGGTGGCAGCCGGGGGTTGGCCAACGCGCTCGCCCCGTCGGCGGTGGAGGCCCGGGTCCGGTTGGTCTTCGAGTCGGCCGGCGACCGGTACGTGGCGACCCGGGTGGTCCGCCGGGACGGCCGCGGCACCGTCAAGACAGCCAATGCCGGGTTACAGCTGATGCCGCCCGGCTTCGACATCACCAAGCTGGACACCGGCCTCAGCCCGGAGGATCTGGGCGAGGTGCTGGCCGGCACCCCGGCCGAGATGGAACAGGCCGTGCTGGACGCGGTCGGGTTGCCGTACGAGCAGTTCACCTCCTGCGTGGTGCTGCCGCAGGGGCAGTTCGCCGACTTCCTGCACGCCAAGCCGGCCACCCGGCAACAGATCCTGGTCAACCTGCTCGGTCTCGGCGTCTACGAGGACGTGCAGAAGCGGGCCACCGAGCGGGCCGGGCAGGCCGAGGCGAAGCTGGAGGCGGTCGCCCGGGTGCTCGGCGGGTTGACCGACGTCGACGACGAGACGCTGGCTGCCGCGTCCGCCCAGGTCGAACGGATTCGTGCGCTGTCCGGGGTGGTCGCGGCGGCCGTACCGGAGCGGGAGCTGGCGCGGGCGACGGCGCGGGCGGCCACGGCGGCGCTGGCCGCGCTCGACGCCGATCTGGCCGGGCTGGCCGGGGTGCGGGCCCCGGCCGGGGTGGCCGAGGTGGCCCGCGCGGTGAGCGCGGCCCGGGAGGCGGTCGACGCGGCGGCCCGCACGGTGACCCTGGCCGAGGAGCGGGAGGAGAAGCTGCGCGGCGAGCTGGCCGGCGCGGGCGACGAGAGCGCGCTGCGGCTGTTGCTGCGCGCGTACGCCGACGCGGAACGGTTGACCGGCGAGGCGGACACCGTCGGCGCGGCGCTGGAGGCGGCGCGGGTCGAGCACGACGCGGCGGTGGCGGCGCTCGACGCGGCCCGGGAGGCGGCGGCGCGGGCCGAGGCCGAGCTGGAGGCGGCGTTCCGGGCGCACGAGGAGGCCAAGGCCACCGACCAGGCGGTCGCGTTGCGGGCCCACCTGGTCGACGGCGCGACCTGCCCGGTGTGCGCGCAGCCGGTGCCCCGGGTGCCTCCGGTGCCGGCCGGCTCGGCGGTGGCGGCGGCGACCGCCGCCGGCAAGACGGCTCGGGCGGCCAGCAAGGCCGCGCAGGCGCTGGTCGACGAGCGGGACGCGGCGGCCCGGGAGCGGGACCGGATGCTGGTGCGGGTCCGGGCCCAGCACGACCAGCTGCGCGGCCGGCTGACCGACCTGGCCGGGCAGCTCGCCGGTGCGGCCAGCCCGGCGGCGCTGCACGACCAGCTCGCCGAGCACGCCCGGCTGCGGCAGGCGCTGGACGAGGCGGCGGCGGCGGTGCGTACCGGCCGGGACGCCGCCCGGCGGGCCCGGGGGGCGGCGGACGCCGCCGAGGAACGGCTGCGGGCCGCCTGGCGGGACTTCGACACCACCCGGGACGGACTGGCCCGGTTCGGTCCGCCGGCCGCCGACCGGGACGACGTCGGCGCCGCCTGGACGACCCTGGTCGAGTGGGCCGGCGCGCAGGCCCGGCAGCGGCAGGCCGACCGGGACGGACTGGTCGCCTCGGTGACCGAGGCGCAGTCTGCCGCCGAGGCGGTCGAGGAGCGGATCGCCGGCCTGCTCAGCGCTGCCGGGCTGCGCCCCGCCGACGACCCGGCGCAGGCGGTCGCGGTGGCCGCCGAGCGGGCCGAGGCCGACCTGCGGCGGATCACCGAACGTCGCGCGCAGGCCCTGGAACTGCGGGAACAACGCGCCGGGCACGAGCAGCAGGCGCGTACCGCCCGCGCGCTGGCCGGGCACCTGCGGGCCAACAACTTCGAGCGGTGGCTGCTGGCCGAGGCGCTGGACCTGCTGGTCGGGGGCGCGTCGGGGATTCTGCGGGAGCTGTCCCAGGGTCAGTACGACCTGGTCCACGACAAGGGCGAGTTCTTCGTGGTCGACCACCACGACGCGGGGCTGCGCCGGGCGGTGCGGACGCTGTCCGGCGGGGAGACGTTCCAGGCGTCGCTGGCCCTGGCGCTGGCCCTGTCCGAGCAACTCGCCGGGATGTCCACCACGGCGGCCAGCCTGGAGTCGATCGTGTTGGACGAGGGGTTCGGCACCCTCGACGCGGCCACCCTGGACATCGTCGCCGCGACCCTGGAGAGCCTGGCCGCCCGGGGTGACCGGATGGTCGGCGTGGTCACCCACGTGCCGGCGCTGGCCGAACGGATTCCGGTGCGCTTCGAGGTCCGCAAGGACGCCCGCACCGCCCACATCGAACGGACCGGCCGGTGAGCGCGAGGAGTGCAGCGCAGCGCAGCCCCGCAGCCGCAAACGAAAGGCTGGCACCGTGAGCGCGAGGAGCGCAGCGCAGCGGAGGGTGACGTGACCGGGCCGCGGCTCTTCGTGGACACCTGGGATCCGTCCTACGGGGCGTCGTTCGAGGCGACCCCGGGCGGGCCGGCGACGCCGAGCAGCGCCCAGGTCGACGCCGACGTGGAGCTGCCGGCGGTGGACTGGCGGGCGATCGGCCCCCGCCCCGGGGTGGCCGCCCCGGCGGTCGTGCTGCTCGTCGACGGGGTACGCCGGATCGACGCCAGCGTGTGGACGGCCGAGGAGGACGGTGCCTCGTACCCGGGGATCGCCGCCTCGTACGCGGCCGGGGTGGTCCGCTGCGACCTGGAACGCGGCGCGGCGGAGCTGGCCGGGGCGCGGGTGGGCCGGGGTCTGTTCACGGCCAGCCCGTCGGCGCAGGAGGTGCGGTGCGGGCAGGTGCGCTACCCGGTGCACCGGGTCGGCGGCACCGGTGAGTTGAGCAAGCTGCCGGCGGCGGTGCAGGCCCCGCTGACCGCGTTGGAGGTGGCCGTCTCCGATGCCGCCCGCACCGACGGGGACCTGCTGGTGGTGGACGGTCCGCTACGGGCCCGCCGGCAACTGCCGCGCGCCCTGGGCTACATCAAGACCCAGCACAGTCAGTACCTCGACGCCCGGCTCACCGCCGTGGTCACCGGGTTGGGCTCCGGCGAGCGGTCCCCGGTGTTCCGGCTCGGCACCGCCTGGGGCGGCTGGTCGTGGTACCTGCGGCTGCCGGTGACGGTGGGCGCGCCCTGGGCCGGTGTCGTCCGGTTGGAGTGCTCGGCCGACCTGCCACCGCAGGAGGCGATCGCAATGGCCGACCTGTCGCTTGTCACCCTGCCCCGGTTCGCCTCGTCGCCGTACAAGGACCCGCGGGCCCCGCAGAACCTGGTGCCGATCGCCGGCTTGGAGCGGCGGCTGCGGGGGCTGCTGGGCGACGCGCGGCTACTGCACCGGGCACTGACCATGGCCACCCGGCACGGTCGGGTGCGCCGCTGATGGGCCGCCGTCGTGGGGGGTGCCGCTGATGGGCCGCCGTCGTGGCGACGACCGGATCGTCGCGCCGGTCGACACCGGCCGGGCCGAGCTGGTGCCGGACCCGGACCGGCCCCGCTCGTGGACGCTGCTGCTCGACGACGCCCCGCAGTCGCACGTGGACCTGGCCGACCCGACGCACCTGGAGTTCGAGTACGTCCGCCGGCTCGGCGCGGCGCTGGACCTGATCGCCCCGGCGGGCACGCCGCTGCGGGTGCTGCACCTGGGCGGCGGCGCGCTGACCCTGCCCCGGTACGTCCAGGCCACCCGGCCCGGATCGACGCAGCGGGTGGCCGAGGTGGACGGCGCGCTGGTGGAGCTGGTCCGCCGGGAGCTGCCCTGGCCGGCCGATCCGAGGTTGAAGGTGCGGGTCGCCGATGCCCGCGCCACCCTGGAGTCCACCCGGGACGCCGGGTACGACGTGGTGGTGGCCGACGTCTTCGCCGGTGCGCGTACCCCCGCGCACCTGACCAGCGTGGAGTACGCCGGGCAGGTGGCCCGGGTGCTCGCGCCCACCGGCTGGTACCTGGCCAACCTGGCCGACGGTCCACCGTTGCGACACACCCGCGCGCAGGTGGCCACGGTCCGGTCGGTGCTGCCCCGGGCCGCCCTGGTCGGCGACGCGGCCGTGCTGCGCGGGCGTCGGCACGGCAACCTGGTGCTGGTGGCGGGGCGGGTCGAGCCGCCGGTGCCGGAGCTGACCCGGCGCGCGGCCGGGGACTGGTTCCCTGGTCGGGTGCTGGCCGGCGACGAGCTGGACCGGTTCGCGGCCGGTGCCGCGGTGGTCACCGACGCGGACGCCACCGACTCCATCCCGCCCCCGCCAGGAATTTTTTCGGTCCGCCGTTGATCCGCGGGGAAGAGCCGTCCGTATCACCGGGCGGCGCCCTCCCCGTGGGCCCGCTGATGTCGGTGGACAGCAGGAGGTCTGGATGAGTGCGGTCGCGGCCGGCTTGCACGGCGAATTGGCCAGGCCAGGGTGGATGTTCGCCCGGGCCCAGCCGCAGTCCCGTGCCTCGAGGTCAAGCCGGGGGGTCGACGCCGGACCCACCGATCGCCAGAATGGCCCGGTGACTCCGCGATCGGCGCCTGGGCGGCACCAGGCCACCCCGTCGTCGCCGGAGGCGAGCCACTCCGACCAGTTGGTCCGGCTGCTCTACGCCGAGCACGCCGGTCCGTTGCTGATGTTCGTGATGCGGTTGACCGGTGGTGACCGGCAGCGCGCCGAGGACATCGTCCAGGAGACGCTGCTGCGGGCCTGGCGTAACGCGCACCGGCTGGGGGTACAGGGCCAGGGTTCGCTGCGTCCCTGGCTGGTCACGGTGGCCCGGCGGATCGCCATCGACGAGCACCGCAGCGAGCAGGCCCGCCCGCCCGAGACGTACGACCGGGACCTGACGGCGTTCGCCGAGGCGGACAGCACCGACCGGGTGCTGCGCACCATGACGGTGGCGGACGCGCTGCGGACGTTGAGTCAGTCGCACCGGGAGATCCTGGTGGCGACGTACTTCCGCGGTCGGACGGTGCCGGAGGCGGCCGAGGAGCTGGGCCTGCCGCTGGGCACCGCCAAGTCGCGGGTCTACTACGCGCTGCGCGCACTGCGCACGGCCCTACAGGAGAGGGGGGTGACGGAATGAGCCGGGCAGACCACATGGATGTCGCCGCGTACGCGCTCGGCGTCCTGGACGTGCAGGACACCGAACGGTTCGAGGAGCACCTCGCCACCTGCTGGGCCTGTGCCGCCGAGTTGGAGACGATGGTCCCGGTGGTGGGGCTGCTCTCCGACATCGACGGCGAGACGATGATGGCGATGGAGCAGACCGCGACGGATCCGGCCCTGTTGGACCGTACCCTGGTCGCGGTCCGCACCCACCGGCGCAAGGCCCGGTTCCGTCAGGTGCTCTCGATGGCCGCCGCGGTGGTGGCGGTGGGGGTGCTGAGCGGTGTCGGGGTGGCGACCTTCGGGGGTACGGGCGGCGGCGCCGGTCCGGTGATCGCCGAGCCGACCCGGTCCACGCAGGTGGACGGGCCGGCGAGCCCGCAACCGACCCGGTCCGGGCCGTCGGTGGGCGGCAACGAGATCGAGGGCGACCAGTTCGACGCCACCGACGGCAGCACCGGCGTGAAGGCCACCATGTGGCTGGACAACAAGGAGTACGGCACCTGGATCGGGTTCAACCTGACCCGGCTGCCCGGCCCGCGCACCTGCCGGCTGGTGGTGATCCGGAAGAACGACACCACCGAGGTGATCTCCACCTGGGCGGTGCCGGGGACGGGTTACGGCACCACCGCCAACCCGCAGAACCTCCAGTTGGAGGCCTCCACCTCGGTGTCGCGTGGCGAGATCGCGAAGTTGCAGGTGCAGTCGGTGGACGCCAACGGGGTGGCGAGTCCACTGGTCACCGTCGTCCCCTGACAACCACCACCGGAAACGGCGTCGACCGATCGGGTCGACGCCGTTTCCGGCTTTTCCGGGCCGAACGGTGTCCCTGCTGGCGCACACGTACGGCCGGCCGGAACGGTTCAACATCCTCGATGTGAAATGGCCCACTGTCGATCGTTCAACCTTGACAGTGGACGCTCCGTACTACTCGGTGAACTGCCAAGAATGAGGAGGGCACGTGGCAAAGATCAAGCGGACGACCGTCATCGTCGCGAGCGCGGTGGTCGCACTTACGGCCTGCGCTCCTGCGGGCTACGACGGAGCGAACTCCAGCGCCGCCGAGCCGGTCGCCGTCGCCGCGGCCGAGCCCACCGCGGCGGTCGAGCCGGAGGCCTCGGCCTCCCCCGGCGCCTCCGGGGCCCCGGCCGCCGAGCAGGCGCCGGCCCCGGCCAACGTCCAGCTGACCGACCAGCTCGTCGGTAAGAAGATCGCCCGAATGGGCAGCGTGGTGGTGGACCAGGAGGGCTTCATCCTGTACCGCTTCGACAAGGACTCCGACGATCCGCCGTCGTCGAACTGCGTCGACAAGTGCGCGCAGGTCTGGCCGCCCGCACTGACCGACGGCAACCCCCAGCTCCAGGGTGTCTCCGACGACAAGGTCGGCACCGTCACCCGCCAGGACGGCACCCGCCAGATCACCATCGGTGGTTGGCCGGTCTACCGCTACATCGGCGACAAGAAGGCCGGCCAGTGGAAGGGGCAGGGCGTCGGGGGCACCTGGTTCGTGGTCGACCCGAACGGCAAGAAGAACCTGACCTGCCTGCCGACCGGCACCCCGAAGGCGGTCGCCCCGCCGGCGGCCGGTGACTCGGGCGGATCGAGCAGCGGCGACGGGGGCTACACCTACTGATCCAGCCTCAGCCGGGACACGGTGGTCGGTCGCAGCCGGGGAGGGCGCGACCGGCCACCGTCACGGATCAGGACCGTCGACGTACCGGCAGATGTCGTACGGTCCCGGCCGCGACGCCGGCCCCCACCGGGCCGGCGTCGCGGTACCACCCGCCGGACCCTCCCCCACGAATCCCCGGAGCGGACGAGGGCGACGGACGCGCCACACGCCAGCGGGCGCGCGCCGTCGAAGGTCCCCCCAACCCCGCACCCACGGCCGCTCGGGCGGTCGGTCCGCTTCGGGATGGAGACACCGCCGACGTGCAGGGCGTCGGCGGTGTCGTCCATCTCCGCCCCGGCGCGCGAGCAGCCGGCCGTGGGCAGGGCTGATCTCGGCCCGGAGGCATGGCACAGTAGCGGGGTGACCTGGGACGAGCCGGCCGCACGCCGGGTGCTGCGACCGCCGGTCGACTACCGGCTCACCGCCTCCGTCCGGGCCCTCACCTTCAGCCCCTACGACCCGTGTGCGCGGATCGCCGCCGGCACCTTCTGGTGGGCCACCCGCACCCCCGTCGGCCCCGCCACCCTGGCCCTGCGCCCCGAGGGCGGCGAGCTGGTCGCCGAGGGCCACGGGCCCGGCGCCGACTGGGTGGTCGAGCGGGCCGGGGCCGTCGCCGGCCTGCGCGACGACCTGACCGGATTCACCGAGCTGGCCGCCGCGCATCCGCTGGTGGCCGAGCTGGCCGCCCGGCACCGGGGGCTACGGATGCCGGCCACCGGTCAGCTCTTCCCCCGGGTGCTGCGGGCAGTCTTCGAGCAGAAGGTCACCGGCCCCGAGGCGTACCGGGCGTACGCGGCGACCGTACGGCACTTCGCCGAGCCCGCACCCGGGCCGTTCCCGCTGTTGCTGCCGCCCGACCCGGCCGCCGTGGCGGCCACGCCGTACTGGGTGTTCCACCCGTTCGGCGTGGAGCAGCGCCGAGCCGACACGCTGCGCCGGGCCGCCGCCCTGGCCGACCGGCTGGAACGGTGCGCCGACAGCGCCGAGGCGACCCGGCGGCTCACCGCGATCCCCGGCATCGGCCCGTGGACCGCCGCCGAGGTGGTCCGGATCGGGTACGGCGACCCGGACGCGGTCAGCGTCGGCGACTACCACGTGCCGAACACGGTGGCCTGGGCGCTCGCCGGTGAGGCGCGCGGTGACGACGCCCGGATGCTCGAACTGCTGGCCCCGTTCCGGGGGCACCGGGGGCGGGTCTGCCTGCTGCTGGCCGCCGCCGGCATCCAGGCCCCCCGGTTCGGCCCCCGGATGCCGATCCGCTCGTTCGCCCGCTTCTGACCCGGCCGGCCCGGTGGCTGCGGGGGCCGAGCGGGGTGGGCTCTCGGCCGTACGGCCAGGCAGGGCTGGATCGCGGCGGGGCGGCCGTGCAGGGCTGGCTGTCGGCGGTAACGCCCCGTGGGGCGGGTTCTCGGCGGGGCGGCCGAGGTCAGGCGTGGGCGCAGAGTCGGCGCAGGGTGTGGGCCAGCCGGCGCGCGTACCCGTGCTGGACGGCGCGACCGACCGGCCCGGCGGCGGTCGTGAACCAGCGGTCCGGCCGGCTGAACGCGGTGACCTCGAAGCTGACCCCACCCTCGGCGTCGCAGCGGACCAGGAACGCCTCCTCGCCGCGTTCGGGATGGCCGGGGAGGGTGCCGTAGCCGAAACCGGCCTCCCGGTCACCTTCGGCCACCCAGACCACCTCACAGGGCCCCCACACCCGCAGCGGACCCACCCCGAGCCCCGGGGTGACCCGCACGCCGGGCGCGGCCCGCAGCGCGTCGGTACGCACCCGCACCCCGGCCGCCCGGTGCAGTCGCCAGCTCAGCACGGCCTCGGCGGCGACCAGGAAACTGCCGGGCGGCATGAGAAAGCGGTGCCGCAGGTGGTGGTAGCCCGCCGGCAGCGGCCCTCGCCGGGTCGCTCCCACCTCGGGGTATGTCAACTCGGACACCGCACCTCCCAGGGTCGCCGCCCAGCCTAGGGCCGACGGCCAGGACCGGCGAGTCAGCCCGCCTCGCAGCGCTGCCTGAGCCCGTCGGCCTCCAGCCGCAGGTAGCGGCGCACGAGCCGGCCGCCGAGCCAGCCGGTCGGACCGGCGAGCGGACCGGTGAACACCAGGGCCAGCTCCACCCGGACCCGGCCGTCGGGCAGCGGCACGATCCGGTGCTCGCCCCGGCTGCGTACCCCGGGAGCAGTGGACTCCCAGACAAAGGAGCGGGGCGGGTCGATCTCGGTGACCCGCCAGTACGTCGGACGGAGCCGGGGTTGCTCCAGCCAGGCGGTCGCGCCGAGGGCCAACGGCCCGGCCTCACCCCGGCGGGCGGTCCGGACCGAGGCGGTCCACTCCGGCCAGCGCTCGACGTCCGTCTGAACCGCCCAGACCGTGTCGATGTCCGCGTCGACCTCGGTCGTCGCCTCGAACCGCATGTCGCCTCCCGTGGCCCTACCGGCGGCACGCAGCGCGCCGCCCACGTCCTGACGATGATGCCGGCTCGAACGTGACCCGGCAGCCCCGCGCGTCCCGACCGGACACCGGTCGCAGCGGCATCGGACCGAGCCGGGCATCGGGGCCGGACGGGCACAGGCCGGGCGGGAGCACTCGCCGGGCGGGAGAACAGGCCGGGCGGGAGAACAGGCCGGGCGGGAGAACAGGCCGGGCGGGCTCAGCCGGGCGGGCTCAGCCGGCCTCGCGCAGGTCGGCCAGGTCGAGCGGGGTGTGCCGGCGGAGCAGTTCCGCCAGCTCGGCGACCGTGGCCGCCTCGCCGAGCACGTTCTTGCCGCCGCCGTGGCGGGCCGGGTAGCGGTGCACCAGCCGGTAGCGGTGCCGGCCGCGGACCAGTTCGACGGTGACCCGCCAGCGCCCGCAGCAACCGCACCACCACTCCACCCGGCGACGGTAGCTCTGCGCCGCGCCGACACCGCCCGCATCCGCGGGACGAGGGGGTCGGGACGGGACACGCCGGACCTGGACCGACGGTGATCTGTCTCACCACTGTCGGTGGCGTCTGGTTGACTGGTCGCCGTGGACCTGCCGATCAACCCACCGGTCGAGCCGATGCTGGCCAAGAGCGTGTCCCGCCTGCCCACCGATCCCGGCCTGACCTACGAGCCGAAGTGGGACGGCTTCCGCTGCATCGTGTTCCGCGACGGCGACGAGGTCGAGCTGGCCAGCCGGGGCGGCAAGTCGATGACCCGCTACTTCCCCGAGGTGGTGGCGCAGGTCCGGGCGCAGCTGCCCGAGCGGTGCGCGGTCGACGGCGAGTTGATCGTGATCCGGCGCGACGGGCCGGGCGGTCAGCCCCGGCTCGACTTCGAGCAGCTCGCCCAGCGCATCCATCCGGCCGCCTCGCGGGTCACGCTGCTCGCCGAGACGACCCCGGCCGACTTCGTCGCCTTCGACCTGCTCGCCCTCGACGACGAGCTGCTGGTCGACCAGCCCTACCCGGCCCGCCGGGAACGCCTGGTGCGGGCGCTGGTCGGGGTCCGGCCGCCGGTGCACGTCACCCAGGTCACCACCGACCCGGAGACCGCCCGACGCTGGTTCGAGGTGTTCGAGGGCGCCGGGCTGGACGGGTTGATCGTCAAGCCGGCCGATCTTCCTTACCAACCGGGCAAGCGGCTGATGGCCAAGGTCAAGCACGCCCGTACCGCCGACGTGGTGGTGGCCGGATTCCGCTGGCACAAGTCCGGGCCGGTGGTCGGCTCGCTGCTGCTCGGCCTCTACGACGACGCCGGGGTGCTGCACCACGTCGGGGTGAGCGCCTCGTTCACCATGGCCCGCCGGCAGGAGCTGCTCGACGAGCTGGCCCCCTACCGGGAGGCCGACGCCGAGCACCCGTGGGTGCACGGCGACCACGAGCGCGGCCAGCGCATCCCCGGCGGGGTCAGCCGTTGGACGGGCACCAAGAACCTCGACTGGGTGCCACTGCGCCCCGAGCTGGTGATGGAGGTCGGCTACGACGCCATGGAGGGCGACCGGTTCCGACACACCGCCCGCTTCGTGCGCTGGCGACCCGACCGTGATCCGCGCTCCTGCCGCTACGACCAGCTCGATCGCCCGGTGCGGTTCGACGTCGACCAGGTGCTCAGGGGTGATCCGGCGGTGACCGTGCCGCCGGGCGCCCCCACCCCGGCGTAGCCTGGCGTCCACACGATCATGGAGGCTCGCTGGTGACCCGCTCTGCCCACCGGCTCCGCCGGGTCCGGCTCACCCTGGCCGGGCTCGTCGCGGGCGCGCTGCTCGCCACCGGGTGCACGCTGCCGGCGTTCGCCCCGCGCACAGAGGACTCGTCGGCTGCGGCGCCCGGCAACGCCCCCACCTGGCGGTCCTGCCCAGAGGTCGCCGACGAGCTGGTCGGCCGGGGCGCTCCGGGGATGCGGTACGAGTGCGCCAAGATCGCCGTGCCCCGCAACTGGGGCACCGGGACGGGGGCGACCGCCGGGCCGGGCAACGGCGAGACCTTCGAGATCGCGCTGCTACGGGCCCGTTCGACCACGCAGCGGGACCGGATCGGCTCCCTGGTGATCAACCCGGGCGGGCCGGGCGGGTCCGGCGTGGACACCGCCGTCTACCTGTCGTTCGGGCCGTCGTTCGGAGGGCTGCCCACCTCGATCACCGACCGGTTCGACATCGTCGGCTTCGACCCACGCGGGGTGTCCCGGTCCAGCCCGGTGAAGTGCATCTCCGACGCCGACCTGGACGCCAGCTTCGGCTACGACCCCGACCCGAGCAGCCAGCAGTCGTTCGACGCCTACCAGGCGCTCAACCAACGGATCGGCCGGGGCTGCGGCGACCGGTACGGCGACCAGCTCCCGCTCTACGGCACCACTCAGGCCGCCCGGGACATGGACGCGGTCCGGGCCGCCGTCGGTGACGACAAGCTCACCTACCTCGGCTACTCATACGGCACCCTGCTCGGCGCGACCTACGCCCAGCTCTACCCGCAGCGGGTCCGGGCGCTGGTGCTCGACGGCGCGGTCGACCCGCAACAGAAGCTGGTGGCCGGTTCGGAGAGCCAGGCCCGAGGCTTCGAGCGGGCGTTCGACAACTTCGACCGCTGGTGCACGGCGAACGCCGGCCGCTGCCCGATCGCCCCCGACGCCCGGGGCGCGGTGACGTCGGCGATCGACAAGGCGAAGGTCTCCCCGGTCCGCGGGGCCGGCGGGCGGGAGGCCACCTCCGGATGGGTCTTCTACGCGGTGATCTCCTCGCTCTACACGGAATCGGGTTGGGAGGAACTGGCCCGGGCGATCGACAAACTCGGCCAGGGCGACCCGGCCGACGTGTTCAAGCTCGCCGACGCGTACACCGGACGCGGCGAGGACGGGTACTACTCCAACCTCTTCGACGCCAACCTGGCGGTCAACTGCGCCGACGAGACCGAGAAGCCCAGCGTCGACCAGATCCGCGAGCTGCAGTCCCAGTGGCGGCAGAAGTACCCGCTGTTCGGCCCGGCCCTGGCGGTGGGGATGTTCGGCTGCGTCGAATGGCCGGGCGGGCGTGACCCGTACCCGACCGGCCGGGCGGACGGGGCGCCGCCGATCGTGGTGGTGGGCACCACCGGCGACCCGGCCACCCCGTACGAGCAGACCGCCCGGCTGGCCGCGATGCTGGGTGTGGGCCGGGTGCTGACCTGGGAGGGCGAGGGGCACACCGCGTACCCGCAGACCAGCTGTGTGACCGAGGCGGTGGACGCGTACCTGATCTCGCTCACCGTCCCCCGGGAAGGGCTGCGCTGCCCCGCCCGGTGACGGGGTGGCGGCAGGCAGCCGGCAGCCGGCCGGCGGTCGCTGCCGGCGGAGGCGGATGACGAGCACCGGTTACGGCGCTGGCGGCGGAGTCAGGGTCAGCGGCGGTAGCGGTGTCCGCGCAGCCGTTGCCTGACGAGGCTCGCGTGGTCCGGTGGGGCCGGTTCGGGTGGCAACTCCGGCAACACGATGCCCTGCTGGACGGCCAACTCCTCCAGCAGGGCCCGCATCCGACGTACGTCGTTCTTCAGCTGCTCCTGCTCGACGTGCTCGAACGCGTCGTCGTCGACGATGAGCCGGCTGGCGAAGTGCGCGGTGATCAGGGGGATGACCAGCAGCACCATGGTGGAGATCAGCAGCGCCGCCAGGATGCGCCCCTGCCAGGTGGTCGGCGAGATGTCGCCGTAGCCGACGGTGGAGGCGGTGACCACCGCCCACCAGACGGCGTCGGCGGCGCTGCGGTGCTCCACCTGGCCGTAGATCACCCCGGCCACCACGATCATCAACAGGTACGACGTGATCAGCGTCCGGGGCGAGTTCGCGAAGTACACCAGGCCCCGGTAGATCCACCGGAACGGCAACAACAACGGCTCCATGCCAGGTCATGCTGCCCCCAGGGCACCACCTCCGCCCGCCGATCGACCGGGACCGCTGTGACAGGCTGCCGGCCATGACCGACGTGATCCTCCGCGAGGCGGTCCGGGCCGACCTGCCCGCCGTGCTGGCCCTGCTCGCCGACGACGTGCTCGGCAAGGCACGCGACATCGCCGAGGTGGACGAGGCGTACGAGCGGGCCTTCGCCGACATCACCGCCGACCCGCGCAACCAGCAGGTGGTGGCCGAACGTGCCGGGGAGGTCGTCGGCTGCTTCCAGCTCACCTACCTCCCGGGGCTGGGGCGACACGGCGCCGAGCGGGCGCTCGTCGAGGGGGTGCGGATTCGGTCCGACCTGCGCGGTCAGGGGCTGGGCCGGACCATGATGACCTGGGCGATCGACCAGGCCCGTCGGCGTGGTTGCGCGTTGGTGCAGCTCACCACCGACAAGTCCCGTACCGAGGCGCACCGGTTCTACCAGCGCCTCGGTTTCGTGGCCAGCCACGAGGGCATGAAGCTCACCCTCTGAACCGGACGGCCGTCACCGCCCGGAACATCGACGACCGACGTCCGCACACCAGGCTCTCCACGCGCACCCCCAGCCCCAGCCCGAGCCGGGCCCGGGGCCGGGGCCCGGGGCCGGGGCCGGGGCCGGGGTCAGCCCCGGCGCGGACCCCAGGACCCGGAGCAGAGCCCGGGAGCCGGAGCAGAGCCCGGGAGCCGGAGCAGAGCCCGGGAGCCGGGGCCGGGAGCCGGGAGCCGGGGCCGGGAGCCGGGAGCCGGGAGCCGGGAGCCGGGAGCCGGGAGCCGGGAGCCAAGGACATTCTGATGGGAGCCTTTCGAGCTGATGACGGAAACGACTCAGGGGCAATGGCCGTAAGGCGGGCCGCTGACTCGACCGCAGACACCGGTCCGACCGCCGCCGCGGACCGCCCGTTCCAGATCGCAACCCTGACCGCGTGCCTGAATCGTTTCCGTCATCAGCTCGAAAGCACGCGACCCGAACACCACCGGCTCCGCTGTCGAAAGCCTCCGACAGATCTCCGAGCGAACCAGGCCAGGGACCAGGTATTGGTGATCATGCCGGGGACCAGGAACGGGCCGCAGCCGGAGACCAGGAAACGGAGACACGGAGACCAAGAAGCGGGCCGCAGGCGGGGACTAGGGAACGGGGAACAGGGAGCGGGAAGCAGGGAGCAGGGACGGTCGGACCTGCGGCGGAGGTTTCAGTCGTCGACCAGTCGGCCGTCGCGCAGGGTCAGCGTCCGGTCCGCCACCTCGATCAGGGTCGGGTCGTGGGTGGCGACCAGTGCGGTCATCCCCCGGGCGTGCACCACCGCACGGAGCAGGTCCATAACGGCCCGGCCGGTCTCGGAGTCGAGCTGACCGGTCGGCTCGTCGGCGATCAGCAGGTCGGGTTCGTTGGCCAGGGCGCGGGCCACGGCGACCCGCTGCTGCTGCCCGCCGGACAGCTCGTACGGGCGCTGTCGGGCATGGCCGCCCAGGCCGACCAGTTCCAGCAGCACCGCCACCCGCTGTTCGCGTTCCGCCGCCGGAACCCGGGCCAGCCGCAGCGGCACCCCGACGTTCTCGGCCGCCGACAGGATCGGCACCAGCCCGAAGGTCTGGAACACGAATCCGACCGTCCCCCGCCGCAGCCGCAGCAGCTCGGCCTCGCCGGCCTCGGTGACGTCGTGGCCGGCCACCCGTATCCGGCCCGTGTCCGGACGGTCCAGGCCGCCGACCAGGTTCAGCAGGGTGGTCTTGCCGGCGCCCGAGCGGCCCCGCACCGCGACCAGCTCGCCCCGGCCGGCGGTGAAGGAGACCTCGCGGACGGCGGGTACGGCGTGCCGCCCCCGGCCGAACGTCCGGCTCACCCCCTCGAGCCGCACCACCTCGTCGATGACCGGCTCGGCGGCCCGGACGGCGGACACGTGCTCGCTCATGCGTCACTCCCGTTCTGCTCCGCCGTACGGTCGCCGGGGCGGACCTGCACGTGGTCCGGTTCGAGATCGAGGCGGACCCGGTCCCGTAGTGCCAGGGCCTCCACGAAGGCCGCCGGTAGCTGCATCCGGCCGGTCCGGTCCAGCACCGCGTACTCCTCGCTGACCAGTTCGGTGCTGCCGTCGGCACCGATCCGCGCGGTCCGGCGTACCTCGGAGGCGGTCCGGCCGTCGCGGATCGCGACGGTCCGGCGGACCTGGGTGGCGACGGCCTGGTCGTGGGTGACCACCACCACCGTCACCCCCAACTCGGCGTTGATGGTGCGCAGCGCCGCGAAGACCTCGGCACCGGTCGCCTCGTCCAACTCGCCGGTCGGCTCGTCGGCGAAGAGCACCTCCGGGTCGTTGGCCACCGCCACCGCCACCGCACAGCGCTGCTGCTCACCGCCGCTGAGCTGGCCGGGTCGCCGGTCCGCGCAGTACCCCACCCCGACCAGTTCCAGCAACTCGTCGGCCCGTCGTCGCCGGGCCCGGCCGCCACCGCGCCGACCGGCCAACCGCATCGGCAACTCCACGTTCTCCCGGGCGGTCAGGTACGGCAGCAGGTTCCGGCCGGTCTGCTGCCAGACGAACCCGACGGTGTGCCGCCGGTAGCGCAACCGGCGGCGGGCGGAGAGCGCCAGCAGGTCGTACTCGGCCACCCGGGCGATCCCCGCGGTCGGGGTGTCCAACCCGGAGAGGATGTTCAGCAGCGTCGACTTGCCCGAACCGGACGCCCCGACGATCGCCACCAGCTCACCCCGGTCGATCACCAGGTCCAGCCCCTGGAGGGCGACCACCTCGACCCCTTCGGTCGTGAAGATCCGGACCAGGCCGTCGCAGACGATGTGCCCCCGCAGCCGGTCCTGCCCGCCGGCCCGCTCGGCCGCCCGCTGCGCCGCGCGTCGTTGCAGGTCCGCCAGATCCGGTACGACGGGACTCTCCGCGATCCTGGTCATCTCAGCTCTCCTCTCCGAGCCGGAGCACCTCACCGAGGCGCATCCGACGGTTGTTCAGGGCCTCCACCGCCATCGCGAACCCCAGCGCGACCGCGCCGAGCCCGACCGTGGCGGCGACCAGAGCGGGCGCGAAGGTCACCCGTACCGGCACGCCGCTGGTGAACGCGGCGAGCCCGAGCACCGGGGTGAGCAACACCGGCAGCAGCACCCCGACCAGCGCGCCGGTCAGCACCGACACCCCCACCAGCGGGGCCAGCTCCACCAGCAGCAGTCCCCGCCACTGCCGGCGGGACAGCCCCAGGGTGCGCAGCCGGGACAGCACCTCACCTCGGGCACGGGCCCCGGCCAGCACGGTGAAGGCGACCGCGAGCAGGGCCAACACCCCACCGGCCACCGCGCCGGCGGTGAACCCGAAGCCGAGCAACCCGTTCGCGCCGCCCCCGCCCAGCCGCAGCCGGGTCTGTGACCAGGTCACCACCGCCGCGCCCCGGGGCCGTTCCCCGGCGGTCAGCGTCCCCTCGGTCTGGTAGCGACGCTGCCCCTCGTCCCCGGCCCGACGCAGCACCTCGGCGGCGAGCCGGTCGCCGGCCACCAGGAAGCCGGTGGGCACCGGCGGATCGTCTCGACGGGGCAGCGCCTGCCAGGGCAGCACGACGTACCGGGTGGTGTCCGGCCGGGCCAGCGGGAAGTCGGCGACGGTGTCGGCGGGCGTGAACTCGTACCGCTGGCCCTGCACGGTGACGAAGGCGGACCGCAGGCCGGCGGCGGCCAGGTCGGCGGCGACCGCCGGGGAGACCACCGCCGGCAGCGGGCCGTCGCCCGGTCGGGCGTCGCGCAGCAGGCCGGGCACCGGGACGTCCCGACCGGCGGCCCGCGCCGTGCGGGCCAGCCCCGGGCCGTCGACCAGCAGCACGCTGGTGTCACGCAGCCGGGCGTCGGTGCCGTCGGCGTCGGTCGCCAACCGCTGCGCCGGCTCGTCGACGACTCCGGTGGCCGCCCGCACCCCGGGCAGCCGTTCCAGCGCCGGACCGGTGTCCGGGGCGAGCCGGTCGCCCCGGATCAGCGCGTCCGCCGGCACCGCGCGGGTGGCGACGTCGTCCCGGGTGGCCTCGATGCCGGTGGCGACCACGCCGCAGAACGCGGCGGTGGCGACCGCGAGCACCACCACGACCAGCGGGGTGGCCGCCGCCGCCCGGCCGGCGCGGACGGTCCCCAGGAACGCCACACTGCCCCGGGTACGCGCGGCGAGCCGGCCGGCCAGCCGCACCGGCCACGGGTACAGCCGCAGTGCGAGCACCGAGGCGGCCACCGCGACCAGCGCCGGCACCGACACCAGCAGCGGGTCGACCGCACCCGGGGTGAGGCCCCGCCGCCGCAGCAGCACCACCGCGAGCCCGGCAAGCAGCACCAGGGCGGCCTCCGTGGTGGCCCGCCGCGCGGACGGCCGCAGCCGGACCAGGTCCCGCCGCCCGACCACCCCCGACGGTACGGTCAGCGTCGCCACCGGCAGCGCCAGCGTGACCAGGACGGTCGCGCCGACGGCGAGTGGCCCGGTGCCCCCGGGCGCACCGGGCAGCAGGCCACCGAGCAGCCAGCCGAGCCCGGCGGCGGGTGGGACGACCAGCAGCGACTCGGCGAGGCTGCGCCGTACACCGGCGGTGCCGCCGCCCCGGGCGCGGATCAGGACGAACTCGGTACGGCGGCGGCGCACGGTCAGCGCG
Source organism: Micromonospora sp. NPDC051925 (assembly GCF_044548625.1). Lineage (NCBI taxonomy): Bacteria > Bacillati > Actinomycetota > Actinomycetes > Micromonosporales > Micromonosporaceae > Micromonospora > Micromonospora sp. NPDC051925. Next base: position 80,562 of record NZ_JBIUCH010000014.1, on the reverse strand, counting down.
GCGGCCAGCACGACCAGCCCGGCCAGCGTCGCCAGCACCCCGGCCCCGACGACGGCGAGCAGAGTACGCGCCGAGGTCACCGCCCGGCTGAACTCGCGCAACGGGACGTCGACCCCCTGGGTCAGCTCCGCGCCGGTGTCGGTGCTGCCGCGTGCCAGCCGCTGCACCCCGTCGATGAGCTGGTCGATCCGCCGCACGTCGATGCCGTCCGGGCCGAGCCGGTACCGCCAGGTGAACGACACCGGCCGACCTCCGGCGGCCTGCCGGTCCAGCGCGGTGGTGGCGACCACTGCGACCAGGACGAACGGCTGGGCGTCCCCCTCCGGCTCGACGACCTCCAGCACCGAGGGCAGGGTGTCCCAGATGCCGTCGGCGCGGTCGGTGGGCCGGAACAACCCGACCACGGTCAGCGGGGTGGGCGGGCCGACCCCCGGGTCGCCGGGGGCGGCGAGGAGGAGTCGACTGCCGACGCGCAGGTGGAACCGGCCGGCGACGTCGGCGTCCAGGGCGACCTGCACCGGGGCGTCGCCGTCGGCCTGCTCGTCCGGCCAGCGGCCCTCGACCAGGGTGCCCGCCGCGTCGATCCCGGGCAGGGCACGCAGGCCCAGGTCCACCAGGTGGTTGTTCCGGGCCAGGTCGGGGCCGGTGACCCGGCCCGCCGGGGTCTGCGCGGCGTACCAGCGGTGCGCCACGGCGGCCCGCACGTCGGCGGGCATCCGCTGTTGGCGCACGTCCAGTTCGGCGGCCTGGCCGCTGGCCGGTGGGGCCCCGACGGCAGGGCGGGTGGCGTACGTCAGGTCGCGGCGGGCGGCGGGCTCGGTGGCCAGGTGTTCCCGCAGCCCCTGGTCGGCCAGCCGGTTGACCACCCTCGGCACCCCGCCGACCAGCAGGGTGATCACGATCGTCAGCGCGGCCAGCAGCAGGAACTGCCCACTGTGGACGCCTACCCGGCGGGGCACGGCACCGATACTCATCGCTGGTCCTCCCCGTGGTGCGGCAGCCCGGTTCTCGGTGTCCTCACCGTTCTCCCCCGACCCGCAGTCGGGTGACGGCGACCCGCTGTCGCAGGCCGGTGGCCATCGCCGCGCTGCCGGCCGACGCGGCCAGCAGCAGCCCCGCCACGGTCCACCCGATCGGGGTCCAGGCCAGGGCGAACACCGGCTCGGGCACCGGTCGCCCGGCGGCCGGGGTGAGCACGACCAGCGGGGCCATGGTGGCCCCGACCGCCGCGCCGAGCAACAGGCCGACGCCGACGCCGATCCCGGCCAGGAAGGTCTGCTCGGCGAGCAGCGCTCGGGCCAGCAGCCGGGGCGACGCGCCGAGGGTGTGCAGCACCGAGAACTCGCCGAGCCGGTGCCGGGCGGTGGCCCAGACGTCCACCACCAGGCCGACCAGGGCGAGCAGCACCGACCCGAGGGCGGCGGCCAGCAGCCCCGTCCGGGCGCCCTGCCAGTACGGGTCGACGGCGGCAACGACGGCTTCCTGCCGACGGTCCAGCAGGGTCGTCCCGGGCAGCGCGGCGGCGGCCCGGGTCGCCTCGGCGTGCCCTGCGGCGTCGACCCGCAGCCACCACTCGGGCACCGCCCGGACGGTGCCGGAGTTCCGGATCAGCCAGTCGGTCGCGGCGGGCAGGTCCAGCAGCACCCCGTCCCCGGCGGCGGTAGGCAGCGCGGTCACCTCCGCGATCAGCCGCACCGGCAGGGAGACCCCGGACAGGGCCAGCGTGACGGTCTCCCCGGGGCGGACGTTGAGCGCGGCCCGCACAGCCGGGGTCATCAGCGCCGGTACGGCGGAGTTCGGACCGTCCGGCACCACCGCGAAGCGGGAGGACGGCTGGTACGCGTACCGGCCGCCCTCGATGAGGCCGACCGGGTGGGTGGCGGTCAGCCCGTCGCCGGTGACCGTGGCGCTGCTCTGCTCGGCCGGTTCGGCGGAGGCCACCCGCCACGCACCGGTGAGCGGGACGGCGGTCGATCGGGCGTCCGGCCCGACGGTGCGCAGCCCGCGGACCTGGATCGCGTACCCGGTGCCGGCCACGTCCCCACCGTCGGCCTCGAAGCCGGCCAGCCGCAGCCCGTCGACGGCCGGCAGGGTGACGGTGAACGGGGTGGCGAGCCCGTCGCTGCCGGTGCTCGCCACCGGCAGCCGGTACGCCAGCCCGTCAGCCCGGGTGAGCAGCACCGACACGGCAATCCGGTGTGGGCCGACGGGCCGCTCGACGGGGGTGCGGACGGTGCCGGTGAGGCTGCGGGCGGCGGCCGGCAGCGGCACCCCGACGGCCGTTCCCCGGGCGGCAGCCAACTGCGGGAACAGCTCCCGCGCGGGCCGGTCGGCGAGCCGGTCGCTGAACTTCACCACCCCGGCGGCGTGCGCGGTGTCCAGGCCGAGCACGGTGGCCTGCCGGTCGTCCCGGCCGACCCGGACCTCGTCCCGCCAGACCGGTAGCGCCCGGTCGACCCCGGGCAGCGCGGCGAGCGCGGCGGCCCGGTCGACGGGGGCGACGCCGGTCCGCTCGACCAGCCGCAGGTCCGCGCCGACGGCATGGTCGGCCTGGTCCACCTGGGACCGTTCCCCGGTGGCGACGAGTGACCAGGCCAGGGTGCTGCCGCCGACGGCGAGGGCGAGCAGCAGCACCGGGCCGGCGTGCGGACGCCGGCCGGCCTGCCACATCCCGAAGATGGTCGCGGTCCACGGCCGCCGGTCGACGAACCGTTCGGCGAACCGGGTGGCCGGCGGGAGCAGCCGCAACGCCACCACGGCCCCCGCCAGCACCCCCAGCGTCGGCGCGGCCACCAGCAGTGGGTCGACGCCGAGGTCGTTGCCGGCACCGGCGAGTGGGGAGGAGTAGTGACGCAGTTGCAGCCAGGCCAGCGCGGCGAAGGCGACCAGGGCCAGGTCGAGTCCGGCCCGGCTGATCGTGCCGACCCGGTCGGGCCGGGACCGGGCGGCCAGATCGGCCACGTAGGTGCCCCCGCCGCGCAGGGTGGGGGCGACCATGGCGACGAGGCAGCCGACGGCGGTGGCGACGGCCGCCGCCCACCACCAGCTGCCCCCGCCGACGGCCCGGCCCAGGTCGACCGGACCGTCGGCGGCGAGCCGACGCAGCGCCCCACCGGCGAGCAGCGGCCCCAGCAGGGCCGCCGGGACGACCACCAGGGTCGCCTCCCGGGTGGCCAGCCCGGCGAGCTGCCGTCGGGCCGCGCCCCGGGCCCGCAGCAGCGCGGTCTGGTCACGACGGTCCTGGTGCAGCAGCGCGGCGATCAGCACCAGGGCGTATCCGCCGAGGACCACGATCAGCAGCAGCGGGGTGGCCAGCGCGGAGCGTCCGGCCAGGTCGGCCCGGCCGATCCGGTCGATCAGCCGGTCGAGTGTGGTCACCGCCTGCGCGGAGGAGCCGAGCCCGGCCGCCTCGGGGACCTCGGTCGCCGCCGTGGCGACGGCCCGGCGCAGCGCGGGCAGCCGGTCCGCCCCGACGGCGGTCAGGTCGGGCGCGATCATCCAGGCGGCGGAGACCGAGCCGGGGAAGGTGGCCGCGAAGTCGGCCGGGTCGAGCACGAACGGCCCGTGCGAGGCGTCGGTGTCCGGGTCCGCGCCGAGCCCGGGGGCGAGCCGCCAGTACGGGTCGGCCGGGTCGCGGGGCCGCCAGGTGCCGGAGAGCACCACCTCCGTACGCCGGTCGGCGCTGCGGTCGCGCATCGGCACCCGGTCGCCGGTCCGCAGGCCCAGCGCACCGGCGACGCGTTCCGGCAGGGTGGCCTGGAGCGGGCCGGCCCCGGCGGTCGGCCAGCCGCCGTCGACGAGGTCGGCGTGTCGGGGCAGGTCGTCCAGGGTGGCCAGGGTGGCGAAGACCGGGTCCTTTCCGGTGCGGACGACCGGGCCGAGGTCACCGGTGAGTTCCCGACCGGTGCCGTAGCGGGCGGCGGCGACGCGGACCGGGGTGTCACCGAGGGCGGCGGTGAAGCCGTTCCGGACGGCCCGGTCCCGGCTGGCGTACTCGGCGGGGTCTCGTCCGCCGGAGCCGCTGACCAGCAGGCTGCGTTCCTCGACGGGCGCGGCGGCGAGCAGGGCCCGCTGCCCCGCGTCGACGGTCCGCCGGTTGTAGTCGGCGAGCCCGGTGACCAGCGCGATCGCGACCAGTGCGGTGGCCACCGCCGCCAACAACAGCCCACGCGCCTCGCGGGCCCGCCGCCACACCAGCTCCATCCGTTGCCTCCCCCGGGCCCGGGGTCGGGCCGACGGAGACCAAGAGCGGCGACCCGGCGGAAAAGGTTCGCACCCGTTACATGATCGTTACTCTGGATCGACCGATGACCGGTTGGCGCGGGTCTGGTTGGATCGGGGCATGGACACCACTCTCCTCCTGCTGGCCGGGGCCCTCGTGCTGGCGCTGCTGTTGCAGTTCCCCCGGCGCAACCGTCCCGACGGCGTATCGCTGAAGCTGGCGGAGATCGAGCGTCGCCAGCGGCTGATCATGGACCACCTCGGCATCGTGGACCGGGGGCCGGCGCTGCCAGGGGTGCGGGACCACCTGGCCCGGGGCGACAAGATCAAAGCGATCAAGGCGTACCGGGAGGCGACCGGCGTGGACCTGCGCACCGCCAAGGAGGCGGTCGAGGCGATCGCCGAGGGCCGCTGAGCCGACCGGGTCCGGCCGGGACACCCCCGGCCCGTCCGCCGGGCCGGCACGGCGGTCAGCGCTGCGCGAGCGCCGGGCGGGCCGGGCGGTACATGGAGTAGACCAGAGGTCCGCCCTCGATCGTGGTGCGCGCCGTGACCGCGAAGCCGAGGCGTTCGTAGAGGCGGACGTTCCGCTCGTCTGAGGTTTCGAGCGCGATGCCGTTCGGGTCGCCGGACTCGTCGACGAGAGCCAACCCCGCGGCGGTGACAGCGGAGCCGAGACCAGCGCCGCGGCGATCCGGGTGGACCCCCACCGTCGCGAGGTCCCACGCACCTTTCGGCCGCGACGGCAGCTCGGCGGCCATCAGCGCCGCCAGTCGATCGCCGTGCAGATCCGCTACCCGCGCCTGTAGCTCCTCACCCGGCGCAGGCGCGTCGGGCGGCAGGAACGCGGCGACCGCCTGGCGGTCGTCATCGACGAGGACAAAACCGTGTTCGAGGGCGTGCCCCAGGTAGAGGGCCTGCAGTTGTTCGAGTCGACGTGGGTAGTCGTCTGCCGGGACCGACCATCGCGTCCACGAGTACTCGTGGAACGCGACGGCGAGCGTACGCGCAGCGGATGGCAGGTCGAGGGCGGTGGCTCGTCGGATGTGGGCGCTCATCGGCACAGAGCCTAGTCAGTCCTTCGTCAGCTCCGGCCCGTACCCGGCCCCGGCCCGTGCTTCGGCCTGGAAGCCGGCACGGACCGAAGGCCCGCTCGGCGAGGGAATAGGACCGTCCCGACGACCGCGTGTCGGGCGCTACTTGACGAGCAGGGTCAACAATCCGGTGAGGGCGACGAGTACCGCCGCCAACCCGGCGAGCAGGGCCGGCAGAATCTTGAGGTATTCCAGGATCACGGAATGCCTACCCGACGCCCCGCCGACCCGTTGCTCTTTCCTCGTCGTGGCCGCCATGGTGAATCCCCTGTCCGAACTAGCGCACGGTCGGATGAATCGGAATCACCGACCGGACCTCACCCGCAGCGAGGACGTCTGCCCAGGTCACACGAGTGCAGCCGGCTTCCTCACATCCCACCTTCATATTCGACCGTAGGCTTCATCAGCACGTGGGCGCAATCTCCAGCACCGTAAAGAGGGAGGAGGAACGCCACTTTCACGCGTGGGAGTGGCACTCCCCGCAAGTTATTCCAAAAACGGCAGCCGCTGGCCCACGCTAACGACCGCACACCTGGTTGACGCCGGAGCGAATTTCGGTCGGCAGGTCGCGACTAAGCCTGTTTCATCACTCGCCCAAGTGCCGCGCTCAGAATGGGGTGAAGATCCCCGTCGTGGCCATCGCGACCCGTTTGCGCGCGGCAGCCTCGTCGTCGTCGAAACGGTCGACGGCCCACGACAGCGCGAGCACCAGCTGATACACCTCATCCACGGTGAACGGGCCGACCAGATCCCCGGCAGCCTTCGCCGAGTCGAGGAACCGGCCCGTGCGCTCGATCAGCGGATCGCAGGCCGGCTTCATCGGCGACTGGCCATCCTGCAGGGTACTCCCTGTCAAGTGGGGACCGTCCCCGAATGGACTGTGCGGGGAGGCTCTCCACTTGGCGTGACCGGGGCGAACGGCGCTCTCGGCGTGGAGTTCGTGCGGCAGGCGCTGGAACGGGGTGCGGCAAAGGTCTACGCCACCGCGCGTACCACGAAGGACTGGGACGACACCCGCGTCCGGCCGCTCACCCTCGACATCACCGATCCGGGCAGCGTCGCGCGCCGCCGCTACCGCGACGGACGTCGACCTGCTGATCAACAACGCGGCGTCGAAGGCGGCGATGTGGTCGGCCACCAACGCCTTGCGCACGCAGCTCGGCCCGCGCGGCACGCAGGTCATCGGCCTGCTCGTCGGCCTGATCGACACCCCGATGTCGGCCCGCTGGGACATGCCGAAGGTCAGCACCGAAAGTGTCGTGGCTCAGGCCTACGACGGCGTCGCGGACGGTTCGATCGAGGTGCTGGCCGACGAGACCACCCAGTATCTGAAGTCCCGGCTCGGCACCAAGGCCGAGGAACTCTACCCGTGGCTCGACGAGCAGATCGCCGGGTTCGTGCCCTGAGCCGCAGGACATCACCTCGTGCCGACCAGGCACGAGGTGCTGGTCGCCGGGATCTCCGCGCTCAGTCGGCGTTCTCGTCGGCCGGGCGCTTCGCCCGGCTGGGTTGCACCCGTTTCGGCTCGCCGGGCATCTTCGGATGGTCCGGCGGGTAGGGCAGGTCACCCAGACCGTGCGCGGCGTCCCGATCCGCCCAGTCGAGCAGGGGCGTGAGGTCGAAGGCGACATCGTCGATGCCGGCGTGCGGGTCGCCCCGTTCGGCCAGCCGGGCCGGCACGGTCCGCAGGTCGAAGTCGTCCGGGTCGACATCGGGCAGCTCGTCCCAGCCGACCGGGGTGGAGACGGTGGCCCGAGCGGTGGCGCGCAGCGAGTACGCGCAGGCGATGGTGCGGTCCCGGGCCATCTGGTTGTAGTCCACGAAGACCCGTTGCCCGCGTTCCTCCTTCCACCAGGCGGTGGTGACCAGCTCGGGGCGACGCCGTTCCAGCTCCCGGGCCAACGCGATGGTGGCCCGGCGCACCTCGGTGAACGTCCAGCGAGGGGCGATCCGCAGGTAGACGTGCACCCCCCGACCGCCGGAGGTCTTCGGCCAGCCGGTGACACCCAGCTCGGCGAGGATGCCGCGCAGCTCGGCGGCGGCGGTGGCCGCGTCGGCGAAGTCGGTGCCGGGCTGCGGGTCGAGGTCGACCCGCAGCTCGTCGGGGTGGTCGACGGCGGTCGCCCGGACCGGCCAGGGGTGGAACACCACGGTGCCCATCTGGGCGGCCCAGGCGACGTGGGCGAGGTCGGTGGGGCGCAGTTCGTCGGCGCCGCGCCCGCTCGGAAAGGTGATGCCGACGGTACGCACCCACGGCGGCACCCCCCGGGTGGGCACCCGCTTGGAGAAGAACGACTCCCCCTCGACGCCGTCGGGAAAGCGTTGCAGGGTGGTCGGCCGGTCCCGCAGGGCGCGCATGATCCCGTCGCCCACCGACAGGTAGTAGTGGAAGACATCGACCTTGGTGAAACCGCGCTCCGGGAAGATCACCCGATCCGGGCTGCTCAACCGGACGGTGTGCCCGGCCACCTCGATCTCGGTCGTCGTCGCCTTCGCGTTGCCCGCCATTTCGCGACCATATGCGACGCCCCCGACATCCGACGTACCGTTGGCGGGTGAGTCTTGACGAGAACGAACTGCCCCGCACCGAGGACGAGTGGCGGGTCCGGTTGACCCCGGAGGAGTTCCGGGTGCTGCGTGAGGCAGGCACCGAGCGCCCCTGGACGGGCGAGTACGTCGACACGAAGACCCCTGGCGTCTATCACTGCCGGGCCTGCGGGTGGGAACTGTTCTCCAGCGACACCAAGTTCGACTCGCACTGCGGTTGGCCGAGCTTCGACGACGCCATCCCGGGCCGGGTCAAGGAGATCCAGGACCGCAGCCTCGGCATGGTCCGTACCGAGATCCGCTGCGCCCGCTGCGACAGCCACCTGGGGCACGTCTTCCACGGCGAGGGTTTCACCCCGAAGGACACCCGGCACTGCGTGAACTCGGTGTCGATCCGCCTGGAGCCCCAGCGGGACTGACCCCAAATCCGGGCATTTCACCACCGATAGGGTGCCTCTGGCGCATGCTGGGCAGAAGTCCTTATTCGGGGGGTTTGACACGTGGCTACCTGCGAGGTCTGCGGCAACGACTACTGGATGGCGTTCGAGGTGCGCACGGTCAGCGGTGACGTGCACACCTTCGACTGCTTCGAGTGTGCGGCGCACAAGCTCGCGCCGATCTGCGAGCACTGCCAAGTCAAGATCATTGGGCACGGGGTGGAGGTCGGCGGCCGGTTCTTCTGCTGCGCGCACTGCGCCCGCGCGGTGGAGGCCCAGGGGGCCGAGATCCGCGACGCCGTCGGGGCCCGCCCGGCCTGACCCACTCGACCGGGACGCCGGACAGCAGGACGGGTGAGGTGGCGGGGCGGGCGACGGCGGGTCGGCCTACCATCGCCGGATGGCACCGCAGACCGTCGACGTCCATGTCGCCACCCTCGCCGAGCTGGACGCGCGCACCTTCCACGACCTGGCACGCCTACGCATCGACGTGTTCGTGGTGGAGCAGCGCTGCCCGTACCCGGATCTGGACGGACGGGACGTCGAGCCCGGCACCCGGCACCTCTGGCTGACCCACGACGGCGTCGTCCTGGCGTACCTGCGGATCCTGGCCGACCCGGGCGGTGTGGCGCGGATCGGCCGGGTGGTGGTCGCCCCGGCGGCCCGTGGCGGCGGGCTCGCCGGCCGGCTGATGACCGAGGCGCTGCGGCTGGTCGGCGACCGACCGTGCGTGCTGGAGGCGCAGGCCCACCTGGCCGGCTTCTACGCCGGCCACGGCTTCACGGTGACCGGACCGCAGTACGTCGAGGACGGCATCCCGCACCTGCCGATGCGCCGGGGGAACTGAACCGCCAGCATGGGGCACGGCCGGCCAACCCGCCCAAAACACTGACGGATACCGCTTTCCTGTGCAAGTCTGCAGTGGCAGAGCCGTCGTGGGAGCCGCACAACAGGCATGGGAGGGGCAACTCCCGGCCGTCCGGGCGTCGTTCGACCGACCCCTTCACCCCGGAGGCTCCATGTCCACCGTCATACGCAGACGACCCGCCGCTCTCGCGTCGTCGCTGCTCACCATCGGCGCGATCGTCGCGCTGCTGCTCACCACCGCCCTGGCCAACTCGGCGTCCGCCCACGGCTCGGTGGTGGACCCGGCGTCGCGCAACTACAGCTGCTGGCTGCGCTGGGGCAGCGAGTTCCAGAACCCGAAGATGGCCACCGAGGACCCGATGTGCTGGCAGGCCTGGCAGGCCGACCCGCAGGCCATGTGGAACTGGAACGGCCTGTTCCGTGAGGGTGTCGCCGGCAACCACCAGGCAGCCGTGCCGGACGGCCAACTGTGCAGCGGCGGGCACACCCAGAACGGCCGCTACAACGCCCTGGACACCGTGGGCGCCTGGAAGACCACGTCGGTCGCCAACAGCTTCCGGCTGAAGTTCTTCGACCAGGCCAGCCACGGGGCCGACTACATCCGGGTGTACGTGACCAAGCAGGGCTTCAACGCGCTGACCACGCCGCTGGGCTGGAGCAACCTGGAGCTGGCCGGGCAGATCGGGAACACCCCGGCCTCCCAGTGGGACCAGGACACCGGTGGCGTGTCGATCCAGATCCCGGTGAGCGCGCCGGGCCGTACCGGTCGGCACATCGTCTACACGGTGTGGCAGGCCAGCCACCTGGACCAGTCGTACTACCTGTGCAGTGACGTCGACTTCGGCGGCGGTGGCCCGACCACGCCGCCCACCACCACCCCGCCCACCACCACGCCGCCGACCACCGCCCCGCCCACCACCGCCCCGCCGACCACGCCGCCGACCACCGGTGGCTGCACCGCCACCTACCGGGTGACCTCGACGTGGAGCGGCGGATTCCAGGGTGAGGTGGACGTGACCGCCGGTGCCACGGCGATCAAGGGCTGGACGGTGAACTGGACGTACTCCGGGGGGCAGCAGGTCAGCCAGGCGTGGAACGCCACGTTGGCCAGTAGCGGATCCTCGGTGACCGCCCGCAATGTCTCCTACAACGGTGCGCTGGCCGCCGGAGGGAAGACGACCTTCGGCTTCCTCGCCTCCGGCACCGGCGCCAACCCGACCCCTACCTGCACCGCGACCACCTGACCCAGCCGACCCGTCGGCTCCGCCCGGCGCGGGACCGTCACGCGACAACATGACCCCGCACGGCGCGGTCGTCACCTAACAACGTGGCGGTAGCGGTCTCCCGGTCTCGGGAGGCCGCTACCGCCACGCACGATCGCAACCGCCACGCGCCCCGCGCGCAGCCGCCGCGCGGGTGGGGTCAGCCGCCGTGCAGGGCCTGGTTCAGGCGGGTCTCGAAGTCCTTCGGCAGCGTCCCGTCCCCCTCCAGCGCGGTACGGACGCCCTCCCGGAAGACCTGGCTGAACTGGAAGTAGTGCGGCACCCGGGGCCGGACCCGGGCCTCCCGGACCACCTCCGCCAGCAGCCCCAGGTAGGGGAACTTGCCGCGCAGGTCCTCGTCGGCGTAGACGTCGTTGCGGGTGGGGGCGAAACCGCCCGGCTCGAACAGTTGGGTCTGGCTCTCCCGGCTGGTCAGGAACTCGATCAGGGCCTGGGCCGCCCGGGGTTGCCGGCTCTGCTTCGCCACCGCGAGGTTCTGGCCGCCCAACGCCGACGGTCCGGGCAACCGGGTCACCTGGAACGGCGCCTGGGGCGTCGGGACGCCGTCGGGGGTGGCCAGCTTCGGGTAGTTGACCGGCCAGTTGCGCATGAACAGCGCGCGACGTTGCCCGAAATCTGCCAGGCTGCTGCCCTCGTCACCGGGCACGCCGAACGCGTTCCGGGCGAGCAGGCCCTCCTTGCGGGCGGCGGCCACCTGCCGCAACGGGCGCTCCCACCGCTCCCGCTGGAAGATCACCCGGTTGGTGTTCTCGTCGACGAGGCTGTCGACCCCACCGCTCCAGATCAGCTCCATCCCGTTGACGGTCAGCCCCTCGTAGGGGCCGAACTGTCCGGCGTACCCGATGGTGGGGCGACCCCCGCGGCCCGCCGGGTCGGCCAAAGCCCGGCTGCGCTCGATGACGGTGTTCCAGTCGAACCGACGCTGCCCGGGGGCGTCCGCCGCGCCGCCCAGCAGGTCGGTCCGGTAGTAGAGCAGGCCGGCGTCGGTGTTGAACGGCAGCGCCCAGAGGTCACCCTGGTAGCGGCAGCTGTCCAGCACCTCCGGCACGAACTGCGTGAGGTGCCCCTCGGCCAGCCGCGACTGGTCGATCGGCCGCAGGTAGCCGGCGGCGGCGAACTCGGCCGTGAAGGTGACGTCCAGGTTGTAGATGTCGATGTCGTGGTCCGGGTCCTCCGCCCGGCCCGGGGCGGCCTGCGCCTGGGCGATCGCCACCATGTCGCTGCGCTGCTGGTCGGCGATGACCGCGGTCTCCACCAGCTCGGCCTGGTTGTCAGGGTGTTCCTGGTTCCACCTCTCGATCAGCTTGCGCCGCTGCTGGTTGTCGCTGGTGTCCCGGCCGCTGAGGATCAGCAACTTCCCACGTTCCGGTGCGGACCCGTCCGGCAGGACCTGCCAGGTGAGGGTGCCGACGACACCGAGCACCGTGCCGGCGACCAACCCGAGCAGGAAGGCGGACGGGATGTGCAGTCGTCGGCGGGTGGCGGGGCGGACCCGTTGCGGCTGGCGGTCGGTCATTGCTCAGCTCCCTTCTCCCACAGTTGGCCGAAGAGGTCGGTGAGTCGCTGGTCCACGGTGCTGGCGGCGGCCTCCCGACAGTCCCCGCCGGTGGCCCGCGCGGCCTGCCGCAGGGTGCGCTCCGGCACCCGGTCGTCGCAGCTCGCCTCGCCGATGGCGATCACGTAGAGACGTACCGGCGGTTGACCGGCGAGCCGGGGCGTCAGGCGTCCGCTGGCGGTGTCCCGGCCATCGGTGAGCACCACCATCGCCCGCAGGTGGTTGTCCGGGCCGCCGAGCCGACGCAGCTCCCGGACCCCGTCGTCGATCGTCCGGTGCAGCGGGGTGTCGCCGGCCGGCACGGTCCGGCGCAGGCGGGCGAGCAGGGCCGCGTCCCGGTCCGGATCGGCCCGCCCCACCGGCCGGGGCCGGCCGGCGGCCCCCGGGTACGCGGTGGAGAACGTCCACACCCCGACCTCGTCGCGGGCGCCCAACTGGCGCAGCGCGGTCGCCACGCCGTCGACGGCCAGGTCGAAGCGGGTGCCCCGGCCGGCCGGGGCCAGCATCGAGCCGGAGCTGTCCAACGCCAGCAGCACCCGCGCCGGCCGGCGGGCCTCCCGGTAGCGCTGATCGGCGGTGTTGAGCGCCAGCACGTCGGAGGCGTCGGCCAGCTTCCACTGCGGGTTGTCCAACGGCCAGTCGGGCAACACCCCGTTCTGCGCGGTCAGGCCGGAGCCGGGCCCGCCACGGGCGGAGACCCGGAAGCCCTGGGCCCGCAGCACGTCCCGGCCGGGCCCGGCCAGCCAGTGCTGGAAGTCGTCGGCGGTGGCGCGGGCGGCGGGACTCTGCACCGAGGTGGACCAGCGCAGGCGTACCACCCGATGGTCGACGCCCGGGGTCTGCACCGGGTAGAAGGCGACCATGGCCCGGGCGGGCACGGGCGGACCCAGCTCGGCACAGGCGTCGCCGAGCCGGTCGCCGCCGTTGAACCGGACCACCGCCTGCTCCGTGGTGATCACGGCAGGTGGTACCGGCCCGGTCGGGTCCTGGGCGAGCTGGCGCTGCCGGCAGAGCACCGTGGCGAGCGTCCCGAGTGGGTAGCCACGCTGGTCCTGGGTGGTCTCCAGCGGTTGCTCCACCTCCTGACGGAGCTGCGTCGTCCCGCTGCGCCCGTAGAGCGCCACGTCGACCATCCGGGCCTCCGGGGAGACCGTCGGGTCGGGGCGTACCACCTGCCAGCCGGTGCCGGCGACCCGCCGGCCCGAGCCGGTCACCACCGGCGCGTCCGCCGGGGCCCGGCTGGCCTTGGCGAACAGTTCCGGCCAGGTGAGCGCGCGTTGCCGGTCGGCGTCGTCCCGTGCGGACTCGACGAGCACCCGGGGCACCCCCAACACCAGCGGCGACCAGGCGATCGTCGCGAAGTCCCGGACGGCGGGGAGTTTGCGCAGCTGGTCGTCCAACGGCTCGGCACCGGGGAACCAGACGTCCGGGCGGGGGCCGACGTCGGCCGGGTACCAGGCGGGTGTGGCCGGCCCGGTCGCGGTCGCCGGCTGCCCGGCGGACGCCGACCAGCCACGCCGGAGACCCTGGGCCACCTCGCCGGCCGGGGCGGAGTAGACGAACACGTTCGTCGTACGGCAGCCCCGGACCGAGGACGACACCGCGTAGGCGGCGGCGACCGCCTGGTAGGTGAGCAGGTCGTCCGGGGCGGCGGCGACCCGCAGTTCCACCGGCGGGGCGCAGCCCGGCAGCGGCTCGGGCGAGACCACGGCGATGCCGGCCAGCGCCACCGCTGCCAGGGCCGCCAGCCACCCCCACCGCAGCCACCGCACCCGCCCCCACCGGGCCTGCCCGACGGGTCCGGCCGGCCGGGTCCGTCGGGCTCGTCGGACCGCCCGTTCGGCCGGCGGTACGGGGTCGGTGCGCCACCGGCTGAACGGCTGCCGCCACCGGGTCACCACCAGCGGCCGGCCGAACCTGGTGGGCACCGGCAGCCGCCGGATCGGGATCATGAAGGCGGCGGGGTGCTCGGGCCGGGGCTTCGACCGCCGGTCCGCCGCGACGACCATGCCGACCACGCAACGGACCCGGTGGTCCCAGACCGGGGCGCCGGAGTATCCCGGCTGGATCTGGTAGCCGGTGTCGGTCGGGTTGGCCAGCTGCATCCAGCCCCCACCGACCGGCCCGACCACCCGCCCCTCGAACCAGCGCCCCTTGGCCTCACCGCCCGGGAAGCCGAACACCCGGCAGAACCGGTCACGGGTGCCGCGCTCCCCGGGCCGCGCCAGACGGACCGGTCGAGTGCCCGCCGGCACCGGTGTCACGATCTGCAGGACGGTGACGTCGTCCGGGTCGTCCGGATCGTCGGGAGGCAGCACCACGGCGGTCACCGGCCGGCCCCGGCCCACCAGCGGGAAGACCACCTCGACCAGCCTGCCGTCGAGGGATTCCAGGCCGTCCGGGTCGTCGGCCGGCGGGGACGAATCCGCGGTGAGCGCCGCCCGCACGACGTGGGTGCAGGTCAGCAGCCGGTGGTGGTCGATCAGGAAGGCCGCGCCGACCACCTCGCCGGCCGGCCCACGGACGCCGGCGACCGCGAGTTCCGCGTCGTCCGGCACCGGAGACGTCGGGCCTCCGTTCGACCGCCCCCGCACGCCCATGATCACGGCGCCACCCGACTCACGGCTGCGTGCCGGGCCGGTTCCACTCGAGCTGCACCGTGAGGTTGGCCTCCGAGGTGCCGCTGGCGACGACCAGCCCGGTCTGGGCCGACACCTTCACCCCGAACTCGACACTGACCCGGTCCGGTGGCTCGGCGACGTCGCGGAGGTTCCGCAGGACGGCGACGCTGACCTGACGCAGATGGGACAGGGCCGACTCCAGCGTCTCGTGCGCCCGGGTGACCGCCGCACCGGCCCGGCCGACCGGGATCGTGCCGTCCTCGTCAGCGGTCTCGAACCGGATCGTGCCGCCGTCCTCCAGCGGGAACTCGACAATCTGCGACACCGGACCGGCCTCCCGTGGATCCGGACGGCACGGAAAGTTACCGTCTTGAATCTCTCAGGTTACCGGCACCGTTCCACTCCGGCCGGCCCGGACGGGACCGGCACCGGGAACGTCCGCGATCCGACAGAGGCGTGTCGCAGTCCGACCGCCGCGAGCCGAACCGGTCACACCAGGCAGTTGACGATGTCGGCGACCGACCGCCGCCGGCCGGTGTAGAACGGGATCTCCTCGCGGACGTGCCGGCGGGCCCCGGAGGCACGCAGGTCCCGCATCAGGTCGACGATCCGGTGCAGTTCGTCGGCCTCGAAGGCGAGCATCCACTCGTAGTCGCCGAGGGCGAACGAGGCGACCGTGTTGGCCCGCACGTCCGGGTAGCCCCGGGCCATCTTGCCGTGCTCGGCCAGCAGTTCCCGCCGCTCGGCGTCCGGCAGCAGGTACCACTCGTACGACCGGACGAACGGGTAGACGCACAGGTAGGGGCGGGGTGCCTCGTCGGCGAGGAAGGCCGGGATGTGGCTCTTGTTGAACTCCGCCGGCCGGTGCAGCGCCAACTGCGACCACACCGGGGTCAACGCCCGCCCCAGGGTGGTCCGGCGGAACCGCAGGTAGGCGTCCTGGAGGGCGTCGCTGGACGACGAGTGCCACCAGATCATCAGGTCCGCGTCGGCGCGCAGCCCGGCCACGTCGTACGTGCCCCGGACCACCACGTCCTTGCCCGCCAACTCCTCGAAGAGGGCCTCGACCTCACCGGTGACGTTCTCCCGCAGCGACGGCAACGCGGCGGTGGCCCGGTACACCGACCACATGGTGTAGCGCACGGTGGCGTTGAGCTCCTTGAGCCGCGCCGCGTTGGTCTGCTCGGTGGTCTGCTCGGTCATTGACCCGATCCTCCCAGTGCTTCGATGATCTCCCCGGCCGCGGTCTCGCCGGAGCGGACGCAGACCGGGATGCCGACCCCGTCGAGGCCGGCGCCGGCCAGGGCCAGCGTGGGGTGCGACGCGCGCAGCGCCGCCCGTACGGCGGCCACCCGGCCGGTGTGGCCGGGGGTGTACTGGGGCAGCGCGCCACCCCAGCGCTGCACGTGCCCGGCGACCGGTGCGGGCAGCGCCACCCCGAGCACCCGGGTCAGCTCCCGGTGCACGGTGCTGAGCAGGTCGTCGTCGGTGAGCTGGAGCGAGGTCTCCTCACCGTACCGGCCGACGGAGGCGCGGACCAGGGCCAGCCCGTCCGGCGCGGCCAGGTGCCCCCACTTGGTGGTGAAGAAGGTCGACGCCTTGATCAGCAGTCCTTCGGTGGCCGGCACCAGGAAACCGGAGAGCCGGGGCAGAGCCGGCTCGGGCAGGGCCAGGGTGACCAGCGCGACGCTTGCGTAGTCCAGCTCGCCGACGGTCGCCGCCGGCTCGGCGGCGAACCCGGCGAGTAGCCGGGCGGCGGGCCGGGCCGGCACGGTGAGCAGCACCGCGTCCGCCTCGACCAGCTCCGGGTCGCGGGTCGGGCCGACGGTGAGCCGCCAGCCGTCGGCGGTGCGGGTCAGCTCACGGACCGCCGCGTGCCGGCGGATCGTCGCCCCGCTGGCCGTGGCCGCGGCCTCGACCAGGGTGCTCAGCCCGCCGGCCAGGGTGCCGAAGACCGGTGCGCCGGGGGCGCGGGGGGCGGCGGCCTGGGCGGCCCGGACCGCGCCGACCAGGGTGTGCTCCACCCGGGCCGCGCGGGCCAGCGCCGGCATGGTGGTGACCAGGGACAGGTCGTCGGCCCGGCCGGCGTAGACGCCGCCGAGCATCGGGTCGACCAGCCGTTCCACCACCCGATCGCCGAACCGGGAGCGGACCAGCGCGCCGACCGAGACGTCCTCGTCCGCGCCGAGCAGCGGCCGGCCGCCGTCGCGGTCGGCGTCCGCCGTCGGCTCGGCGACCGCCGCCACCGCCGCCAGATCCCCGGGTACGCCGACCAGCGTGCCGCCCGGGACCGGGCGGAGTCCGCCGTCGACGAGGAGCGCGGCCTGCCCGACGGTGGGGTGCACGAGCTGCCCGGCCAGACCGAGCCGGCGGGCCAGGGCCACCGCGGCGGACTCCCCACCGGCGGGATCCCGCATCAGGAACGACTCGGCGCCGAACTCCACCGGGCGATCGGCCAGCTCACCGGTGCGCAGCTTGCCGCCGAGCGCGCCGGACTGCTCGTACACGGTGATCTCGGTGCCGGCGGGGGCACGGTCGCGCAGCCGGACCGCGGCGGCCAGGCCGGTGATCCCGCCGCCGACCACCGCCACCCGCCACGGCCGTGCCCGCACCGTTCAGCCCTGCTCGGCCCGACGCGCGGACACCTCGTGCACCAGCGCGACCACCCGGGTCAGCACCTCGGGGTCGGTCTCCGGCAGGACACCGTGACCGAGGTTGAACACGTGGCCGGGGGCGGCCCGGCCCTGCTCGACGATCCGCCGCACCTCGGCCTCCACCACCGGCCAGGGGGCGAACAGCACGGTCGGGTCGAGGTTGCCCTGGACCGCCCGCTCCGGGCCGATCCGGCGGGTCGCAACGTCCAGCGGGGTACGCCAGTCCACGCCGACCACGTCCGCGCCGGCCTCCCCCATCGCGCCGAGCAGCTCGGCGGTGCCCACCCCGAAGTGGATCCGGGGCACCCCCGCGTCGGCGAGCCCGGACAGCACGGCGGTGGAGTGCGGCAGCACGAACCGACGGTAGTCCGACTCCGACAGCGCACCGGCCCACGAGTCGAACAGCTGGACGGCGGAGACCCCGGCGTCGACCTGCACCCGCAGGAACGACAGGGTCACCTCGGCGAGCCGGGCGCAGAGCGCGTGCCACAGCTCCGGCTGGCCGTACATCATGGCCTTGGTCTTGGCGTGGGTACGCGACGGTCCGCCCTCGACCAGGTAGCTGGCCAGGGTGAACGGGGCCCCCGCGAAGCCGATCAGCGGGGTGTCCCCCAACTCGGCGACGAGCAGCCGGACGGCCTCGTCCACGTAGGACACGTCGGCGCGGTCGATCCGGTGGATCCGCTCCACGTCCTGCGCGGTGCGGACCGGCTCGGCGACCACCGGCCCGGTGCCGGCGACGATGTCCAGGTCGACGCCGGCCGCGGCGACCGGGACGACGATGTCGCTGAACAGGATCGCCGCGTCGACGCCGTGCCGGCGGACCGGTTGGAGGGTGATCTCGGCGACCAGTTCCGGGCGGCGGCAGGAGTCCAGCATCCCCACGTTGGCCCGGATCTTCCGGTACTCCGGCAGCGACCGGCCGGCCTGGCGCATGAACCAGACCGGGGTGTGCCCGACGGGCTCCCGGCGGCAGGCCCGGACAAAGGGCGAGTCGGCCGGCCCGCCCCGGCGGGATTCTCCGTCTCGGGCGGCAGCGCCCGCAGTGTCGGTGGTCATCGCGGCAATCGTGCCACGCACCCGGTCGGGGCCGACGGGCAGCGCCGCCATTTGTGACCCGCGCCCCGGCCCGGCCGGTCTTCGGCGGGAACACCGACGCGGTGGCGCTTCGGCGTGCCGTCCGGGCGGGCGACAGCACGTCGGCATAGGCTGCCGGTCATGGCCCCCCCGATCGCGCTCCCGGAGACGTTCGCCCGCGCGGTCGCCGGCCTACGGTCGGTCACCCCCCGGGAGGAGATCGTCCTGGAGGAGGTCGGCGCACCGCAGCGGCTGGCCCCGTACGCGTTCGCGCTCTCCGCCACCGTGCTGCGGGACGAGGACGAGGTGGCCGACGGACGGCTGATCCTGCTGCACGACCCGGCCGGTCACGACGCCTGGCAGGGCACCCTGCGGCTGGTCACCTACGTGACCGCCGAGCTGGAGGTCGACCTGGCCGCCGATCCGCTGCTGCCGGGGGTGGGCTGGACCTGGCTCACCGACGCCCTGGAAGCGCACGGGGCCCGTCACCGGGCGGCCGGCGGCACGGTCACCCAGACCGTGTCGACCCGGTTCGGCGACCTGGCCGGCCCGCCCGCCGCCGGAGACGTCGAGATCCGGGCGTCCTGGACACCGCTCGGCGAGGATCTGACCCCGCACCTGTTGGCCTGGTGCGCCCTGCTCGCCTCCACCGCGGGGCTGCCGCCGCCCGGGGTCACCGCGCTCTCCGAGCGCCGTCCGGCCGGGGCGGCCTGACCTCACCCGGCCCGGCCCGAGGCCGGTTCCGGGACGATCGGAGCCGTGCCGGCCCCACGCCGGAAGTCGGCGCGTTCCGGACCGCGACACGCCCGAGCCGTGAGCAGATGTCCCGAGTGAAGAGTGGACGTCCCCGGTGAGGTGGATGTCCCGGGCGCGAGGTGGGTGTCCGTACCGTCCGGACCACTGCCGGACACCGGGACGACACACACCGGACCGGCTGCGCACACCACATCGCCCGGCGCACTAGGGTTGTCAGGTGACCGACGAACCACCCCTGCGCCGTCGGGCCGCCGAAAGCCGCACGGCAGACGTTCCGTCCTCGGCAGTTCCGGAGCCGGCGGACGCAGGCACCGAGCAGCCCACCGGCGGGCCCGTTCCGCTGACCGCACCCCGTGACGGCACCCCTCAGCCGGTGGCGACCCTCGCCGAGCTGGACGAGGTCGTGGCCCGCTTCGCGGCGGGCACCGGCCCGGTGGCCCTGGACGCCGAGCGCGCCTCCGGCTACCGCTACAGCCAACGGGCCTACCTGGTGCAGCTGCGCCGGGAAGGGGCCGGCACCACGCTGATCGACCCGTTGCCGTTGCCCGACCTGACCACCCTCGACGACGCCATCGGCGGCACCGAGTGGGTGCTGCACGCCGCCAGTCAGGACCTGGCCTGCCTGGCGGAGCTGGGGTTGCGTCCGCGCCGACTGTTCGACACCGAACTGGCCGCCCGACTGGCCGGTTTCGAGCGGGTCGGCCTGGCCGCGCTGACCGAGCAGTTGCTCGGCTACACCCTGGAGAAGCACCACTCGGCGGCGGACTGGTCCAGCCGGCCACTGCCCGAGTCCTGGCTGACGTACGCCGCGCTGGACGTGGAGATGCTTGTCGACCTGCGCGATGCGCTGGACGCCGAGCTGACCTCGCAGGGCAAGTCGCAGTGGGCGGCGGAGGAGTTCGCCGCGCTGATCACCTGGGCCGCCCGCCCGCCCCGGGTACGGGCGGAGCCGTGGCGGCGGACCTCCGGCATCCACCGGGTCCGCGGGGCGCGGGCACAGGCCCGGGTCCGGGCCCTGTGGTACGCCCGGGACCAGGTCGCCGTCCGACGGGACGCGGCTCCGGGTCGGGTGCTGCCCGACTCGGCGATCATCGCCGCCGCCGAACTGGACCCGAAGGACGAGAAGACCCTGCTGACCCTGCCCGGGTTCGGGGGCCGGTCGGTGCGTCGGCTGGCCCGCGCCTGGCTGACCGCGCTCGACGAGGCCCGCCAGTTGGCGGAGGACGCGCTGCCGGTCACCCCGGCGGTGGAGGGGCCGCCCCCGCCGCACCGGTGGGCGGAGCGGGATCCGGTGGCCGCCGGCCGGCTGGCCCGATGCCGTGAGGTGGTGGTACGGGTCGCCGGTGAGCATCGGCTCCCCCCGGAGAACCTGATCACCCCCGACTCGGTCCGCCGGTTGGCCTGGCAGCCGCCCGACGAGATCACCGTGGACGCCGTCGCGGAGACCCTGCGCGGCTACGGCGCCCGGGAGTGGCAGCTCACCCTGCTGCTCCCCGCGCTCGCCGAGGCTCTCCTGCCCGCCCCCCGGCCCTGATCGCACCACCCGCCACGAACACGCTCCCCGGGCGGGTCCGGGGCATCGGCGTCGCCGCCGGTGTCCCGGAATTTCCTCCTCAGGTAGTACCTGTCCTGCCTTCCTGCGCCAGATGTCCCGGCCGTCCTGTTCGCGCAGGCTTGCCGGGTGCCCGCGGGTGACGCCGTACGGATCTTCTCCGGACACCCGTCGGGCGGGAAAGGCAGCAGATCGTGGTTCACGACGACGCCACCACCCGGCTCGCCACCCGACCCCGCTCAGCCCGGACCGGTCTCCGGCTCGGCCGCCTCGCGGCAACCCTGGCGGCGGTGGCCGTCGCGGCGACGGCTGCCGGCTGCACCGGTGTGGTACCGGCGCGGACCGGGCGGTACCGGCGCGGCAGGGCCCGCCGTCGGGCGGGCGGGCCGGGCGACCGGAGGCCGGTGTGGGGTGATCGGGCCGGACCGGAGGCCGGGTGTGGGGTGGGCCACACCCGGGACGGTGACGCCTGTGGTTACCGACGAGTAGCATGCGAGGGAATCGCCAGTGCCGGCCGACCCTCGTTCGGTCCGTGACGCCGCCCGACGGCGCGACGGTCGAAGCGTGGTCGAAGAGGAGGCTCCAAGTGCCCCGTGAAGTTCGGGATGTCGTCTTCGTCGACGGCGTCCGCACCCCGTTCGGCAAGGCGGGTGGCATGTACGCCAACACCCGCGCCGACGATCTGGTGATCCGCTGCATCCGCGAGCTGCTGCGCCGCAACCCCCAGCTGCCCCCGGAGCGGGTCGAGGAGGTGGCCATCGCCGCCACCACCCAGATCGGCGACCAGGGCCTCACCATCGGCCGCACCGCCGCCCTGCTCTCCGGCCTGCCCAAGACCGTCCCCGGTTTCTCCGTCGACCGGATGTGCGCCGGCGCGATGACCGCCGTCACCGCCGTCGCCGGTGGCATCGCCATGGGCGCGTACGACATCGCCATCGCCGGCGGCGTCGAGCACATGGGCCGGCACCCGATGGGCGAGGGCGTCGACCCCAACCCGCGGATCGTCGCGGAGAAGCTGGTCGACCCGTCCGCCCTGGTGATGGGGGCCACCGCGGAGAACCTGCACGACCGCGTCCCGCACGTCACCAAGGAGCGCACCGACGCGTTCGCGCTCGCCTCGCAGCTCAGGACCGCCAAGGCGTACGCCAACGGCAAGCTGCAGGACGATCTGGTGCCGGTCGCGATCCGTGACGCCGAGGGCGGCTGGGGCCTGGCCACCGCCGACGAGGCCCCCCGGGAGACCTCGCTGGAGAAGCTGGCCACCCTGAAGACCCCGTTCCGCCCGCACGGCAAGGTCACCGCGGGCAACGCGGCCGGCCTGAACGACGGCGCCACCGCCAGCCTGCTCGCCGACGAGGCCACCGCCCGCGAGCTGGGCCTGCCGGTCGCCATGCGGCTGGTGTCGTACGGCTACGTCGGCGTCGAGCCCGAGGTGATGGGGGTCGGCCCGATCCCGTCGACCGAGAAGGCGCTGCGCATCGCCGGCCTGAGCATCGACGACATCGGCCTGTTCGAGCTGAACGAGGCGTTCGCCGTGCAGGTGCTCGCCTTCCTCGACCACTTCGGCATCGCCGACGACGACCCCCGGGTCAACCCCTGGGGCGGCGCGATCGCCATCGGTCACCCGCTCGCCTCCTCCGGCGTACGGCTGATGACCCAGCTCGCCCGGCAGTTCGCCGAGCACCCCGAGGTCCGCTACGGCCTCACCGCCATGTGCATCGGCATCGGCATGGGCGGCACCGTGATCTGGGAGAACCCGAACTGGGAGGGAGACAAGTGAGCGCGAGGAACGAGCCGGGCCTGCGAGTCCCGCAGCCGCGAACGAAGGAGACCCGGTGAGCGCGAGGAACGAGCCGGGCCTGCGAGTCCCGCAGCCGCGAACGGAGAAGACCCGGTGAGCGCGCTCGTCGCACCGAACGAGGTCGTCACCCGGGCGCTGCTGCGCCAGGTGAAGGTGCCCGGCCTGGACCGGCCGGCCGCGCTGATCACCCTGGACAACGGCCTCGACCACACCAAGCCGAACACCTTCGGCCCGGCCGGGCTGGCCAGCCTCGACGAGGCGATCAGCGCCGCGCTGGCCGCGGAGCCGGCGTTCATCGCGGTCACCGGCAAGCCGTACATCTTCTGTGTCGGCGCCGACATTGTGGGCCTGCCGGCGCTCGCGGACCGGGCGCAGGCGCTGGAGATCGGCCGGTTGGGTCACCGGGTCTTCGCCCGGCTCAAGGACAGCACCGTGCCGACCTTCGCCTTCGTCAACGGCGCGGCGATGGGCGGCGGCCTGGAGCTGGCCCTGCACTGCCACTACCGGACGCTCTCCGGTGGCGCGGCGGCGCTGGCCCTGCCCGAGGTCTCCCTCGGCCTGGTCCCCGGGTGGGGCGGCACCCAGTTGCTGCCGCACCTGATCGGCATCCCGGCCGCGACCCAGGTGATCATCCAGAACCCGCTGATGCAGAACAAGATGCTCAAGCCGAAGCAGGCCGCCGAGCTGGGCATCGCGGACGTGCTGCTGGAGCCGGCCGACTTCCTGGAGCGGTCCCTGGAGTGGGCCGCCGGGGTGGTCAGGGGCGCGGTCACGGTGACCCGGCCCGAGGTCGACAAGGACATGTGGGCGGGCGTGCTGTACTTCGCCCGGCAGACCCTCGACCAGCGGCTGCACGGCGCGGTACCGGCCGCGTACCGGGCGCTGGACCTGCTGGAGACGGCGAAGGACGCCGACTTCGCCACCGGCACCGCCGCCGAGGACGAGGCCCTGGCCGACCTCGTCTTCTCCGAGGAGCTGCGCAGCGGCCTGTACGCCTTCGACCTGGTGCAGCGACGGGCCAAGCGGCCGGCCGGCGCGCCGGACAAGGGCCTGGCCCGGCCGGTCACCAAGGTCGGCATCGTCGGCGCCGGCCTGATGGCCGGCCAGCTCGCGCTGCTGTTCGCCCGCCGCCTCCAGGTGCCGGTCGTCCTGACCGACCTGGACCAGTCGCGGGTCGACAAGGGCGTCGGCTACGTGCACACCCAGATCGAGAAGGCCGTCAGCAAGGGCCGGATGGACAAGGGCACCGCCGCCAAGCTGTACGGCCTGGTCTCGGGCTCGGTCGACAAGTCCGTCTTCGCCGACGCCGACTTCGTCATCGAGGCCGTTTTCGAGGACCTGGACGTCAAGAAGCAGGTCTGGGCCGAGTTGGAGAAGATCGTCTCCCCGGAGGCGGTGCTCGCCACCAACACCTCGTCGCTGTCGATCACCGCGATGGCCGCCGAGCTGGAGCACCCGGAGCGGGTCGTCGGCTTCCACTTCTTCAACCCGGTCGCCGTGCTGCCGCTGCTGGAGATCGTCCGTGGCGAGCGGACCGACGACACCACCCTGGCCACCGCCTTCGCGGTGGGCAAGCAGTTGAAGAAGTCGTCCGTGCTGGTCTCCGACGCCCCGGCGTTCGTGGTCAACCGGCTGCTCACCCGCTTCCTGGGCACCGTCTTCGCCGCCGTCGACGCGGGCACCCCGCTGGACGTGGCCAACAGCGCGCTGGACCCGTTGGGCCTGCCGATGCGTCCGCTCGCCCTGCTCCAGCTGGTCGGGCCGGCCGTGGCCTACCACGTGGGCGGCACCCTGCACGCGGCGTATCCGGACCGGTTCCCGGTCAGCGAGAACCTCAAGCGGATCGCCGACTCGGGCCAGCCGATCGTCGTCGACGACCGGATCAACGACAACGTGGCCCGGCTGCTCGTGGTCGGCGACCAGCCGCTCACCGGCGAACAGGTCCGGCAGAACGCGCTCGACGCGCTGGCGCAGGAGATCCGGTTGATGCTCGACGAGGGTGTCGTCGCCGAGGCGCAGGACATCGACCTGTGCATGATCCTCGGTGCCGGCTGGCCGTTCCACCTGGGTGGGGTCACGCCGTACCTGGATCGGACCGGCACCGCCGAGCGGGTCACCGGGCAGCGTTTCCTGCCGCGTGGGGTCGCCAGCCTGCGCGACTGAGCCATCCCCGCTCCCCCGCGATCGCGGTGGCCGCGACGTCCTCCCCCCGGGGCGTCGCGGCCACCGCGATCGTCGTTTGCGTACCCTCGTCAGACTCGGGGGGCTGCGCGGCCGGGCTCCGTCTGGCTACCATCACGCGTTCTCACCCTCGCCTGGAGCTGATCTGATGACCTCACCGCCGGTCGATCCCTGGTCCGGGCAGCCGGAGCACGGCTCGCCCCACGGTCACTACCCGCCCACGCCCGACGGTCCGCACACCCCGCCCCCGTCCGACGGTCCGCACACCCCGCCGCAGGGCGGCAGCTGGCCGACCACGCCGTACCCGGCGACGCCGACCCCCCAGCCCGGCGGCTGGCCGGCCGACCCACAGTCCGGGCCACCGGCCGACCCCTACCCCGGCCCGCAGTACGGCGGCTGGCCTCAACCCGGCCCGGCGCAGGGCGGCTACCCGAACACCCCGCAGCCCGGCCACCCCGGAGCGTCCCAGCCCGGCTACCCCGGTGCTCCGCAGTCCGGCCCTCCCGGCACTCCGCATGCTGGTTACCCCGGCGCCCCCCAGGCCGGCTACCCGGGCGTGCCGCAGTCCGGCTATTCCGGGGCACCGCAGTCCGGCTATTCCGGGGCACCGCAGTCCGGCTACCCGGGGGCCCCGGGGCCGGGCGGCTACCCGGCCCAGCAGCAGTACCCCGGCTTCGCCGGTGCGCCGTTCAGCTCCCCGCCGGGACCGCCGCACGGGCCCGCTCCGCAGCGGTCGAAGCTGCCGCTGCTGCTCTCGCTCGGGCTCGTCGGGCTGCTGGTGCTCTGCCTCGGCGGCGGTGGTCTCGTCTGGGTCGCCCTGGGCGACGACGAGCCCACCACGCCGACACCGACGCCCACACCCACCGGCGTCTCGTCGCCCACTCCGAGCCCCACCCCCGTCGAGACGCAGAGCCCGGACGTCGACCCGACCCCCTCCGAGGAGGCCGACGATCCCGGCCAGGTGCGGTTGGTGACGCCGACGACCCTTGGTGGCCGGTCCAAGAGCACCGACCCGGAGCTGCGCCGCATCGCCGACCAGATGGTCCGCGACATGAAGTCCGAGGTCCGCAACGAGACGGGCGCGGTGAGCGCCTTCTACGGCAGCGCGGCCGGCCGCAACATGGTGATGATGGCCGGCGCGTCCGGCCCGGTCATCCTCCCCGAGCAGGAGCTGGACGACGCGGTCAAGGGTCTGGGCAGCTCGCTGGCGGTCAAGAAGATGTCGACCATCGATCCGGGCCCGCTGGGCGGGGTGGCGAAGTGCGGTGACGGCAAGGCGTCCGGCATCGCGCTCGGTGTCTGCGTCTGGGCCGACCACGGCAGCGTCGGCATGATCGTCATGTACTTCTCCTCGGCGGCCAAGGCGAAGTCCGAGTTCGTCTCCATCCGGGGACAGATCGAGAAGCGGGACTGAGCCGCGCGGCGGTCCACCGGCCAGGCCGGGGATCGCCGCGCGACGGGCAACCGTGGCGTTCGGGGTCACCCCGGCGACGGGCGGGCCGGACGGATGTCGGTCGGTCTGGCTAAGATCACCCGTCCTCGTTTGCAAATCATGGAGTCAACCTCATGTCCCAGCCCCCGACCAGCCCTCACGCGCCCCAGCCGGGCGGCGACGCGCCGCAGGGTGGTTACCCGCCACCGCAGCAGCCGGACGCCGTGGGAGCACCGCCGTACGCCGGCCCGCCCGCCCCGCCGGCGAAGAAGCGGTCCGTCGTCAAGATCGTCCTGATCGTGCTGGCCGTGCTGCTGGTGCTCTGCCTCGGCGGTGCCGCGATCGCCGCCTTCGCCCTCAAGGACGACGTCAAGGAGGTGGTGGACGCCGCCAACACGACGGTCTCCGCCCCGGCCACCCTGGCCGGCCGCCCGCAGGCCACCGACCCGGGGCTGAAGGCGGTCGCCGACGGACTGGTCACCGAGATGAAGAAGTCCGTCCAGAACGAGACGAGCACCGCTGGCGCCTTCTACGGTGACCCGGCCAAGCAGGACCTGCTGATGATCGCCGCGGCGTCCGGCGTGATGGTCGACCCGAAGAAGGAGCTGGACGACGCCGTCACGGGCCTCGCCACCCAGCTGAACGTCACCAACATGTCCGCCGTGGACGCCGGCCCGCTCGGTGGCGACGCCAAGTGCGGCGACGGCAAGAGCGAGGGCGTGCCGCTGGGCGTCTGCCTCTGGGCCGACAAGGGCAGCCTCGGCATGATCGTGCAGTACTACAAGTCGGCCGCCGAGCTGAAGTCCGAGTTCGTCACGATGCGCGGGCAGATCGAGCAGAAGGGCTGACCTACCGGTCACCCGACGGGCCACACGAAAGCCGCCCGCCGCCTCCTTCGGGAGTTCGGCGGGCGGCTTTCGTCGTGTCAGCGGACGTGCGGGGGAATCCACCGGCCCCGACCTACCGCCTTCAGGTAGGTGTAGGCGACGCGGATCGGTTCACACATCCAGGTGTGATGGCAGATCGGGCACCAGTCGGGTATGCCGGGGCGCGGCCAATGGTCGGTGATGATGACCCGCGCGTCGAGCACAAGCCGGTTGTGGACCCACCGCGCCGACATGCCACCGGTCACCGGGTGGACCGCGTGAACGTCTTACCGGGGGGACGCCGGGGTGCTCGCACACATCACGTCGGGTCCGATGGACACCCCGCCACCCTGTGCACGAGACGTTACGGACAGGTGACCATGGGGATGGGGATGGTTTGTCCCCCTGGCACAACTACCAGTCCATGCCCATGCCCAGCGCCAGTTCACGGGCATCCTCGCCGATGGTTCCCCGGCGGGTCGACAGCTCCATCACGGCGCAACGGGCGTACGGATTGTGCCGCACCGTGTCCACCGACTCCCGCAACGCCCGGCCGAGCAGGTGCACCCCGGCGACGTCTTCCCGAGCGAGCATGTGCGCACGGGCAGCGTCGATGAGATGCCCCGCCCGGCGGGTGCGCGACGGCAGGCCGCTGTAGTTGACGCTGTCGGCGCGGCGAACAGCCTCCCCGTGTCGGCACAGATCCGCCTCGACGGTGACCGCGTACGCTTCCATGACGGTCGGGCCGAAGATCAACCACGGGTGGGTGTAGCTGTCACCCAGCCGTCGGGCGGCGGCCTCGGCCGCATCCCATGCCCGCCACGCGCGCCCGGCCCGGCCGGCTTTCGCATGGCCGAGGGCGACACCCAGTTGCAGTTGCCCCCACCGGACGGTCCGCTCCGGGCTGCTATGCCCGTCGACGAGTGCGGCGGCGTCGGTGAGAACCTGCTCGGCGGCGTCGATCTGGTTCGCCGATCGGTACACGTGGGCGTAGTACCAGGCGGCCACCGCCACCGCCTCCGGGTTGTCGGCGTCCTGGGCAGCACCCATGGCCCGGTCGGCGGCCAACCACACCAGCTCCGGGTAGGGCTGGTGGGCGCAGTACAACTGGGCCAGATGGTAGGTGCGGGCCAAGTCGGCGAGGGCGACACGCCGGTCTGCCCCGTCGAGGTGGCGGGCGGAGCGGCGGGCGTCGTCGAGCAGCCCGGGAAGGATCGCGGCGACGGCGGTCCGTTCGGCGGTGGACTGGTGCCACAGCCTCCACGCCTGGTCGACGAGGCTGCGGAGCACCGGCGCGGGAGTGGGGTCACCTGCGGGTAGCAGGGTGCGCTTCATGGCGGCGGCAACCTGGTCGACGTCGGGGTGCCCGGCGCGGGTGACGGAGGCGACGGGTAGGGACTGGTCGCCGGTGAGGTCGGCGAGGTCGCTGATGTCGAGGACTTCGGCGAGGCGCAGCAGCATGGGTAGGCGGGGGGTGAGTAGCCGACCGGTTTCGAGGGCCTTAACCCATTCGGCGCTGCGGCCGACGAGTCCACCAAGGACTGCTCGGGTTGTTCCGGCGCGTTCGCGGTGGGCGCGGAGGCGGGTGCCGAAAGCGGCGGAACTGTTCATGGTGGCTCCCCAGGTAGCGGCTGGGCGGCGGCCCGCCGGCCGCTACAACCGGCGGGCCCGCCATCGACCACGGTACGCGCCCGCCGCTCATGCGGCCTGCTCCGCCACCTCATACCGGGCGTAGCCGGCCTTCCGCACCAAGGCCAACCTTCAACTCGTCCAGCAGGTTGTACACCTGAGACTCGGAATAGCCGGTCGCCTCACGGATCGTCTTCGGTAAGGAGTGCCCGGTGGTAATCGCGCGAGCACCTATCGAGACGTGGAGCGTCAGCCGGTCGTGGCGGCCCGCTCGGCGGCGCTGCGCAGGACACAGAACTCGTTGCCCTCCGGGTCGGCCAGCACCACCCAGCCGGTGCCGTCCGGCCGACGCCTGTCGTCGACCTGGACGGCGCCGACGGCGAGCAGCCGCTCGACCTCCTCGTCCCGGGTCCGGTCGACCGGTTTCAGGTCGAGGTGCAGCCGGTTCTTGACCGACTTGCCTTCCGGTACGGCCAGGAAGAGCACCTCCGGCCCGCCCTGGGGCAGGAGCATCGCCTCCGGGTCACCGGGAAGGTCGTCGGGCTGGCGGGGGCACTCGAACACCTGCGCCCAGAAGCCGGACAGGGCGTAGGTGTCCCGGCAGTCGATGCTGATGTTGTGGATTCGTACGCTCACGGGTCTACCTCCGAAGCAGTGGGACGGGTTAGCTGGGGACCTGGTCGGGCGAAGCAGTGGGACGGGTTAGCTGGGGACCTGGTCGGGCGAGGGCAGCGTGACCGTCACCTCCAGGCCACCACCCTTCTGCGCGGTGACCTGGACGGTACCGCCGTGCGCGTCGCAGACCGCCCGGACGATGGACAGGCCCAGCCCGGAACCGCGTGCCCCGGTCCGTTCCCGCCCGCCCCGGCGGAACGGCTCGAACAGCCCTGGCACGTCGGCCTGGTCCACCTCGAAGCCGGTGTTGCGCACCACCAGCCACGAGGAACGCCCGTCGGTGCCGGTACGCACCCAGAGCCGGCCGTGCAGATGGTTGTAGCGCACCGCGTTCTCGATCAGGTTCCCGGCCAGCCGGTCCAGCAGGCCCGGGTCGCCGGTCACCGGGGCCGGTCGCAGCGAGGTCTGCACCCGCAACCCGATCCGCTCCACCTCCCGGGACATCGCGGACAGCGCGTTGGCGGTCCCGGTGGCCAGGTCACACTCCGTACGCCGGGCCAGCCGTCGGCCCGTCTGGGCCTCGCTGCGGGCCAGCACCAGCAACGCGTCCACCAGGCCGTTGGCGCGTTCCGAGGCATCCCGGACCACGGTGGCCATCCGGCGGTACTCGGCGGCATCCGCCTCGTCGTCGCTGAGCGTCACGTCGATCTCGGTACGCATCACCGCCAGCGGGGTCCGCAGTTCGTGCGAGGCGTTGGCGACGAACCGCTTCTGCGCCTCGAAGGCGGCGGTGATCCGGTCCAGCATCGCGTCGAAGGTCCGGGCCAGCTCGGCCACCTCGTCGTCCGGCCCGGACCAGCCGATCCGCTGGTCGAGGGTGGTCTCGCCGAGCCGCCGCGCGGTCGCGGTGACCTGGTGCAGCGGGCGCAGCGTCCGGCCGGCCACCCAGTACGCCCCGGCCACCCCGACCACGCTGATCGCCAGCAACGCCAGCAGGCCCTTGACCAGCAGCTCGTCGGAGGCGGCATCGACCAGTTGGCGCTGCCACACCGCGGCGTCCAACGACCGCCCGTCGGCCAGCAGCACGGTGGTGCCCGGACGCAGCTCGTCGGTGGGCCGCAGCGCGTCCCGGACCAGCAGCCAGGCCAACGCCACCAGGATCGCCCCGGCCCCGACCAGCAACACCCCGTTGAGCAGCGTCAACCGCAACCGCAGGGTGGGACGCACCCGGCGGGTCACGGGCCAACCTCGGTCCGCGACCGCGGGGCTCGCAAACCCGGCTCACTCCTCGCGCTCACAGCACCACCTCGGCTCGCGACCGCGGGGCTCGCAAACCCGGCTCACTCCTCGCGCTCACAGCACCACCTCGGCTCGCGACCGCGGGGCTCGCAAACCCGGCTCACTCCTCGC
>NZ_JBIUCH010000014.1:0-49867 GCF_044548625.1 Micromonospora sp. NPDC051925 | reverse complement strand
CGCGCTCACGGGGTGACCGTCCGGTAGCCGGCGCCGACCACTGTCTCGATCAGCGGTGGATCGCCGAGCTTCTTGCGCAGGGTCATCACGGTGACCCGGACGATGGTGGTGAACGGGTCGGTGTTGGCGTCCCAGACCCGTTCCAGCAGTTCCTCGCTGGAGACCACCGCGCCGCGCGCCTTGACCAGCTCGCTGAGCACCCCGAACTCCTTGTTCGTCAGGTCGACCGGGGCGCCGGCCCGGGTGACCACCCGACGGGCCGGGTCGAGCACCACGTCGCCCACCTGGAGCACCGGCGGGGCGGCCGGGGTGGCCCGCCGGCCCAGCGCCTGCACCCGGGCCACCAGCTCGTCGAAGGCGAACGGCTTGGACAGGTAGTCGTCCGCGCCGAGACCCAGCCCCTCCACCCGGTCGGCGACGGTGCCGCTGGCCGTCAGCATCAGCACCCGGGTGAGGGTGCCGGAGGCGGCCAGCTCGGCGCAGATCTGGTCGCCGTGCATCCCCGGCAGGTCGCGGTCGAGGACCACCACGTCGTACCGGGTGACGAAGGCGGCCTCGTGGCCGGCGTCCCCGTCGTACGCCACGTCCACCGCCATCCCCCGCTTGCGCAACCCACGCGCGATCGCGTCGGCGAGGTTCCGTTCGTCCTCGACCACCAGCACCCGCATCCCGACCTCCTCGCCGACCTGTCCGACAACCTAGCGCCGAGGGCCAAACGGGTGGCCGGGGCACACCCACCCGCACGGCTGGTCAGCCCGGCAGCCGCCACACCCCGAGTCGGTGCCCCTCCCGCCAGCAGACCAGTATCCGCCCGTAGCGGGAGCACACCGTCCACCGCTCGGGCAGCACGTCCATGATCCGCGCCTCGCCGCTGTCGACGTCCAGTTCGGCCAGCAGGTGCCGATCGGCGGCAACCGGCTGGGTGACCAGGAACGGGGCAGCCGACAGTCGGTCGTTGACCAGCCGCCACCGGCCCAGGTCGGCGCGCACCCGGCCGGTCACCGGGTCGAGCAGGGCGAACCGCTCCTGCCCCGGCACCTCCCCGCGTACGCCGAGCAGCCGGTCGCCGACGGCCCACAGCGGCCGCCACTCGTCGGTCGCCCAGCGGACCCGACCGGTGGCCGGGTCGAGCACCCGCGTGCCGGTGGCCAGGTCGCTCGTCCCCGTGCCGGCGGGCGTATGAAGGCAGACGGCACCCCCGCAGTCGTAGGCGAACGAGGGCCGCCCCGGTGAGTCGAGCGACGCCTCCCAACGTCGCTGCCCGGACTCCAGGTCGTAGCCGGCCACCCGGCCCGGCTCGTCGTCGACCACCAGCACGTCCCCGACCGGCTGCGCCAGGTGCTGATCGTCGCGGGCGGGCGGCACGGCGAAGGTGAGCCGGCGGACACCGGTGCCGACGTCGTACACCTCGGCCCGGCCGGCGGGGCTGACCAGCACCAACTCCTCGATGCCCCGCGCCCCGGCGCGGTACCCGGGGGTGGCCGGTGCGGATTCCACCGACCAGCGGACCTCCCCGGAGGCCGCGTCGACACCCCGTACGGTGATCCGGTCGGGGTCCACGTCCTCCAGCAGCAGCCCGCCGTCCCCGGTCGGCACCGCCGAGCCGGGCTGCCGCCAGCGCACCCGCCCGTCGGCGTGGTCGAGCAGCATCGACACCGGCTCACCGCCCGGGGCGGTGCTGACCACCACGTCGTCACCGACCGCGTCCAGCGCCACCAGTTGTTCGCCCGCCGGCAGCTCGGCCCGCCACCGGACCCGCCCGTCGCTCAGCCCGACCGCCATGAGCTGCCAGGCATCCGGGGCGCGCGACGCCGGTTCGGTGAGCACCAGCAGGTCGCCCACGACCCGGTGGCCCGGCTCCAACACGTCCGGCACGGGCAGCCGGTCCAGCCGGGTCGGCCCGGGGGCCGCGCCGGCCATGGTGAGCAGCACGAGCAGTACGAGCAGTACGGCGCGCAACGGCGGGCCGAGCGGTCGGGGTGGGCGCGGGGGCAGCTCGGACGGCCCGTCGTGGCCCACCACCCCCAGCTCGATCACGGTCACCGGGGCAGCCGCCAGACCCCGAACGCGCCGTCGACCAGGCGGCAGAGCAGCAGTTCCCCGTCGGCCCGGCACTTACCGGAGACGGCCGGCAGCGCGTCGAGCACCCGGACCCGGGCGGCGGCGACGTCGATCTCGGCGGCCAGCATCCGGCCCCCACCTGCGGGACGGACCCCGACCAGCGGCCCGTCCACCGTCGTCGCTGGGACGAGTTGCCAGATGCCCAGGTCGGCGACCGTCCGGCCGGTGGCGGTGTCGAGCACCACCAACGGCTGCCAGATGCCCCCGTGCGAGTCGGCCAGCATCCGGCTGCCGCGGGTGGGGCCGACCAGACCCCAGCGGGTGTCGTGCCACACCGTCCGCCCGGTCGCCGGGTCCAGCGCCCGGACCCCACCGGTCTGCCCCGTCGCGCAGATCAGCAGCCCACAGGAGGTGATGGACGACGACTCGGTCAGCGTGACGTCCCACCGACGGTCCAGCCTGTCGAAGTCGTATCCGGCGAGCCGGTCGGTGTTGACCAGCAGCAGGTCGCCGACGATCTGCAGCCCCGTGCCGGACGCGCCCCAGTCGATCTGGGCGGTGTGCAGGCGTACCCCCCGGCGGGCGTCCCAGACCTCGACCGGGGCGCGTGGCGGGGCGACCACGATCCGGTCGACGCCGTCGGCGGCGTACCGGTAGCCGGTCATCCCCGGTGACATCGCCGCCGACCAGCGGGCCCGGCCGGTCTCCGGGTCGACGGAGCGGACGACCTGCTGCCCTTCCGCGCCGTATTCGGTGAAGAGCAGATCGCGCCCCGCCGGGGTGCCGGAGCCGGTCTGCTGCCACCGCAGCCGCCCGGTGCCCCGCTCGAAGGCGAACGTCTGCACCGGTCCCCGCGACGCCCCGCTGAGCAGCAGCAGGTCGGCGGTGGCCTGCATCATGCTGATGCCGTCGGCACTGCCGATTTTGACCGGCACCACCACCTGCCACCGCACGGTCGGGCGTGCCTTCCCTGAGGCGGGGATCGTCCACGCGCTCAGCCGGCTGTCGGCGATCGGGGCGTCGCCCGGTTCGAGCAGGTACAACTGGTCGCCGCGGAGCAGCGCCGACGCGCCGGGCTGGGCCGGCACCACGAAGGCCATGCGCGGGATGGCCGGTGCGGCACCGGCCAGCACCAGCAGGGCGAACGCCAGCACCACCGCGATCCGCAGCGGACGCCCGGCGGCGCGGGGCAGGCCACCGGGTGGCTCCGGCGCGACGTCGTCACGAAGCAGACCCAGATCGATGACCGTCACGCGCACCCTCTCCTGACCGCCCCGCCACACGCTCCGACCACGGCGCGGACGCGCCCGCTGGCCCGACGAATCGGACGCCTCGCCGCCTGTACGATGGCCCGTCGTGGCTGTGCCGGTGGTAGATCCCTCGTTGAACCCGACGTCCGTGCCCGATGTGGCCGAGCCGGACAAGGCCGGGCCGGACAAGGCAAGGCCCGACGGGCGACCCCGCCGACGGCCGGGCCGGGCCGACGCCCTGGCCATCGGAGCCTATGTGCTGATCGGTGTTCTCGTGTGCCTGAACTACTGGGTGGACGTGCAACATCGGGTGTCGTCCCACCTGCCGACCGACCACAGTTGGTTCGAGTGGCTGTTCACCCACGGCGCGTACTCGGTGCGGCACCTGGAGAACCCGCTGTTCAGCGCCCGGCAGAACGCCCCGGACGGGGTGAACATGATGGCGAACACCTCGCTGCTGGGCATGACCATCCCACTGGCCCCGATCACCCTGCTGTTCGGCCCGCAGGTGACGTACGCGCTCTACCTGGGCGGGGCGCTCGCCGCGACGGCCGCCACCTCGTACTGGATGCTCTCCCGGCACCTGGTGCGCTCGCGGGCCGGCGCGTTCGTCGGCGGCGCGTTCCTCGGCTTCGCCCCGGGCATCGTGCACCACGCCAACGGGCAGCCCAACTTCGTCTCCAACTTCCTGCTCCCGGTGATCGTGGCCCGGGTGCTGCGGCTCGGCCAGCCCGGCCGATGGCGGCGGGACGGGGTGGTGCTGGGCCTGCTGGTGGCGTATCAGATCTTCATCAACGAGGAGATGCTGCTGCTGACCGCGCTGGCCTGCCTGGTGGCGGTGGCGGCGTACGTGGTGCAGCGGCCCCGGGCGGCCCGCGCGCGGGCCGGCGGTTTCCTGGCCGCGCTCGGGGTGGGCGGCGGGTTGGCGCTGCTGATCACCGCGTATCCGATCTGGTACCAGTTCAACGGCCCGCAGTCCTACCGGGGGCTCCAGGGCGGGGTGTTCCACAACTGGGGCGAGGACCTGATGGCCTTCGTCACCTTCGCCCGGGACACCGTGGCCGGTGACGAGGCGGTCGAGAAGACCATCGGCCTGACCGAGCAGAACACCTGGTTCGGCTGGCCGTTGGTGCTGGTCGCGCTGGTCGCGCTGGTGCTGCTCTGGCGTCGCTCGCTGGCCGCCCGGATCGCCGGGGTGCTGATGGTCGTCTTCACCGTGGCGGCGATCGGCCCGAAGGTGCGGTTCGACGGGGTGGAGACCACCGTGGACGGGCCGTGGGCGTACATCCCGGACGATCTGCCGCTGGTCGAGATGATGATGCCGACCCGGTTGACCCTGGTGGTGACCGGGGCGCTCGGTGTCCTGCTCGCGCTGGCCTGGGACGCGGTCGGTGGCCCCGTCCGGTCCCGGGTGCCCGCGCCGCGCACCGCCGCCGACGACACCATGACCGGCACCGCGACCGAGGCCACCGCCCCGCCCGCCGCGCCGAACCGCCGCCGGTGGGTCCGGCCGGTCGGGTACGCGGCGATCGCGCTCGCCGTGCTGCCGCTGTTCCCCCGTCCGCTGCCCGCGCAGCACATGGACCTGCCGCCGCACTTCATCACCGCCGGCGGCTGGCGGCCGTACGTCCCGGCCGGGCGCACCCTGGTGCCGGTGCCGATCCCGAGCAACGTACACGGCCTGCCCACGCTGCGCTGGAGCGCGCTGACCGGGCACGAGTTCGCGGTGCCCGGAGGCTATTTCATCGGCCCGAACGAGCTGGGCGAGGGCGTCTTCGGTGCCCCGAACCGGCCGACCAGCACCCTGATCTACGCCACCATGGACGCCGGCACGGTGCCCGCGCTGCCCGAGGAGAACCGCCGCCAGGCAGTGGCGGACCTGCGGTTCTGGAAGGCGTCGGTGGTGGTGCTCGGCGCCCATCCACGCGAGGCGGTGCTGCGGGACCTGATGACCGGGCTGCTCGGCCCGGCGCAGCGGGTGGACGACGTCTGGCTCTGGGACGTCCGCCCGCTGGTCGGCGGCTGAATCGGCCCCCGTCGACCTGCGGTCGGGCCGGCGGGAGTGGGTCAGGCGGTCCGGGCCGACAGCGGCCGGACGTCCCACACCCACACGTCGAGTTCCCTGCGGGCGGGGCCGACCAACTGCTCGACGGTACGGCGCAGCGGCTCGGCGTTGTGCTGGCTCACCGGCAGCACCAGCACGGCGGCGTTCCAGTGCCGCAGCTCGTCCAGGCTGCGCCGACGCTGCCGGTCGTCCAGTTTGGTGGTCCGGCCGGTGGTGGCGACCTCGTCGAGCAGCTGCCCGATGCCGCTGGGCCGGCCGCCGAAGCGACCCGGATCGCCGGTGTTGCCGTTACGCGGGGCGAGGAAGTAGCCGCCCGGGATCTTGAAGTCGAGGTTGGTGGCCGCCGCCCACCGCATCCCGTGGGTGTTGCCCATGCTGGGCACGGGCACGGGCACCAGGGTCTGGTCGGGGCCGACGTACTCCCGCCAGCGGTCGGCGGTGATGAAGTCCGGCACCGGCGGACGGGAGGTCACCTTCAGCGGCATCGGCACGATCGGCAGCAGGGCGAGCACCAGGGCGGCCACCGTGACGGTCTTGGTGTGCTGCCACTGCGCGCCGCGCAGCGTCCAGGCCCGCTGCACGGCCAGCGCCAGCAGCATGCCGATCACCACGGAGGTGATCAGGGCGAACCGGGTGGGCACCACCGCGTCCAGCAGCGGCATCCGCACCAGCAGCTCCCACGGCCCGGTGAACAGGTCCCGCCCCCACCAGGAGATCCGCTCGCCGAGGGAGAGCAACGCGAAGAAGGCGCCGGTGACGGCGAGCGCCCGGACCAGCCGTTCACGGCGCAGCCAGAGCACGATGCCGACGGCGATCAGCGACAGGCTCCAGCCGAAGAAGGCGTTCTCCTCGGAGTAGTTCGGGGCCAGGTTGACGTTGGCCCGTTCGTTGCCGCCGAAGGTGGGCGAGCCGGGGGCGAAGAAGGCGGCGATGTCGTTGCCGTAGTCCTGTACCGCGTCGCTGAGCCCGTGGTACGCCATCGGCCCGGCGAACTGGATGTAGAGCGGGTACGCCAGCAGCGCCCCGGCGAGCACCGCGCAGGCGGCCAGCCCCTTGGCCAGGGGTCGCCACGCGGCCGACCAGAGCGCCGGACGCTGGGCCACCATGGCGATCAGGAAGATGCCGCAGGCCAGGGCGGTGAAGAGCAGGATCTCCTCGTTGATGAACGCCTGGCCGGTGACCAGCAGGGCGAGCAGCAGCCCGTCGCGCAGCGGCCGGGTGGAGCGGGTCAGCACCATCACCCGCCACACGATGAACGGCAGCAGGAACTGGCTGATGATGTTGGGGTGCCAACTGGCGTGCGAGAGCATCGCCGGGGAGAACCCGCAGAACCAGCCGCCGACCGCCGCGGCGAGCCGCCGCCGCACGAGGTGCCGGGACAGCACGTGGTACCAGGCGGCGGCGGTGCCGGCGAGACCGAGGGTGACCAGCACCACGAAGGAGACCGCCGGCCCGAAGAGCAGGGTGATCGGCACCATCGGGATGCCCAACGCCAGCACCGCCGTGTTGGCCATCAGGTTGACGCCGTCGGGATAGTTGAACTGGTCGGTGTAGAACGGGAACTCCCCGTGCAGCACCACCCGCACCGAGTGGGCGAGGAAGAACTGCACCTGCGCCGGGTCGCTGCTGTAGAGCGAGGCCACCCGGCCGGCCGGGTCGGCCCAGATCCGGCTGGTCACCCAGAGCGCGACGAACAGGAATATCCCGTAGACCACCAGGTCCTTGCGGCGGGCCGTCCAGCGCCAGCGCCGCCACCACGCGGCCGGCGTCGCGCCGTCACCGTCCGTGTCCGCCGACCCCTTCTCCGGTACGACCGCAGCCTGCACACCGCCGCCGTCGGTCACCGGCTCCGGGGCCGCCTCGACGGCTGCCGTCCCCACGGGCGACGCCTCGACCGGCGACGCCTCGACCGTCCGGTCGACAGGCGTCGGTACGCCGATGATGCGCAGGTCGGCGGGGGTGGTGCGGGTCACGGGCGAGGGCGCTGTCGCGGTGGCCGTCCTGCCTCGGGCCGAGCCCTCGGAGTCGTCGGGGGCCGGTGCGGAGGCGCCACGGGGCTCGGCAGACGTCACAGTCGGCGGAGTCTACCGGAGCCGGAAAATAGCCCGAAATTCACTCTGGTGTCCCTTGTGGTCATCGGGGACACGGCTGCAGGGCGTCACCGGGCGTTGCGTACCATGTGGGCTTCCGACAACGACGGCGACGCGATCGGGGGCGTACAGATGGCTTCAGTCCGCCGCCGCGGCACGACGGCCAGCGCGCTGCTCGGCGTGTTGCTGGCCGTCCCGGCCTGCGGCCCGGTCGCCGAACGTCAGGCCGGCGAGCTGCGGGTCGGCTACGACAGCCTGGACGGCACCCGCGCGGTCTGGCCGCCGCGTGGTTCGCTCGCCGGGGACGCCACGGCGACCACGGCGGTGACCGAGGCGGTCCGCGCCTGGCGCTCGCCGATCGACGACCGCGCACACCTGCCGTCCTCCGGCATTCTCTGGTCGGGCGAGGTAGACGACGTCCCGTTGGCCCTGGTCGCCGCCGACGTGCCCGGGGAGAGCGCGTCCTGGCTGCTCCAGCTCACCGGCCGCGACGGCCGGTACGAGGTCACCCGGGCCAGCGAGTACACCGATCCGGGCTACCTCGTCTATGCCGACGTGCTCCCGCTGCACCTGCCCGACGGCCGGCGCTACCTGACCTCCGGCCGGGTGGAGCGACTGCTCGGCCCGGACGGCCGGACGCTGCTGCTGACCGACGGGATCACCGCCCCGGTGAAGGTGCCCGACTGCCGGGCGGTGCCGGTGACGGTGACGCTGCGGGCCACCGAGTCGCTGCCCCGGGGCCGGGCCGCCGATCGCCTGCTGGACCTGGGCACCGCCACCGCCGACCCGAGGTATCCGCTGGTCCGGGACGAGACCGGATCCGGCCGACGGGCCCTCGACGGGCTGGACACCTGCGTGCTCGCCGACGAGCAGGGGCCGTTCGGGAGCATTCCGCGCCGGATCGGCGACCGGGACGCACCCCGTTCGGTCCCCGAGTCGTGGCCCCTGGAGAAGGTGACCGTCCGGGCGATCGGTGAGATGACGCTGGGCGGCGGGGACGACCCCGGTGACCTGGAGCAGCTGACCTGGGAGACCGACGCGGGGCCGATGACCGCGGTGGTCTACCGCCCGGCCGCCGACGGCAAGCCGGTGGTCTCCCCCGCCGACCGGTCCAACCCGCTCCAGACGTACGTGCTGCCGGTGCCAGGGCAGCCGCTGGTGGTGCTGACCTGGCGGGGCAACCGGGACGCGTCCCTGTCGGTGCCGCCCGGCACCCCCCGGCTGGTGGACCGCCCCGGCCTGGTGGTCGTCCCGATGCCCGCCGCCAGGCAGACCTTCAGCCTCGCCACCGCCGAAAAAACCTACTACCGCTCCGCCGGCGGCCGCTAACCCCCTCCCCCTCCCCCTCCCCCCTCCCCCCGCTGTCCCGGCGGTGATCAAGAGGTTTGCGTCATGGCGGACGTTTCCCATGACGCAAACCTCTTGATCACCGGGCTGGGCGTGGGGGGTGGGGGTGGGGGGTTAGTTGGGGGTGGTGTCGGGGGTGGGGAGGCGGACCGTTTCCATGGAGGGGGCGTCGCTGTGCAGGCCGGTGATCCAGCCGGTGACGTCGCGGGCCACGTCCTGGGCGGTCAGCCGCAGGTCGGTGAGGATCTGGGCGCGGGTGCCGTGCGGGTGCCAGTCGGCCGGTACGCCCAGGTCGCGCAGCGGAACGCGGACGTCGGCGTCGCGCATCGCCTGGCCGAGCGCGTCACCGACGCCGCCGACCCGGACGCCGTCCTCGACGGTGACCACGAGGCGGTGCCCGGCGGCCAGCTCGACCAGTTCGGCCGGGACCGGGCGGACCCAGCGCGGGTCGACCACGGTGACGCCGTAGCCCTGCTCGGCGAGGCGGGTCGCCACCTCCATGCCGAGCTGGCCGAACGAGCCCACCGCCACCAGCAGCACGTCGGTACGCGCCGACTCGGCCAGCACGTCGACGGGGCCGACCCGGCGGACGGCCGGCAGGTCGGCGGCGACGGTCCCGGTCGGGAACCGGACGATGGTCGGGCCGTCGTCGACGGCGATCGCCTCGCGTAGTTCCTCACGGAGGCTGGCGGAGTCGCGGGGCGCGGCGATCCGCAGGCCCGGCACGACCCCGAAGACCGACATGTCCCAGATGCCGTAGTGGCTCGGGCCATCCGGCCCGGTGATGCCGGCCCGGTCCAGCACGAAGGTCACCGGCAGCCGGTGCATCGCCACGTCCAGCAGCACCTGGTCGAAGGCGCGGTTCAGGAAGGTCGCGTAGACGGCCACCACCGGGTGCAGCCCGCCCATCGCCAGGCCGGCCGCGGAGGTGGCGGCGTGCTGCTCGGCGATGCCCACGTCGTACACCCGGTGGGGGTGCTTGCGGGCCAGGGTGGCGATGCCGGTGGGCTCGGCCATCGCGGCGGTGATCCCCACCACGTCGGGCCGCTCGTCGGCGATCGCGACCAGCTCGTCGGCGAAGACCTGGGTCCACTTCACCGACGGGGCGGCGAGCAGCTTGCCGGTCTCGGCGTCGAAGGCGCCCGGACCGTGCAGGCAGTCCGCCTCGTCCTCCTCGGCCGGGCGGTAGCCGTAACCCTTGCGGGTCACCGCGTGCACGATCACCGGGCCGCCGAAGTTCTTCGCGGCGCGCAGCGCCGACTCGACCGCGACGATGTCGTGCCCGTCGACCGGGCCGACGTACTTGATGCCGAGGTCCTCGAACATCGCCTGCGGGGCGACCGCGTCCTTGATGCCCTTCTTGACCGCGTGCAGCACCTCGTACATCGGCTTGCCGACGAACGGGGTGTTGCCGAGGGCGTCCTTGACGGTGTCGAGGACCTTCTCGTAGCCGGGGTTGAGCCGCAGCGACGACAGGTGGTCGGCGAGGCCGCCGATGGTCGGCGAATAGGACCGGCCGTTGTCGTTGACCACGATCACCAGCCGGTTGCCGGAGGTGGCGATGTTGTTCAGCGCCTCCCAGCACATGCCGCCGGTGAGCGCCCCGTCGCCGACCACGGCCACCACGCTGCGCTGCTCGCCGCGCAGGGCGTACGCCTTGGCCAGCCCGTCGGCGTACGACAGGGCGGTGGAGGCGTGCGAGTTCTCGATCAGGTCGTGCTCGCTCTCGGCCTGGCTCGGGTAGCCGGAGAGGCCACCGCGCTGGCGGAGCTTGTCGAAGCCGTCCTGCCGGCCGGTCAGGATCTTGTGCACGTACGACTGGTGGCCGGTGTCGAACAGGAGCCGGTCGCGCGGGGAGTCGAAGACCCGGTGCATGGCCAGGGTCAGCTCCACCACACCCAGGTTGGGGCCGACGTGCCCACCTGTGCGGGAGACCTTGGCGATCAGGAAGTCACGGATCTCGGCGGCGAGGATGTCCAGCTGTTCGCCGGTCATCCGCTTCACGTCCTGCGGACCACGGACGGTGCCCAGCAGCCGACCGTGGTTGGCCGTGTCCTCTTCAACACTCATGACGAGAGAGTCTATCGGCCGCCGCACACTCCGCAGTTCGGCCGTGGATCATCGCAGGTGGGGCCCGGTTCAGCGCACCACGACCAGCCGACGCGGTGGTGTCGGCACGGCGACCCCGTACGGCGGCCCGGACGGGGTCCAGGAACCCAGCACGGCCGCCCGCCGGGCCCCGGTCACCGAGGGCACCGCACCGGGCAGCCCGTGCCAGGACAGCCACCCGAGCAGGGCGAACGCGTACGCCTCCCGGGCCTGGGCGGGCACCCCCAGCTCGTCGGTGGTACGCAGCACCCACCGCCCGGCCCCGAGGGCGGCCAGTCGACCCCACAGGGTGGGATTGCGTACCCCGCCGCCGGCCGCCACCACCTCGGTCACCCGGTGCCGGTCGCAGGCGTCGGCCACCGTCCGGGCGGTCAGCTCGGTCAGCGTGGCGAACACGTCGTCCGGGGCGACCGGTTCCCCGAGCGCGGCCAACCGTGCGTCGAGGTAGCCGGGGTGGAACAGCTCCTTGCCTGTCGACTTGGGCGGCGACGCCGCGTAGTAGGGCTCGGCGAGCAGCAGCGCCAGCAACCCGGGGTGCACCCGGCCGGCCGCCGCCCGGACCCCGTCGACGTCACACGGTCGGCCGAGGAACCGACGGGCCGCCGCGTCGAGCAGGGCGTTCGCGGGGCCCACGTCGTACCCGAGCACGGGTGCGCCCGGCGCGACCACGGTGAGGTTGGCGATGCCGCCCAGGTTGAGCGCCGCCCGTACCCCGCCGCCCGACCCGCGCGGCCCGCCGTCGGCGTCGCGCCGCCCGCTCTCGTCGGGGTCGCCCGGGGCGAGCAGCAGGGCGTCGAAGGCGGGGACCAGCGGGGCGCCCTGCCCGCCGGCGGCGACGTCCGCCGACCGCAGGTCCGACAGCACGGGTACGCCCACCCGGGCGGCGACCCGGGCCGGCGCACCGAGCTGGAGGGTGCCGCGCACGGTGCCGCCGTCGACCCAGTGGTAAACGGTCTGCCCGGGTGAGACGACCACGTCGGCGTGCCCGCCGGCCAGCTCGACGCCGAGCGCGGCGGCGTCGGCGAACACCTCGCCGAGGGCGTTGTCGAGCCGGCAGACCGCCTCGACCGTGGTCGGATCCGGTGGCAGCAGCGCCCCGATCCGCTCCCGCGACTCCGCGTCGTAGCCCAACTCCCGGTGCCCCAACGGACGCATCCGCAGGGTGTCCCCGGCGACGGTGAACTCGGCGGCGACCACGTCCACCCCGTCGTACGAGGTGCCCGACATCAGTCCGACGATCTTCATCGGACCAGGCTAGTCAGCCGGGGGCAGGAACAGTCCGACGAGTTCGACGTGCTGGGTCATCGGGAACAGGTCGTAGCCGCGCAGTGCGGCGAGCCGCCAGCCGGCCCGGGTGAAGGTGCGCACGTCCCGGGCGAAGGCGGCCGGATCGCAGGCCACGTACGCGATCGCCCGTGGACTGGCGGCGATCATGTCCCGGACCACCGCCGCGCCCGCACCGGTACGGGGCGGGTCGAGCACCACCAGGTCGACCGGGCCGGTGATCCGGCGGCGGGCCAGCGCGGTCTCCACCCGGGCGGCGACCACCTCCACCCGGGGCAGGTCGGCCAGGTTCCGCCGGGCGGCGGCGACCCCCTCGGCGGCGGACTCGACCATGGTGACCCGGGCGGTCGGGCCGACCCGGCCGGCGAGCGCCGCGGCGAACAGGCCAGCCCCGCCGTACAGGTCCCAGGCGGACTCGCCGGGCTGCGGGGCGAGCAGGTCGAGGACCGCGTCGACCAGGGTGTCGGCGGCGGCCGGGTGGACCTGCCAGAAACCGCCGGCGGGCAGCGTCCAGTCCCGCCCGGCGGCCACCTCACGTACCAGCGCCGGCCCGTCGACCTGAGCCGAGGCCGGCCGGGACGGGACGTCGATCCGGGTGGCCACCCCGTCGGCGAGGGCGGTGACGGCGACGTCCCCGCCGGTCGAGGCGACGGTCTCCACCGCCTCGGCCGTCGGCCAGGACC
The DNA here is from genome assembly GCF_044548625.1 of Micromonospora sp. NPDC051925. Classification (NCBI taxonomy): domain Bacteria; kingdom Bacillati; phylum Actinomycetota; class Actinomycetes; order Micromonosporales; family Micromonosporaceae; genus Micromonospora; species Micromonospora sp. NPDC051925. The sequence goes on along the minus strand of NZ_JBIUCH010000014.1, from coordinate 36,978 downwards.
GGCCGAGCACCGGCAGCTCCTGGATCACCGGGTGGGCGATCAGGCACCGGTCGATCGGCACCACCTCGTGCGACCGGTGTTTGAGCAGCCCGGCCCGGCCGGCGGCGTCGACCGCGTAGCGGACCCGGGAGCGCCAGCCCAGCGGGCCGCCGGGCAGCGCCTCGACGGTCACCCGCAACCCGTCGATCTCGGCGTCGGTGAGCCCACCCAGGCGGGTGAGCTGCTCGCGGACCACGGCCGTCTTCCAACCGAGCTGGGCGGCCGGGGCGACGTGCTGGAGGTCGCAGCCGCCGCAGCCGCCCGGCCGGGCGTACGGGCAGGGCGGCGTGACCCGGTCCGGTGACGCCTCGATGATCTCGACGGCGTCGGCTCGGGCGAAGCCCCGGTGCAGCTCGGTCACCTCGGCGACCACCCGCTCGCCGGGCAGCGCGTGCCGGACGAAGACCACCTGACCGTCGACCCGGGCCACGCAGTGTCCGCCGGGGGCGACCGCGTCGACGGTCAACTCGACCCGCTCGGCCTCCTCGAGGCCGGGCCGCCCGTCCTCCCCGACGCCGCCCGACGCGGTGACCGCCGACGCGACGCCGCCCGACGCGACGCCGCCCGGCCGGCCCGGGTCGGCGCGGTCGGTGGTCACGGGGTGGGCAGGGCCGGTGTGGGCGGTCACGGGCGGTCTCCACTCGATGGGCCGGGCTCGCCGGGCGGGACGGCGGCAACCACCGGCGGGACGGGCGGGGGCAGGGTGCTGCGCGGCGCGACCCGGGGCCCCCGGGCGGGGGTACGGCTCAGCGTCTCGTCCAGCCGGTCGAGGTTCTTCGTCGCCGTGGAGGCCAACTGCCAGGGCACGCTGGTCACCATCACGCCCGGCTCGAAGAGCAGTCGACCCTTGAGCCGCAACGCGCTCTGGTTGTGCAGCAGGTTCTCCCACCAGTGGCCGACGACGTACTCGGGGATGAAGACGGTGACCACGTCGCGGGGCGACTCCCGGCGGGTGTTGGCCACGAAGTTCAGGATCGGCCGGGTGATCTCCCGGTACGGCGAGTCGACCACGGTCAGCGGCACCGGCAGTTCGCGCCGCTCCCACTCCTGCTGAAGCTGACGGGTGTCCTTCTCGTCCACGTTGACGGTGACCGCGGTCAGCGTGTCCGGCCGGGTGGCGCGGGCGTACGCGATGGCCCGCAGGGTCGGCTGGTGCAGCTTGCTGACCAGCACGATGGCGTGGTTGCGGGCGGGCAGCACACCGCGTACCTCGGTCGGTTCCAGCTCGGCGGCGACCCGGTCGTAGTGCCGGCGGATGGCCAGCATCAGCAGGTAGATCACCGCCATCGCGGCGATGGCGATCCACGCGCCGAGCAGGAACTTGGTGATCAGCACGATGACCAGCACGGTGCCGGTCATCGCCATGCCGAACGCGTTGATCGCCCGGGAGCGGTGGATCCGGCGGCGGGCCTCCGGATCCCGTTCGTGGCTCAGGTGCCGGTTCCAGTGCCGGATCATGCCGGCCTGGGAGAGCGTGAACGAGACGAAGACGCCGACGATGTAGAGCTGGATCAGCTTGGTCACCTCGGCCTGGAAGCCGACGATCAGCACGATCGCGAAGACGGCGAGGAAGACGATGCCGTTGGAGAAGGCCAGCCGGTCGCCCCGGGTGTGCAGCTGCCGGGGCAGGTAGCGGTCCTGGGCGAGGATCGAGCCGAGCACCGGGAAGCCGTTGAACGCGGTGTTCGCGGCCAGGAAGAGGATCAGCGCGGTCATCCCGGCGACCACGTAGAGCAGCACCGAACCGTTGCCGAAGACGGTCTCGCCGAGCTGGGTGGTGACGGTCTTCTGCACGTACCCCTCGGGGCCGGAGAGGATCTGCGTGCTCGGGTCCTCGACGAACTGGAGGCCGGTCAGCCGGGCCAGCCAGATGATGCCGACCAGCATCGCGACCGAGATGGTGCCGAGCAGCAGCAGCGTGGTGGCCGCGTTGCGGCTCTTCGGCGCCTTGAAGGCCGGCACCCCGTTGGAGATCGCCTCGACGCCGGTCAGCGCGGCGCAACCGGAGGAGAAGGTCCGCAGCAGCAGGAAGACCAGCGCGAAGCCGGCGACGCTGTGCTCGGCCTGGATCTCCAGCCCCGCGCTGGGGGCGCGCAGGTCGTCGCCGAGGACGAAGTACCGGACCAGGCCGGTGATGATCATCCCACCCATGACGATCACGAAGCCGTACGTCGGGATGGCGAACGCGGTCCCGGACTCGCGCAGCCCGCGCAGGTTCATCGCGGTCAGCAGCGCCACCGCGGTGACCGCGATCATGACCTTGTGGGTGGCCACGAAGGGCAGCACCGAGCCGAGGTTGGCCACCCCGGAGGAGACCGACACGGCGACGGTCAGCACGTAGTCGACCAGTAGCGCGCTGCCCACCGCCAGCCCGGCCCGGGGGCCGAGGTTGACCGTGGCCACCTCGTAGTCACCGCCGCCGGAGGGGTAGGCGTGCACGTTCTGCCGGTAGCTGGCGACCACGGTGAGCATGACCACGACCACCGCGAGGGCGATCCACGGGGAGAACAGGAAGGCCGACGCCCCGGCGATGGAGAGGGTCAGCAGGATCTCGTCCGGGGCGTACGCCACGCTGGACAGCGCGTCGGAGGCGAAGACCGGCAGAGCGATGCGCTTGGGCAGCAGGGTGTGCTGGAGCCGATCGGACCGGAACGGTCGACCGACGAGGAGTCGCTTCAGCAGCGAGGTGGGACTGGCCACAAGCGCTAAGGGTACGACCACCGGATGGTGGTCGCCCGGGGGTGCCTGATCCCGCCGCCATGCCCCCGCGCGGTACGGTTCGGTCCCCCGTCGGCGGGGTGGACGTGGCAGGCTCGCAGACGACAGCCGCTGGGACGGGGGCGCACCTTGGGAGGGACACCGTGCACGTCGTGATCATGGGCTGTGGTCGGGTCGGCTCGACGCTGGCCCACAGCCTGGAGTCCCGGGGGCACTCGGTGGCGGTGATCGACCAGGACGCCGACGCCTTCCGCCGCCTCGGTCCCGACTTCGCCGGGATCACCGTCACCGGTGCCGGCTTCGACGGCGAGGTGCTGCGCCAGGCCGGCATCGAGCGGGCGGACGCCTTCGCCGCCGTCTCCAGCGGCGACAACTCCAACATCATCTCGGCCCGGCTGGCCCGCGAGACGTTCGGCGTCTCCCGGGTCGCGGCCCGGATCTACGACCAACGCCGGGCCCAGGTCTACGAGCGGCTCGGCATCCCCACCGTCGCCACCGTCCGCTGGACGGCCGACCGGATGCTGCGCCACCTGGTCCCCGAGGGCAACGTGGAGATCTTCCGGGATCCGACCAGCACCGTGTCGATCATCGAGGTGCCGGTGCACAAGGACTGGATCGGCCGGCCGCTGCGCCAACTGGAGGAGGCGGCCGGGACCAGGGTGGCGTACCTGACCCGGTTCGGGATCGGCATGCTGCCCACCGCGTCCAGCGTCGTACAGGAGGGTGACCAGCTCTACCTGCTGGTCACCGACGACATCGCCGCCCCGGTCACCGCGGTGGCCGCGACGCCGCCCGAAGGAGGGCACTGAGCCATGCGGATCGCCATCGCCGGCGCCGGCAACGTGGGCCGGTCGATCGCCCAGGAGCTGATCGACAACGGCCACCAGGTGATGCTGATCGAGCGGCAGCCCCGGATGCTGCGCCCGGACCGGGTGCCCACCGCCGACTGGGTGCTGGCCGACGCCTGTGAGCTGGCCAGCCTGGAGGAGGCGAACGTCGCGGGCTGCGACGTGGTGGTCGCCGCCACCGGCGACGACAAGGTCAACCTGGTGGTGTCGCTGCTGGCCAAGACCGAGTTCGCGGTGCCCCGGGTGGTGGCCCGGGTCAACCGGGCCGAGAACGAGTGGCTCTTCAACGAGCAGTGGGGCGTCGACGTGGCGGTCAGCAAGCCCCGGGTGATGGCGGCGCTGGTCGAGGAGGCGGTCACCGTCGGCGACCTGGTCCGGTTGATGACGTTCCGGCAGGGCGAGGCGAACCTGGTGGAGATCACCCTGCCGCCGAGCGCGCCCTACGTCGGCCAGCCGATCCACGCCGTGCCGATCCCCCGGGACGCCGCGCTGGTGGCGATCCTGCGCGGCAAGCGGGTGCTGGTGCCCAGCCCCGACGACCCGATCGAGGCCGGTGACGAACTGATCTTCGTATGCACCGCCGAGGTGGAGGACGAGGTGCGCGGAGTGATCCTCGGCCCGGACAGCGTGGAGCGGACCCGCGGCGCGGGCTGAGCCGGCCGGGTCAGCCGCCGGGGAGCGGCTGCGGGGCGGATTCCCGGGTCACCCGACGTACCGTCCAGACCGTGATCAGCAACAGCAGCGCATAGGGCGGGTAGCCGAGGGCGAGCCGGGCCACCCCCAGCGCGGTGTCCTGGTGGGCCAGGTAGAGCCCGGCCTGCACCCCGACCTTGGCCAGCCACACCACCCCCCAGAGCACGGTGAGCTGGGTGAAGGTGCGCACCAGCCGGGGGTCGTCCCGCCACTCGGAGCGACCCTTGGCCACCAGCACCGACCAGATCCACCCCACCAGGGGCTGCCGGATCACCGCGGAGAGCAGCAGGGCGACGCCGTAGCCGATGCCGTAGAGGATGCCCGGGAGATAGAAGTCCCGCTCGTCCCCGGTACGCCAGGCGATGGCCGCGCCGACGCCGACGCCGAACAGCCCGTTGACGGCGTGCCGGACCGGACGGCGCTGGACCAGCCGGACCACCGCGATCAGCAGCGCCACCCCGACCGAGGCGATCACCGCCGGCCGCAGCTCCCCGACCACGTTGGCCAGCACGAAGACCACCACCGGGATGCTGGACTCGACCAACCCGCGCCAGCCGCCCAACTGGTCGGCCATCTGCTCGGCGAGGCTGGGCAGCTGCTCGTCGTCGGCCGGGGTGATCTGCGGCTCGGTGGCCGGGGGCTGTCCCGTCGTCACTTCGGCGACTCCAGCTCGTAGTACGGGTTGTAGATGACCTTGCGGTCGTCCCGGACGGCCACCCGGCCCCGCGCGGTGAGGTGCCGGCCCGGCTCGATCCCGACGATGTGCCGCCGACCCAGCCAGACCAAGGTGACCACGTCGCTGCCGTCGTAGAGGTCCGCCTCCAGGGTGGGCAGGTTGGTCCGCGGCGTGTAGACCACCGTGCGGAGCCGCCCGGCGACCGAGACCACCTGCCCCCGCATGCACTGCCGGGCCAGCACACCGCCGGACTCGGCGCTCTCCCGGCGCAGTTCCTGTGCCTCGATCTCGGCCTCGCTGGCGGTGAATCGGCGCAGCATGCCCCGCAGTGACATCCGGCTCTCGTCGGTCGACATGACCTCCGTGTCACCCTCTCCACGCTGACCGGTCGGCACCGGCGCTGCCCCGACCCCGGAGCGGGACCGTGCCGCCAGCGTACGCCGATCCGGGCCGGTGGCGTCGGTGCGGTACGGCCCGCTTCGCCCGGCGAACCATCCGCCGGCCCGCAGCTGCCACCGGACCGCCGTCCGGCCGCAGGGTGCCGCCGGACAGCCGCCCGGGTCGGAGGCCGCCGGACAGCCGTCCGGGCCGGACGCGGCCACCTCGGTGACGGCGTCCGGCCCGGACCTGCGGGTCGGTCAGGCCCCGCGGCCCGGACCTACGGTCGGTCAGGCCCCGCGGGGGGTGGGCGTCGAGGCGTCGTCGCCCTCGGCCTGGTCGGCCATCTCCCGGGGCAGCCGCAGCGGCAGCGGCTCGCGAACCGGCTTCGCCTCCTGCCCCCGGTCGACCACCAGGCCGTCCAGGCAGATGGCGAGCGGGCCGGCCGCGGCCGGATCGGTGGCGGCAGCGCCCTGGTAGACGCCACGGACCATCCAGCGCGGCCCGTCGATGCCGACGAAGCGCAGGTCGGTCGGGCCGTCCGGGGTACGCACCCGGGCGTGCAGCTCGACGCCGTACTCGCCCTGGGCCTCCTGGGCGGTGGCGCCGTCGCCGAGCAGCGACTGCCGGATCTCCTCGCGCACCTCGTCCCAGATGCCCTCGGAGCGCGGCGCGGCGAAGACGCCGAGCTGGAGCGCGTTGTCCCCGTGCACCAGCACGACCTGCTGGACGACGCCCTGCGGGTCGGCCTGCACCCGCACCTCGACCCCGGGCACCGCGGGGATGTGCAGGCTGCCCAGATCGAGCCGCTGCACGTCGTCCGGTGCCTCGGAGAGGTCGTACGGGCCACGGGCCGGGCCCGCCGTCTCGTACGAGTCGAGGACGTCGGCCCGCTCGTCACGGGCGTGCCGCCCGCCGTCGGCCCGCTTTCGGGAGAAGATCACTGCGCCCACCCTCCGCTGTTCGCACTCACCCTGCCACCTCTTCCGTCCGTTCGCCCGCCCGGTCGGTGCCCTCGGGCCCGGTCGGGCCACCGGGCGGAGGCACGAGCCCGGCGTGGCCGCCGGTCGACCCGTGCCCGCCGGTCCCCCGTCGGGACCCGGGCAGCACCGCCACCGGCTGGAAATCGGCCCGCTCCACCCGCTGCACAACGAGTTGCGCGATGCGATCGCCACGGGAGATCTTCGCCGGTGCGTCCCGATCATGGTTGATCAGGTTGACCAGGATCTCACCCCGGTAGCCGGCGTCGACCGTACCGGGCGCGTTGAGCACCGTCACGCCGAGCCTGGCGGCCAGCCCGGAGCGCGGGTGGACCAGGCCGACGAAGCCGTCCGGCAGGGCCAGCGCCACGCCGGTGGGGACCAGGGCCCGCCCGCCGGGCGGCAGCTCGACGTCCGCGGCGGCCACCAGGTCGGCACCGGCGTCGCCGGGATGGGCGTACGCGGGCAGGGGCAGCTCCGGATCGAGCTGCCGTACGGGCACGGGTACGACGTGGGTCACGATCTGCTTCTTCCGTCGGCGTTCGCGGGGTGCCCCTGCCATCCTGCCGGGTTGGCCGCCCGTCGTGTTCCGTACCCTTCGAGGTGTGAGCCTGTCACCCTCCCCGTCCTCGCCGACGCCGCGCGTCGCGCCCGTCCCGGCGTACGCCGAGCGGCTCAGCCTGCCCTGGTGGTGCTGGCTGGGCGGCCTGGTCCTGGCCGGGCTCGCCGCCGCCGAGCTCTGGATGGGTGCCGGCGGGGTGCGGGCCTGGCTGCCCTTCGTGCTGCTGCTGCCGGCCGCCGGGGCCGGGCTGTGGTGGCTGGGCCGGGTCCGGATCGCGGTCGACGGTGGTGAACTGCGGGTCGACGACGCCCACCTGCCCGTGCGTCACGTCGCCGACGCCGTCCCGCTCGACGCCGAGGGCCGGCGTGAGGTGCTCGGGGTGGGCGCGGACCCGCTGGCCTTCGTGGTGCAGCGGCCGTGGATCGGCGGCGCGGTGCAGGTGGTGCTCGACGATCCGGACGACCCGACCCCGTTCTGGGTGGTGAGTTCCCGCCGGCCGACCGAGCTGGCCGCCGCTCTGCTGGCCGCCCGCGACGCGGCCTGAGCACAGCCCCGCCCACCCGCCGGGCCAACACTCCTCCCGGGGCCCGGCCGGTAACCGCCGTCCCGGCCTCAGGGCAGGGCGGGTCGGCCGCCCGGCAGCTCCCGGCGTTGTCTGCGCAGGTCGCGGCGGAGCTGGTCGGCCAGAGACCGGGTGGCCCGGCGATTGAGGTAGCTGGCGACGGCGGCGCCGGTGAGGAACGGGCCCAGCGTGGTCAGATTGCGGCCGAAGCGCTTGAGCAGGGTGTCCCGTAGCTCCTTGCGGGCGGCGGTGCCGAGCACCGCGCTCACCCCGACGCCCGGCATCATCGGGTTGATTCCCCGCTGGCTGGCCCAGGACTGGACCAGTGCGACGGTCCGGGGGGTGCCGCCGGTGGGCAGCGGGGCACCGTAGATCTCGTGCAGCTCGCCGATCAGCTTCAACTCGATCGACACCACGGCCACCGTCTCGGCGGCGAGCAGCACCGGCGCGGAGAGCAGGGTCGGGGCGACGGCCCACTCCACCGCGGCGACTCCGCCACCGGCGGCGCCCACCCCGGCGGTGGCCCGGGTGGCGTTGCGGACGAGCCGGTCCGCGAGCGCCTCGTCGTCCAGCCCGGGGAAGTGCCGACGCAGGGTCGCCAGGTCCCGGACCGGGATGTGCGGCGCGACGTCAGAGACCGTGTCGGTCATCCAGCGCAGCGCCGCCCTCGGCTTGAACAGGTCGGCGAGCCCCCGGCTGCGGGCCTGCCCCACCAGCCGGGTGAGCAGCTGCCGGCGGCGGGCGGGCGCGATGTCGTCGGCGGTCAGTGCCGCCACCGTCGCGCCCAGTTCGTCGCCGGCCCGGACAGCCGGCTCGATCTCCCGGTCGGCTCCGGCCGCACCTGATCGGGAACGGGTGGACGGGCTGTCGGCAGAGCCGGGCTCCGCTCCCTCCGCCCCGATGGATCCACCGGCAGCGCCCGGAGCGCCTGTGGGCCCGCCTGAGCCCGAGAGGGTGCCCGGGGTGTCTGCGGACGCGCCGGCTCCGGGAAGGTCCGTACGGACGCCGTCAGCGGGACGTGCGGCAACGTCCGGTCGGCTCGGGGCCACCGGACGCGTCGTCTCGGAGCGGGTGGCCGCCGGGGCCGCTGCACCGCCCTCCGGAACGGCGACGGACGGCACGACGCCGGACACCGGACCGTCCGGGTCGGACCTGTCGTGCCGCTCGCCGTGCTCGTTCATCCGCCCGCCCTCCCGAGGTTCCCACCGGCCTGGTGGACGCCTACCACGAGTCAAGCAGCAACCCGCCATATGCGCACGGCGGCTCGGGCAGCGGCGGCCCCGCGAGGAGGCCGCCGCCGGTGTGGTGGGTGCTCAGACGCACTCGCGGCAGATCAGGTCGCCGTTGCGCTCGACCGCCAGCTGGCTGCGGTGGTGCACCAGGAAGCAGCGTCCGCACCGGAATTCGTCCTGCTGCATCGGGAGGACCTTCACGGTCAGCTCCTCGTCGGCCAGGTCGGCGCCGGGCAGCTCGAAGCTCTCGGCCACCTCGGCCTCGTCGACGTCCACGGCGCCCGACTGTGAGTCGACCCGCCGGGCCTTGAGCTCTTCCAGGCTGTCCTCGCCGAGGTCGACCTCGTCGCGACGCGGGGCGTCGTAGTCGGTGGCCATCGGTTTCACTCTCCCATATCGATGTTGTCGCTTCCGGTTGTAACGCCGGGCGACGCTGTTTCGGTTCCCACTGGCCGGCCACCAATGTTGTGTCGGTCGCCCGACCCGACGGCCTCTGGATCGAGGTCTCCGGGCTGAGCACCGACGAGCGCGGTACCTTACCCCCCTCCCAGGCGAGGCATGTATACCGCCCTCGCGGCAGAGATGTACGCCCCAGCGCCCCAAGATGTTCCCAATGTGACTCAGGCGACACGAAGATAGGGGTAGTACTACCCCGTTCCCGGTTGGCGCGCCGGCATGTCGGACTGTTTCCACGCGACTGCCGGACAACCGTTAACCTCAGCGGCGTACTCGACGGTCGACGGCGCTGCCCGCCGCCGGCGTTCGCCGCCACCACCCACTGTCCGGGGAGCACCCAGATGAGTTTTGCGCGAGTGCGAGCACTCGTTGTCGTCGGCCTGCTGGCGGTCGTCGCCCTGGTCTTCGTCGTCGTCGCCGTGGTCCGCGACACCCAGGGCAGCGGGGCCAACGCCAGGGGGTGTCCCGAGGGCTGGCCGCTGGCCGACCTGTCCCTGCGCAACTACAAGGATGTCAAAATCAACATCCTCAACGGCACCGGTGAGCCGGGCTTGGCCAGCAGCGTGGCGGACGACTTCCGCAACCGGAAGTTCCAGGTCAAGAAGCAGGGCAACGCCGCGCACTTCAACGGCGTCGCGCTCCTGCGCTTCGGCCCCAAGGGAGTCGGCTCCGCGCACCTGCTGCGGGCCTTCTTCCTGAACAACGCCGAACGGCACTACGACCCGAAGCGCCAGGACGACACGGTCGACGTGGTGCTGGGCGACGGATTCCAGCAGTTGGCCACCACCACCGAGGTCAACCAGTCCCTCGGCGACCTGGGCTCCCCGGTCGCCCCGGAGGGCACCTGCCCGATGCCGGTCGAGGACAAGTAGCCCTCAACCCCGGGCCGGACAGCCCGGCCGGCGGGTCGAACGAGCGGTGCCGGTGGGTCGAACGAGCCCGGCCGGTGGGTCGGGCCACAGGATCGGCGGACCGACACACCGCACACGGCGGGCCGGGGCAGCGGGCCGACCGGAGACCTGTGGGCTGGGCGATCAGGGCCCGCCGGAGGCGTCCAGGGCAGCCAGTCGGGTGTGCAGCGGCGCGAACAGCGCCGGCGGGGCCGCGATGACCAGGTCAGGGCCGGGTGGCTGGCCGTTCAGCCCGGTCACCCGCAGCCCGGCCTCCGCGGCGACCAGTCCCCCCGCAGCCAGGTCCCAGGCGGCCAGCCCCTTCTCGTAGTAGGCGTCGACCCGCCCCTCGGCGGCCAGGCAGAGGTCCAGCGCCGCCGCCCCCATCCGCCGGATGTCCCGTACGTGCTGGATCAGCTCGGCGACCACCCGGGCCTGGTGCACGCGCCGGCCGGGGTCGTAGCCGAAGCCGGTGGCGACCAGCGCCTGCCCCAGGTCGGTCTCGGTGGAGCAGCGCAGCCGCTCGCCGTCGCGCCAGGCACCGCCACCCGCGGTGGCGGTCCACTCCTCGCCGGTCGCCACGTTGCGGACCACCCCGGCGACCACCTCGCCGTCCACCTCGGCGGCGAGCGAGACCGCGCAGTACGGCAGCCCGTACAGGTAGTTCACCGTCCCGTCGATCGGGTCGACGATCCAGCGCACCCCACCCGCCCCGACCGAGCCGGCCGCCGCCCCGCCGTACTCCTCGCCGAGCACCACGTCGCCCGGACGGACCGCGCGCAGGGCGTCCAGGACCTGCCGCTCGACCGCCCGGTCGGCGGCGGTGACCACGTCGGTGGCGGTGCTCTTGGTCGCCGCGACCGAGACCCCGGCGGCCCGCATCCGGGCCGCGGTGCCGGCCGCGTCCCGGGCCACCCTGATCGCGATCTCGAGCAGCTCCTGCGAGGTCGGCACCGAACCGGTCATCAGATCTGCCCCTTTCGCGCCGCCCTGCGAGCACAGGACGTACCGGACCGAGACCCCGCGGCCCACCGGCACGACACCCCGGTACGGACACACACGCCGTCCCGAGGTGACACGCGTGCCGGCTCCCGCATCGCCGATCTCGTCCGGACAGCATAGGCAAGATCCGGTGCACCAGGGCGATCCCGGTGTCAGGTCCCCGCGAGCGGCCACGGTGTCCAAGGCGAGCCTCGCGGGGCAGGTCGCGGCGTGGTCCACGGGTGCCGGGCGGGTCCACGGACTCGGGGCCGACAGGACATTCACAAACCCGACATCCGTGTTGAATCGGCGGTACAGACGGCCGGTTGCCGTGCGCCGCAGGATGATCGCGGCAAGCGGGGTTACAATTCACCCTGCCCACGCGCCACGGACCGCCGCCGCACAGCCGGCCCGGGACACGGGGGTCACTCAAACGACATCGCACGGCACGGCACGCCACGCTGCGCCGGACGACCCCGGCCGTGCTCGCTCTTCGCCTCCGGAAGGTCATTCGTGACAGAACCCCGCCAGCCCGGCGCCGACGTTCGCTCGCTCACCGACACCCTGATCGCCCACGCCCAGAGCGCTGGCGGCCAGTTGACGTCGGCCCAGCTCGCGCGCACCGTCGAGTCCGCCGAGGTGACCCCGGCCCAGGCCAAGAAGATCCTGCGGGCGCTCTCCGAGGCGGGCGTGACCGTGGTGGTCGACGGCTCCGCCAGCACCCGTCCCCGCCGGGTGGCCGCCGCGCGATCGGCCACCCCGGCCTCGCGGGCCACCACCGCCAAGACCACCAAGAAGGCCGCCGCACCGGCCCCGAAGCAGGCGCCCGCCGCCGACGAGGCCACCGCGCCCACCCCGCGCAAGGCAGCCCCCCGGAAGACGGCCACCACAGCGGGGGTGGCCGCCAAGGCCGCCACGCCCGCCGCCAAGGCGACGAAGTCCACCCGGGCCACCAAGGCGACGGTGGCCGCCGCCGGCGCCGGCAAGGCCGCCACGAAGGCCAAGGGCGAGGGCGGCGAGGGGGAGATCGACCCCGAGCAGCTGGCCGCCGAGATCGAGGACGTGGTGGTCGAGGAGCCGGCCGAGCTGGCCCGGGCTGCCGAGACCGATGCCGCCGCCTCCGCCACCGACAACGACTTCGAGTGGGACGACGAGGAGTCCGAGGCGCTCAAGCAGGCGCGGCGGGACGCGGAACTCACCGCCTCCGCCGACTCGGTCCGGGCGTACCTCAAGCAGATCGGCAAGGTTCCGCTGCTCAACGCCGAGCAGGAGGTCGAGCTGGCCAAGCGGATCGAGGCCGGGCTCTACTCCGCCGAGCGGCTGCGTGCCGCCGACGAGGGCGAGGAGAAGCTCACCCGCGACATGCAGCGCGATCTGCTCTGGATCTCCCGGGACGGTGAGCGCGCCAAGAACCACCTGCTGGAGGCGAACCTCCGGCTGGTCGTCTCGCTGGCCAAGCGGTACACCGGGCGGGGGATGGCCTTCCTCGACCTGATCCAGGAGGGCAACCTCGGCCTGATCCGCGCGGTCGAGAAGTTCGACTACACCAAGGGCTACAAGTTCTCCACGTACGCCACCTGGTGGATCCGGCAGGCGATCACCCGGGCGATGGCCGACCAGGCCCGCACCATCCGCATCCCGGTGCACATGGTCGAGGTGATCAACAAGCTCGGCCGCATCCAGCGCGAGCTGCTCCAGGACCTGGGCCGTGAGCCCACCCCGGAGGAGCTGGCGAAGGAGATGGACATCACACCCGAAAAGGTGCTGGAGATCCAGCAGTACGCTCGGGAGCCCATCTCGCTCGACCAGACCATCGGTGACGAGGGCGACAGCCAGCTCGGTGACTTCATCGAGGACTCGGAGGCCGTGGTCGCCGTAGACGCGGTCTCGTTCTCCCTGTTGCAGGATCAGCTCCAGCAGGTGCTCCAGACGCTCTCCGAGCGTGAGGCGGGGGTGGTACGGCTCCGCTTCGGCCTGACCGACGGCCAACCGCGTACTCTCGACGAGATCGGCCAGGTCTACGGGGTGACCCGGGAACGGATCCGGCAGATCGAATCCAAGACGATGTCCAAGCTTCGGCACCCGTCGCGCTCCCAGGTGCTTCGGGACTACCTGGACTGAGCCGGTCACGTCAACCTGTCGTGTCGGTTTGATCACCAGGCGTAGAACATCCGAAGGTGATCGGTCCGGTACGTGTTTGTGATCGTTGACGTGGCACCCTGGGTACACGGCACACTGTCCTTCCCGCCAGGTGTGACCTCGGTCCCCCGCGGGCACACTGGGAAGGCGGGGCCCGGTAAGGGTGTTGCACGATGAGTGAGCAACGACCGAAGAGAGTGTTCATCGGTGACGACCAGAGGAGGAAGGCGATGACCCCGACCCTCACGCCGCCGCCCGAAACGGTGGCTCCCCCAGCCGCCGATGAACGGTGCGACCGCTGCAATGCTGCCGGCAAGCTCCGCATCACTCTGGCGGGTGGGAGCGAGTTGGTGTTCTGTGGGCACCACGCGAACAAGTACGCCGAGGATCTCGTGAAGATCACGGTGAAGTTCGCGACGGACCCGGAGTTCAGCTGGCGTGGCGCCGATCTGATGGCGAACTGAATCCGTAAACCGCACAACGACGACATAGCCGGCCGGAGGCACCCGTGGGTGCCTCCGGCCGGCTTCTCGCTACCTCCCCCGCCCCCGCCCCCGCCCCCTCCCTCTCCTCCGCCTCGCCCCGCCTCGCCTCGGTGATCAAGAGGTTTACGTCGTCCCGCCCGCATTCCGGTGACGCAAACCTCTTGATCACCGGACCGGGGTGGGGGTGGGGGTGGGGGTGGGGTTAGAAGGTTTGGACGGTGGCGATGCGTTCTTCGAGCTGTTCGATGGTTGCCTGGGCGCTCGGCGGTCCGCCGCAGAGCCGGCGCAGCTCCGCGTGGATCTTGCCGTGTGGCAGGCCGGTGCGGTGGTGCCGGGCGGCCACCAGGGCGTTCAGCTGACGCCTCAGCGCCACCCGGCGCTGAGCGGCACTCAGTGGTACCGCAGGCGCGGCGGGGGCCTCAGCAGCCGGCTCAGCGGTCCGGGTGGCCGCCCGGCGGCGCTGCGCGGCGAGTTGGTCGGCCTGGCGCTTGGTCAGCAGCAGCGACACCTGGTCGGCGGTGAGCAGACCGGGCAGCCCGAGGTACTCCTCCTCCTCCGGGGTGCCGGCCTGGGCAGCGGTGCCGAAGGACGCCCCGTCGAAGATCACCTGATCCAGCTCGGCGGTCGCGGAGAGCGCGGTGAACCGCTTCTCCAGCTCGCCGCTGGCCTGGTCGTCGCGCTGGGCCCGCTCCAGCAGCTCGTCGTCGAAGCCCTCACGGTCCTTGGGCTTGCCGAGCACGTGGTCCCGCTCGGCCTCCATCTCGCTGGCCAGTCCGAGCAGGTGCGGCACGCTCGGCACGAAGACCGAGGCGGTCTCGCCGGAGCGACGGGCCCGGACGAACCGGCCGATGGCCTGGGCGAAGTAGAGCGGGGTGCTGGCGCTGGTGGCGTACACCCCGACCGCCAGCCGGGGGATGTCGACGCCCTCGGAGACCATCCGGACCGCCACCAGCCATCGCTGTTCGGACGCCGCGAACGTCGCGATCCGCGCGGACGCCCCCTGGTCGTCGGAGAGGACCACGGTGGCCCTCTCGCCGGTCACCTGCTCGATCAGCTTGGCGTACGAACGGGCGTTCTGCTGGTCGGTGGCGATGATCAGGCCACCGGCGTCGGGCATCCCGGCGTTGCGCAGCACGGTCAGCCGGGCGTCGGCCGCCCGCAACACCTGCGGCATCCAGTCACCCGCCGGGTCGAGGGCGGTCCGCCACGCCTGGGCGACGAGGTCCTGGGTCATCGGTTCGCCGAGCCGCGCCGCCAGTTCGTCCCCGGCGTTGGTACGCCACCGGGTCTCCCCCGAGTACGCCAGGAAGAGCACCGGCCGGACGACACCGTCGCGCAACGCGTCGGAGTAGCCGTAGACCGAGTCGGCGCGGGAGCGCAGCAGCCCGTCGCCGCCCCGCTCGTAGGTGACGAACGGGATCGGGTTGTCGTCGGAGCGGAACGGCGTACCGGTGAGCATCAGCCGGCGTACCGCGGGGTCGAAGGCGTTCTTGACCCCGTCACCCCAGGATCGGGAGTCCCCCGCGTGGTGGATCTCGTCGAGGATGACCAGGGTGCGTCGGGTCATGGTGCGCCGCCGGTGGACCTGCGGGGCCATGCCGACCTGGGCATAGGTGACGACAGCGCCGTGGAAGTCGGCGGCGGAGTGCAGGTCGGCGTTGCGGAACGCGGAGTCGAGCTGGATGCCGACCCGGGCCGCGGCCTGAGCCCACTGGGTCTTCAGGTGCTCGGTCGGGGCGACCACGGTGACCGCGTCCACGGTGCCGTCGACCAGCAGCTCGGCCGCGATCCGCAGGGCGAAGGTCGTCTTGCCGGCACCGGGGGTGGCGACCGCGGTGAAGTCTTCGGTACGACGGCGCAGGTACTCCACCATCGCCTTGCGCTGCCAGGCACGCAGGGGCGGGAACGTCTCCAACGCCGGCAACCGGGGTGCCACCCGAGGCTCCTCTCCGACCGCACCGAGGCGGATCCGGGCCGAGGGCCACGGTACCGCCGCCCATGAAAACGCCTCCGCGCAGTCAGTGCCGCGAAGGCCGGCCCAGCATAACCAGCCGGGGCCGGCAACCCCAGCCGACACCCGCTGACCATCTCCACCGCCCGCCATCCAGGCCCCCAGGCAGCGCAGTTCCGGCGCAGTTGCGGCATCGGCGGCACCCGGACGCCGGCCCCTCCGCGAGCAGGAGTCGGTCAGGCCCCGCACCGGCGGCGACAAGTCAGAACGGGGGGCGGCCGAGGCCGGTCTCCGGGGGACGCATCGTCGCCACCGGGGCCGACCAGCGCCGCCGTAGTGCCACCAGGCGGAGGACGAAGACCAGCAGCGCCGCCGCGGTCAGCCCGACCGCTCCGGCGTACCCCAGTCTCTCCAGCAGCGCCACCAGGATCGATCCGGCGAGCGCGGCGACGGCGTAGATCTCCCGGCGCAGCACCACCGGGATCTCGGCGGTGAGCAGATCCCGGCCGAGGCCGCCGCCGATCGCGGTGAGCATGCCGATCACCACGGCACCGACCGCCGGCACGTGGGCGTCGAGCGCCTTGAGGGTGCCGGTGACGGTGAACAGGCCCAGCCCGGCGGCGTCCAGCACCAGCACCGTGGTGCGCAGCCGGGCGAGCTGCGGGTGCAGCCAGAACACGGCGGTGGCGGTGACCGCGGCGGTGGCGGCGTACCGCCAGTCGGCGAAGGCCAGCGGTGGGGCCTCGTCGATGACCAGGTCGCGGAAGATCCCGCCGCCCAAAGCGGCGACGAACCCGACGAATACGACGCCGAACAGGTCGAGCCGTTTGGCCACCGCCGCGGAGGCACCGGAGGCGGCGAAGACGGCCACCCCGGTCAGGTCGGCCAGGAGCAGGGCGGTGGAGGTGGTCACACCGCCGAAGGTTACGGGGGCGGCCCGCCGGGCCGCCCGGGATCACTCGCGGTACGAGTCGTAGATCTCCTTGCACTTGGGGCAGACCGGCGAGCCGGGCTTGGCGGCCTTGGTCACCGGGAACGTCTCGCCACAGAGCGCGACCACGTAGGTGCCCATCACGGCACTCTCGGCGATCTTCTCCTTGCGCACGTAATGGAACATCTCGGGACCGGTGTCGGCGTCCTTCAACTCCGGACGCTCGAGAACCTCTGTACTCACAGTCACACCTCCAACTGCACAAGTCTGGCAGGTCGATCGGGTCCGGTCCACCGCAGCCCACCCCGATGGTGGCCCGTTACGGTAGCCGACGTGACCACCTTCCACATCCGCCCCGGCACCGAGGTCGCCGACGCCCTTCGCGACGGCCGTCCCGTCGTCGCCCTGGAGAGCACCATCGTCTCGCACGGCCTACCCCGACCGGACAACCTGCGGGTCGCCCGGGAGATCGAGCAGACGGTACGGGACGCCGGCGCCGTCCCCGCCACCGTCGGCATGGTCGGCGGCGAGCTCGTCGTCGGCCTCGACGACGCCCAACTGACCCGCCTCGCCACCGTCGACCCGGTGGCCAAGCTCTCCGTCCGCGACCTCGCGGTGGCCGCCGCCACCGGCGCGGACGGGGCCACCACCGTGGCCGCCACCAGCGCGGTGGCCGCCGCCGTGGGGATCGGCGTCTTCGCCACCGGCGGGCTGGGCGGGGTGCACCGGGAGGCGGCGCAGACCTTCGACGAGTCGGCCGACCTGATCACCCTGGCCCGTACGCCGATCGCGGTGGTCTGCGCCGGGGTCAAGTCGATCCTCGACGTCGGGGCCACCCTGGAGCGGCTGGAGACCCTCGGCGTCGGGGTGGTCGGTTACCGCACCCGGCGTTTCCCCGGCTTCTACCTGACCGACGCCGGGTTCGACCTGGACTGGTCGGTGGACTCCCCCGAGCAGGTCGCCGACGTGCTGGCCGCCCGGCAGCAGCACGGCGTGCACGGCGGCGGGTTGATCGTGGCCAACCCGCTTCCGGTCGACGAGCAGCTCGACCCGGCGCTGCACGACCGGACCCTCACCGAGGGCCTGGCCCGGCTGGGCCGCGACGGCGTCACCGGCAAGGCGGTCACCCCGTTCCTGCTGGCCCACTTCCACTCGGCCACCGAGGGCGCCAGCCTGGCGGTCAACATCCGGATCATCCTGCGCAACGCCGACCTGGCCGCCCGGATCGCGGTCGCGTCCGCCCGGCCTACCGCGGCATGACCGGTCCGGGCCGGATCGTGGTGGTCGGCGACCTGATCACCGACGTGGTCGCGGTGCTGGCCGGACCGTTGGCCACCGGCTCGGACACCCCGGCGACGATCAAGGTCACCGGCGGTGGTCAGGCGGCCAACACCGCCGCCTGGATCGCCGCCCAGCACGTGCCGGTGACGCTGGTCGGCGCGATCGGCGACGACAGCGCCGGCCGGGACCGGGTGGCCGAGCTGGAGCGGGCGGGCGTGGACTGCGCGATCGAGGTGCATCCGCAGGCCACCACCGGAACGGTGATCGTGCTGGCCACCGCCGCGGAGCGGACCATGGTCACCGAGCGGGGGGCCAACCTGCGCCTGACCGCCACCCACGTCGACCGGGCCCTGACGGCGGTGCCCGACGCCGCCCACCTGCACCTGTCCGCGTACTGCCTGCTGGATGCCGGGTCGCGACCGGCGGGGCTGCGCGCGTTGGCCGCCGCCCGCGAGCGGGGGCTGACCACCAGCGTCGACGCGGCCTCCGCCGCGCCACTGCGGCGGATCGGCGCGGCGGCCTTCCTCTCCTGGGTACGCGACATCGACCTGCTGCTGGTCAACGCGGACGAGGCGGGTGTGCTGGCCGGCGGGCTGGACCCGGCGGCGCAGGCGCGGGCGCTGTCGGCGGCGGCCCGTCGGGTGGTGGTGAAGCGCGGTGGCGCGGGCGCGATCTGGGTGGATCGGCGGGCGACCGTCGGGGTGACCCCCTCGCTGCGGGTCGCCGTGGTGGACGTCACCGGTGCCGGGGACGCCTTCGCGGCGGGCCTGCTCACCGCCTGGACGACAGGTGCGACACCACGCGCCGCCCTGACCCGCGCCGCCGACCTCGGTGCCCTGGCGGTCTCCACGGTGGGGGCCCGGCCCGTCAACGGGTAACCGGGCTCCGGGGACGCCGGGCCCCGCCGGATGACAGCTGTTGACTGCTCGCCGTCAGCGCTTGACCGGCCCGTCACCGTCGGGGCTCGACGGGCTCCCTGTCGTCAGCGCTCGACCGGCTCGTCACCTCAGGGCTCGACGTCGATGACGCGGTGCGGGCGCTCCTCGGCGGTGAGGCTCATCGGCGGGGTCTCGTCGCGGTGGCGGGGTTGGAACCTGCTGGCGAGACGGTGTTCCTCCTTCGGTGGACGGTCGTTGGCGAGCAACACCGCCAGCCAGGGAATGAGGATCATGCCCAGCGCCACCAGGGGCAGCCAGAGCCAGAGCAATGGGGCCTTCGTGCCGACCAGGATCGCACCGGCGATCACACAGGCCACCCGGATGCCCATCATCAGCACGTAGCGCTTCTGTCGGCTGGTGAGCTGGTCGTCCTGGCTGCGCGAGGCGTCGGTGATCAGAATCGGCTGGTACGCCTGACGCTTCACCATGGACCTCCTCGAGGGGATTCCACCATCCTGTCACCGCACCCCCTTGATCAGCGAAAATCGCCCCATACCGAACTGTGTGTTACGTACGTGGTACGCTGCCCTCCGTGGGTAGCCGATTCAGCTTCACCGACGAGGCGTTGGCCAACCTACGGGTCTACGACGTCACCCCCGGGGAAGTCTGGGAGGCGCTGCACAGCACCCACCGGGTGATCCGGCACCTCGGCGAGGACCTGACGGTCGTCTACGCCGCGAACCGCCGCGGCCGGCGACTGGCCGTCCTGCTCGCCGAGGCCGACGGCACCGACCACGACTGGGACGTCCTTTCCGCCCGCGAACTGAGCGACGTCGAGGCCAAGCGCTACGACGAGACCGTGCGGAGAACACGCCGATGAGGAGGCGACGGCGATGAACCGTAACGAAGCCATCAAGCGATTCCACGGCGGCGAGGACACGTTCGCCGAGCTGATCGACGACAGTCAGCCGGTGGAGCTACCCACCCCCGACACCGACGTGCCGATGGTCAGCCGCTCGGTACGCCTGCCGATGGACACCTACGAGCGGGTCCGGTCGGCGGCGGAGGCCCGCGGCATCGGAGTCACCACGTTGATGCGGCAGTGGATCGAGGCCGGCCTGGCCGACCTGGACGACTCGGCCACCGTCTCACTGGCCGACGTACGTCGGGCGCTCGCCTCGCTCTCCCGCCCCACCGCCGCCTGAGCACCCGGCATCCGGCCGGGGCCCCGTGGCCGGCGTCAACCGGGCGTGGGCACCGGCCACGGCGACCCGATCCGCGGCGATCCCGGGGCCGGGCTCAGCGAGGGGTGGGATGCTCCGCCGGCCGCCCGTACGCCCGCCTGAAGTCCGCGACGGTGATCGCCGCCAGCACGACGGCGGCCCCGGCCAGCGCGACCACGGTCGACACCAGGGTGACGACGGGCACCAGGGCGACCAGCACGAGCACCCCGATGATCCGGGATCGGGAGACCCGCCCGAAGATCTCGTGCTCGAAGCGGGCCCGCGCGGTCAGGAAGACCGCCGGCCCGCCCACCAGGAAGACCGCCCAGGCCAACTCGACGCGCTGGTGCGGGTGCACGATGGCCAACTCGTACCCGACCGCCGTCATCAGCACCCCGGCGACGATCACCAGGTGGGTCCAGCTCGCCGACTCGCCCAGCCGGCCGGGCGAGCGGGACACCCGGATCGCCTCGGTGAGCAGGTGACCGGCCCGGTGGAAGTAGATCCGCCAGAACAGCCCGGTGATGACGAAGGAGATCAGGAAGGCCCCGGAGCTGGCCCGGGAGAAGCTCTGACCGCTAAAGGACAGGCCGATGACCAGGATGTTCTCACCCAGGGCGATCAGGAAGAACTGCTGGTACCGCTCGGCCAGGTGCTCGCCCACCACTCCCCAGGTCGAGGCGCGGCTCGCCCCGAGGCGGGGTACCGGCCAACCGGACATCAGTCCGACGTAGTCGACGGCGACCGCCAGCGCCCAGCAGGCCAGCCGCCACGGCCCGGGGAGCAGCACCCCGAGCAGCCAGGGCACCGCGCTCATCATCGCCCAGGCCACGACCCGCACGGTGACCCGACGGCGGGGATGCCTGCCCAGCGCCAGGGTGATGAAGAGCGGCCGGCCCACCTGCACCGCCACGTACCCGAGGGCGAACGCCACCGCCCGCTCGGCGAAGGCCCGGGGGGTGGCGACCGCCATCACCATGCAGCCCAGCATCGAGCCGATCACCACGAGCTGGATCTCCGGGCGCTCCGGCTCGTACTGGCTGGTGACCCAGGCGGTGAGGGTCCAGATCATCCAGAAGGCCAGGAAGATCACCAGGGTCTGGGCGATCTCGACGAGCAGCTCCCGCCGAGGGCTGTCCAGGTCGTCGATGACCCGTTGGGAGACCCGGGTCAGGGCGAAGACGAAGACCAGATCGAAGAAGAGCTCCAGGAAGGTGGCCCGGGGCGAACTCACCCCACCACGCAACAGCGCCGCGCCCCGTTCGTCCGCCATCGCCCACCCGTCGCCGCCGTCGCGGATCTCAACGAGCCGGTGCCCGGCCCGGTTGCGCCGGTCACCGGGGCCGGCGTCCTCTCGACGCCGGATCCGGTCGTGACGCGGACCACCCGGAGGCCGACCGGATCGCCGTCGGGTGGTTGGGGGCGACCCCGCCCCGGCGCGGCACGCCCGGTCAGCCGGTCGACCCGGCGAGCGGTCACCGGGACGCGGAGCGGCCCGGTGGACACCGGTTGGTGTCCACCGGGCCGGTGGCGCGGGGCGTCAGTTCACGACGTAGAGCAGCCGGTTCGGCGAGCCCGAGCCGGGGCTGGTCACCACGCCGGTGGTGGCGTTGCTGGTCAGGTAGCTGGAGACCTGGGCCGGGGTGTAGGAGGGGTTGGCCGACAGGACCAGGGCGGCGGCACCGGCGACGTGCGGGGACGCCATCGAGGTGCCGCTGATCGTGTCGGTGGCCGTGTCGTTGGTGTTCCAGGCCGAGGTGATGTCGGTGCCGGGGGCGAAGAGGTCGACGCAGCTGCCGTAGTTGGAGTAGGAGGCCCGCGCGTCGGTTTTGGTGGTCGCGCCGACGGTGATCGCCGAGGCGACCCGCGACGGCGAGGAGCTGCACGCGTCGGCGCTGGAGTTGCCGGCTGCCAGCGCGTACGTGACGCCCGAGCTGATCGAGCCGGCGACCGCGTTGTCGAGGGTGGTGCTGACGCCGCCACCGAGGCTCATGTTGGCCACCGCCGGCTTGACCGCGTTGGCGGTCACCCAGTCGACACCGTTGATCACGCCGGTGGTGCTGCCCCGGCCCCGGCAGTTGAGCACCTTGACCGCGATCAGCTGGACGCCCTTGGCGACGCCGTACTTCGCGCCGCCGACGGTGCCGGCGACGTGGGTGCCGTGGCCGTTGCAGTCGGTGTTGTTGGAGTCGACCGTGTTGGTGCCCCAGGTGGCCCGGCCGCCGAAGTCGCTGTGGGTGGTCCGGATGCCGGTGTCGATGATGTACGCCCGCACGTTGGTGCCCGTGTTGGGGTAGGTGTAGCTGGAGTTCAGCGGCAGGTTCCGCTGGTCGATGCGGTCCAGGCCCCAGGAGGGCGGGTTGGCCTGGGTGGCCTGCGCGGTCATCACCCGGTCCTGCTCGACGTAGGCCACCGACGGGTCGGCGGCGAGCCGGCGGGCCTGGCCGGCGCTCATCTTCGCGCTGAAGCCGGTGAGCGCGGCGCTGTAGACGTCGGCGACGCTGCCGCCGTACCGCTTGGTGAGGCTGGCGGCCCGGTCCGGCACCGCGGCGTGGGCGGCGCGGCTGTTGGCGGCGCCGACGACGTCACCCTTCAGCACGACCAGGTAGCTGCCGCTGATCGCGTCCGGGGCGGAGGCGTAGCGGATCTGGCCGGTGGGGGCGGCGAGGGCGGGGGTGGCGGCGGCGACGGAGAGCGCCGCGGCGGCGGCCGCGACGGCGACCGCGCGGATCGCGCGACGCCGGGGAACGGACACGTCGGACATCGTCTGAACTCCCTACCGGGTACGACCGGACAGGCAGGGGCCGTCCGAACGTCCCATCGACGGATGTTGGTGGGAATGGTAGCCAGACATCGATAAACGTGAAAGAGATAATGGTTTGATGATTGCACCGGCGCTATGGATGTCGCGGGTGCCGGCCCGACCGCGCCCCCGCGCCAGGCAGGATGACGAGGTGGACCGATACGACATGCTGCTCTCCCCCGCCGGCGTCGACGCGCTGCGCACCGCGCTCACCAGCGCCGACTTCACCGCCAACGGCATCGCCGGCCGGCTCGGCCCGCAGGCCACCGGCGGGGTGGCCCGCAACGACTTCCGGGCCGCGCTGCGCGCCACCGGGGACGGGGACCCGCTGGCCACCCTGATCCGGGTGTTCGTCTGCGACCAGACCGAGCCCGCACCGGTGGTGGCGGCCGCGCTCGCCCCGCTCGACCTCGCCGAGGCGGTCGCCGCCGGACTGGTCGAGCCGTACGGCGACGGCCTGCGCGCCGGGGTGGACCTGGAGCCGTACGGGGACGCCTGGTGGGTGCTCGCCGACGTGCCGGCCAGCGCCCGCCCGGGTCGACCGCTGCACAGCGAACACGTGCTCGGCATCGGCGGGGCCACCCAGACCCTGATCGGGGCGACCGTGCGCCACCCGGTGGACACCGCCCTGGACCTGGGCACCGGGTCCGGCGTACAGGCCCTCCACCTGGCCACCCATGCCCGGCAGGTCACCGCCACCGACGTCTCGGAACGGGCGCTGCGCTTCGCCGCCACCACCGCCGCGCTCAACGGGCAGGACTGGGAACTGCTGCGCGGGGACCTGGTCGCCCCGGTGGCCGGACGACGGTTCGACCTGGTCGTCAGCAACCCGCCGTTCGTGGTCGGGCCGGGCACCACCACCCACGTCTACCGGGACTCCGGCCGGGTCGGCGACGCGATCGGCGCAGAGCTGGCCGCCGCCGCGCCGGGCCTGCTCACCGAGGGCGGGACCATGCAGTACCTGGCCAACTGGGTGCACGTCGCCGGGGAGGACTGGGGCGAGCGGGTCACCGGCTGGTTCGCCGACACCGGCCTGGACGCCTGGGTGATCCAGCGCGAGGTCGCCGACCCGATGGCGTACGTGAACCTGTGGCTGACCGACGTCGGCGAGGCGGCCGACCCACATCGGATGGCGGCCTGGCTGGACTGGTTCGACGCGCACAAGGTCGAGGCGATCGGCTTCGGCATCGTCTCGCTGCGCCGGGGCGGCCACGCCGACCCGACCATCCGGGTGGAGGATCTGCGCCAGCGGATCGAGCCCCCGCTGGGCGACCAGGTCACCGCCTGGTTCGACCGGCAGGACTTCCTGCGTGCCCGGGGCACCGACGGCCTGCTCGCCACGCGCTACCGGGCGGCCCGGGGGTTGCAACTGCGGCAGGAGGCGACGATCGGCGACGAGGGTTGGGCGGTGGACCGGCAGGTCCTGACGATGCCGCACGGGCTGCGCTGGAGCGAGGAGATCGAGCCGCTGGTGCTCGCCCTGGTCGGCGGCTGTGACGGACGGCTGCCGCTGCGCGACCAGCTCGCCCTGCTCGCCGCCGCGCACGACGTCACCCCGGACGAGTTGGCCGAGGCGGCCGGCCCGGTCGTGGCGCACCTGGTCGAGCGGGGCATCATCGAACCGGTGACCGACTGATGCGGGCGGTGGTGCAGACGGTCGGCCGGGCCAGCGTCACCGTCGACGGCGAGGTGGTCGGCGCGATCACCGACGGCCTGCTGGTGCTGCTGGGCGTGACCCACACCGACACCCCCGAGGTGGCCCGGACGATGGCCCGCAAGGTGCACGAGCTGCGCATCCTCGACGACGAACGCAGCGCCGCCGACACCGGCGCCCCGATCCTGGTGGTCAGCCAGTTCACCCTCTACGGCGACACCCGCAAGGGCCGCCGCCCCAGCTGGATCGCCGCCGCCCCCGCCGAGCTGGCCGAACCCCTGGTCACCGCCGTCGTCGAGGCGCTCCGCACCCGGGGAGCAAAGGTCGAGACCGGCCGCTTCCGCACCCACATGCTCGTCGAAAGCACCAACACCGGCCCCCGCACCCTCCTCCTAGACCTCTAACCCTGTCCCCCTCTCCCCCGCGCTCCCTCCCGCCCCGGTGATCAAGAGGTTTGCGTCAAGTTCGATCTTCAGGTTGACGCAAACCTCTTGATCACCGGACACAGGGAGGGGAGCGGGGGGGGGAGGGGGTTGGGGTGGGGTTAGGAGAAGAGGCCTCGGCGGTGGAGGGACTGGCGGAGCCAGCCGTCGAGTTGGGCGGCCCAGTCGGTGCGGTCGACGGTGGCGTGGTCGACGGTGAAGCGGCCGAAGGCGTCCCGGCCCTCGGTGAACAGGCCGCCGCGCTTGTCCATCTCCAGCACCACCTGCACCTGCTGGGGGTCGGTGACGAAGGTGACCTCCAGTTGGTTGATCGCCCCGGCGTACTGCGGGGCGGGGTAGAACTCGATCTCCTGGTAGAACGGCAGGCTCTGCCGTACGCCGTAGATGTGGCCCCGCTCGACGTCGGCGCGGGCGAACCGGAAGCCCAGCCGCAGCAGCGCCTCCAGCAGCCGTTCCTGCGCCGGCAGCGGATGCACCGAGACCGCGTCCAGGTCACCCTTGTCGACCGCGCGGGCCACCTCCAGCTCGGTACGCAGCCCCATCGTCATCCCGTGCAGGCGGTGGCCGTACAGGTCGGTCAGCGGGGTCTCCCACGGCACGGCGAACCGGAACGGGATGTCGTACCGCTGTCCGGCCGCCAGCCGGAACGGGCCGGTGATCTGCTGCCGGGCGAACTCCTGGGTGGTCTCGTACTCGGAGTCGGCACCCTCCACCTCGACCCGGGTGACCAGGCCGAGCGCCACGTACTCGATGTCGGCGGCGTGGTCGCCGCCGGCCACGTGGACCCGCCCCTCCAGCACCCCGCCGGGACGGCAGTTCGGGTTGGCGAGCACGGTTTCCACCGACGGACCGCCCACCCCCATCGACTGCATGAGCCGTTTGAAGACCACCACGTCCTCCGTTGCCTGTCGCGTGCCGACCCGAGTGGTCGACCGCTGGCACGGTAGCCGGACCCGGCAAGACCAGCGGCGGCCGACACCCCGACCCCGACCGAACTGCTGTCGGGTCCCCGATCGCCTCACCCCCGTTTCACGCCCTGATTGGAAAGCTGTTCATCACCGGAGCCGATGGCACCGGTACGCGGCACAGGAAGCGGACACGGGGAGACACAGAGATGGCCCTGCAGATGATCGATAACCAGACGCGCCCGGCCACCACCACCGACGCCGAGCACGGCACCGACGCCCTCACCGACCTGGACGCCACCGACGAGCGCGGGATCTCCACCGACCTGGTCCGGGCCTACCTCAACGGCATCGGCCGGACGAAGCTGCTGACCGCGGCCCAGGAGGTGGAGCTGGCCAAACGGATCGAGGCCGGGCTGTTCGCCGAGGAGAAGCTGTCGACGTGCACCCCCGTCTCCGGCGACCTGCACGCCGACCTCGCACTGATCGCCCGGCAGGGCCGCGCCGCCAAGGACCACCTGCTGGAGGCGAACCTGCGGCTGGTGGTCAGCATCGCCAAGCGGTACACCGGGCGGGGGATGGCCTTCCTCGACCTGATCCAGGAGGGCAACCTCGGCCTGATCCGCGCGGTCGAGAAGTTCGACTACGCCAAGGGTTACAAGTTCTCCACGTACGCCACCTGGTGGATCCGGCAGGCGATCACCCGGGCGATGGCCGACCAGGCCCGCACCATCCGCATCCCGGTGCACATGGTCGAGCAGGTCAACCGGATGGTCCGGGTCCGCCGGGAGCTGTCGGTCACGCTGGGCCGCGAGCCCATCGTCTCCGAGGTGGCGCGGGCGATGGAGATCCCCGAGTTCCAGGTCATCGAGCTGATCTCGTACGACCGGGAGCCGGTCAGCCTCGACCAGGCCGTCGGCGAGGACGGCGAGAGCGCGCTCGGCGACTTCGTCGCCTCGGTGGACCCGCGCACCGAGCCGGGCGACGCCGCCGCCAACGGCGAACTGCGCAACGAGGTACGGATCGTGCTGGCCACCCTCTCCCAGCGGGAGCAGGCGGTGATCCGGCTCCGGTTCGGCCTGGACGACGGTCGGCAGCGCACCCTCGACGAGGTCGGCAAGGAGTTCGGCCTGTCCCGGGAGCGGATCCGGCAGATCGAGAAGGTCACCCTGCTCAAGCTGCGCGACCCGGAGCGGGCGCAGCGGCTGGAGGCGTACGCCTGCTGAGCGGGATCGGGTGGGGCAGGCCCTCGGCGGTTCGCCGGGGGCCTGCGCGTCGCTAGAGCCGGCGCGGGCCGGTGTCCGGGCGGGCGTCCGCCGTACCGACGCCCACCGCGACGTGCAGCACCGAGATGCCGTCCGGCCGGGCCAGCACCGGGTTGAGGGTGAGCGACCGCACCCGGGGCTGCTCGTCGGCGAGCCGACCCACCCGCAGCAGCAGGTCGGCCAGGGCCGCCCGGTCCACCGGGGCGGCACCCCGGTGCCCGCGCAGCAACGGCGCCGCCCGGGGCTCGTCGACCAGTTCGACGGCGTCCCGGTCGGTCAACGGCACCGCCCGCCAGGCTCGGTCACCGAGCAGTTCCGTGGCGACACCGCCCAGCCCGAAGCCGACCACCGGCCCGAACGCCGGGTCCTCACGCAGCTCCACCACGCAGGCCACCCCGGGCGACACCATCGGCTGGACCAGGACGTCCGCGCCGAAGTCCGCCGTCAGGTCCGCGTACGCCCGGCGCAGCGCGACCGGGTCGGTCAGGTCGAGGCGGACGGCGCCCAGGTCGAGGCGGTGTCGCAGGCCGGGCGCGGCGGCCTTCAACGCCACCGGCCAACCCCACCGCCCGGCGGCGGCGAGCGCCTCGTCGAGGGTGCCGGCCGGCGTCGACTCGACCACCTCGACGCCGTACGCGGCGAGCAACGCGGTCGGGTCGGCGGCATCACCACGCAGCGCGGCCTGCCCGGCGAGCCGGTCGACCCGGGGCAACTCGGGCAGCGTGCCCGGATCCCGACGCAGCCAACCGGCGTACCGGCTGACCCGGCCCAGCGCCCGGACCGCCTCCTCCACGCTCGGGTACGCGGGCAGCCCGACCGGCACCCGGCCGGCGAGAAAGGTGACCACGGTGGGCTTGCCGCCGGCCAACGCCGCCGGCAGGGCCGCGGTGAAGTCGGCCTCCTCGACGGTGAGCTGCCCCGGCAGCGGTGGGGCGAAGACCGCGACCAGCGCGTCCACCCCGTCGTCGGCGGCGGCCCCGGCCAGGGCGGCGGTGAACTCGGCGGCACCGGCGTGCGGGCCGACGTCGCGGGGATAACCGTCGGCGACGGTGAGGCCCTGCCCGGCGCAGGCGGTGGCGGCCAGCCCGGTCAGCGCCGACGAGTTGCCGACCACCCCGACCCGGCCACCGGTGGGCAACGGCTGGTTGGCCAGCAGTGCCCCGACATCGAGCAG
The DNA here is from genome assembly GCF_044548625.1 of Micromonospora sp. NPDC051925. Lineage (NCBI taxonomy): Bacteria > Bacillati > Actinomycetota > Actinomycetes > Micromonosporales > Micromonosporaceae > Micromonospora > Micromonospora sp. NPDC051925. The sequence goes on along the minus strand of NZ_JBIUCH010000014.1, from coordinate 8,831 downwards.
TTCGGCGACGGTGTCCACCCGGATCACCCCGGACTGGGCGAAGAGCGCGCTGACGGCGGCCTCGTCGAGTGTCGGGCCGGCGCCGGGCCCGGCCGGGCGGGCCAGCGAGGCCAGCGCCACCACCGGTTTGTCCCGGCCGATCCGGCGGACCAACCGGGCGAACTTGCGCGGATTGCCGAAGGTCTCCAGGTAGAGGAGGACCACGTCGGTGCCGGGGTCGTCCTGCCAGTACTGGAGCAGGTCGTTGCCGGAGACGTCGGCCCGGTTGCCGGCCGACACGAAACTGGACAGGCCCAGCCCTCGGCGCTGTGCCTCGGCCAGCAGCGCCACCCCGAACGCCCCGGACTGGCTGAAGAAACCCACCCGGCCGGGGGCCGGCAACACCGGGGCCAGGGTGGCGTTGAGCCGTACCCGCGCGTCGCTGTTCGCCACGCCCAGGCAGTTCGGGCCGACGACCCGCATGCCGGCGGCGTGCGCCGCCCGGACCAGGGCCCGCTGGGCCGCCGCGCCCGCCGGCCCGGCCTCGGCGAAGCCGGCGGAGATGATCACCAGGCCGTGCGCGCCGGCGAGGGCCGCGTCGGCCACCACCCCGGGTGCCGCGTCGGGGGGCACCGCCACGACCGCCAGGTCGACCGGCACGCCCGCATCCGCCGCCGACGGGAACGCGGGCAGCCCCGCCACCGTGCGCGCGCCCGGATGCACCGGCACGATCGCCCCCGGGTAGCCGCCGTCGCGCAGGTGCCCGAGGACGGCCGCGCCGACGCCCTGCCCGGTGGCGCTGGCCCCGTAGACGGCCACCCCGCGCGGAGCGAGCAGCCGGGCGATGGAACGGGCCTCGGTACGGTGCTCCCGGCCGCGCTGCACCGCCAGGGTCGCCTCGGTCGGTGCGATCGGGAAGGTCAGGTGCACCACCCCGTCGGCGAACTGACGTCGCACCTGGTAGCCGAAGTCGGAGAAGACCCGCAGCATCACGCCGTTGGTGGGCAGCACCTCGGCGACGAAGTGCCCGATGCCGGCCCGGCGGGCCGCGTCGGCCAGGTGCTCCAGCAGCACCGAGCCGATCCCCCGCCCCTGGTAGGCGTCCTCCACCACGAAGGCCACCTCGGCCTCCGGGGCCGCCGGCCCCAGCCGCTCGTACCGGCCGACGGCGACGATCCGGGCGCCGGCCAGCACCACGAACGCCTCCCGGTCCCGGTGGTCGACGTGGACGAACCGGTGCAGGTCCCGCTCCGGAATCCGTGGGTACGGCGAGAAGTACCGCAGGTAGCGGGTGCGCTCGGAGAAGCGCCCGTGCATCGAGACGATCTCCGGCGCGTCCTGCGGCCGGATCGGTCGCAGGCTGACGGTGCTGCCGTCGCTGAGCAGCACGTCCACCGGTTGGTCGACAGTGGTCACCGGGTCCGGTCCCCTCCCCAGGTCGCCGGGCTCAGTCGCGCGGATCGTACGGGTCCAGCCCGAGCAGCGGGAACACCGCCTTGCGGGTGGCCGCCACGGCCCGGTCCACCGAGTTCGGCTCACCGGTCGGCTGCCACGGCTGGTAGTCCGGGTCGACGTCGTCGGTCATCCGCAGCGGGACGTCCCGGCCGGGCAGCCGTTGGGCGGCCAGGGCCCGCCAGCCGGGCGGGGTGAGGGTGGCCGGGTCGATCGGGGTGCCGGCGGCCACCGCGAGCAGGTGCGTCCAGGCCCGGGGCACCACCTCCACCAGGGCGTACCCGCCGCCGCCGGTGGCCACCCAGCGGCCGTCGCACAACTCGTCGGCGAGTGCCCGCAACGTCAGGTAGGTGGCCCGCTGCCCGTCCACCGACAGGTGCAGGTCCGCCAGCGGGTCGATCCGGTGCCCGTCGGCGCCGCACTGGGTGACCAGGATCTGCGGCCGGAACGCCCGCAGCACCGACGGCACGATCGCGTGAAAGGCGCGCTGCCAGCCGCTGTCGTCGGTACCCGGCGGCAGCGGCACGTTGACCGCGCTGCCCTGCGCCCCCGGCCCGCCCGTCTCGTCGGGGAACCCGGTGCCGGGGAAGAGCGCGAGCGGGGTCTCGTGCAGGCTCACCGTGAGCACCCGGGGGTCGTGGTAGAAGATCTCCTGCACCCCGTCGCCGTGGTGCACGTCCACGTCGACGTAGGCGACCCGTTCGGCGCCCAGGTCGAGCAGGCGGGCGATGGCCACCGCCGGATCGTTGTAGACGCAGAACCCGGCGGCCCGGTCGGGCATGGCGTGGTGCAACCCACCGGCCACGTTGACCGCGCGCCGGGCCTCGCCCCGCCAGACCGCCTCGGCGGCGGCCACACTCGCCCCGGTGACCAACGCGCTGGAGTCGTGCATCCCGTCGAACACCGGATTGTCCGAGGTGCCCAGCCCGTAGCCGGCGAAGAGCGGGTCGCGGGGAGCGCGCCGGACCGCCGCCAGGTAGTCCGGCAGGTGCACCCGGGTCAGCGTCGCGTCGTCGGCCGGCTCGGGCTTGAGCAGCCGTACCCCGGGCCGGTCCAGGACGCCCAGCTCCCGGGCCAGCGCCACGGTCAGCTCGACCCGGACCGGGTCGAGCGGGTGCTCCCCCATGTCGTAGTCGAGCAGGGACTCGTCCCACACCACCAGCGTGTCGTCCGACATGGGGTCATCGTCGCATGTGAGTCACCGGTCGCCCACCGCACGCGCTGGTCAGCCGCCCGGTGTCGGGCCGGTGGCCACCGGACGGGACGGGTCGGCGACCCACCCGCTCCACGATCCGACGTAGAGCGCGGCGTCCGGCCGACCGGCCAGGTGCAGGGCCAGCACGGCCTGCGCGGCGGTCACTCCCGATCCGCAGTACGCCCCCACCGGCCGGCCGGCGCTCACCCCGGCGGCGGCGAACCTGTCGCGCAGCACCTCGGCGGGCGGGAAACGCCCCTCGGTGACGTACTCCGGGGCGGGCAGGTTGACCGCGCCCGGCACGTGCCCGGCGACCGGGTCGATCGGCTCGGTCTCACCCCGGTAGCGGGGCGCGGCCCGGACGTCCAGCAGCACCCCGTCGTCGGCCGCCGCGAGCCGGGCCGCGTCGGCGGCGTCCAGCACCGGCAGCGCACCCGGACGGACGGTCACGTCGCCGGCCGGCGGGGTGGGCACCTCGCCGGTGCTGGGCAGCCCGGCGGCGAGCCAGGCCGGCCAGCCGCCGGCCAGCGACCGCACCGGCCGGTGCCCGGCCCAGCGCAACGTCCACCAGGCGCGGGCGGCGGCCAGCCCGTCGCCGCCGTCGTACACGACCACGGGATGACCGGCGCGGACGCCGGCCGCCCGCAGCGCGGCCTGGAGCGCGGCCGGGTCGGGCAGCGGGTGCCGGCCAGCACCACCGGGCGGACCGCACAACGCGGTGTCCAGGTCGACGAAGACCGCCCCGGGCAGGTGTCCGGCGGTGTAGTCCTCGCGGCCGGGTGGGCCGGTCAGCCGCCAGCGGACGTCCAGGAGGGTCGGTGGGTCGGGCTGGGCCAGCTCGGCGGCGAGCCGGTCCGGCTCGATCAGCGGGTCGTCGGTACCGGACATGAGGTCCAGTCAACACCATCAGGGCATCGACCTCGCGATTCGGCGCAGGTCGATCTTCGTGTGCCGGGGTAGCATCGACCACCGGGAGGCCGCTGACGTGAAGCATGACCTGGTCGACACGACCGAAATGTACCTGCGCACCATCCTCGAACTGGAAGAGGAAGGGGTGCCACCGCTGCGTGCCCGGATCGCCGAGCGGTTGCGGCAGAGCGGGCCGACCGTCAGCCAGACCGTGGCCCGGATGGAACGCGACGGGCTGCTCACCGTCGAGGGTGACCGGCACCTGGCGCTCACCGCGCTGGGCCGGGGCAGCGCGGTGTCGGTGATGCGCAAGCACCGGCTCGCCGAGTTGCTGCTGGTCAACGTGATCGGCATGCCCTACGAGGAGGCCCACGAGGAGGCCTGCCGGTGGGAGCACGTGATGAGCGACGCGGTGGAGAAGCGGGTCTACGACCTGCTCAACCGCCCCACCCGCTCGCCGTACGGCAACCCGATCCCGGGGCTGGAGGAGCTGGGCTCACCGGAGGCCGAGGCCACCGACACCGTCGAGGCCGAACGGAACCTCGCCTTCCCCGGGCTGACCGGCCAGGTGGTGGTCCGGCGGATCTGCGAGAGCGTGCAGACCGACGCCGACGTGCTGCGTCAGCTGCACGCCGCCGGGGTGGACCCGGGCGCCACGGTCACCGTCGCCCAGGAACGCGACGGGGTGTTCATCGACCGGTCGGGCGAACGGGTCCGGCTGCCCCGCGAGGTCGCCTCCCGGGTCTTCGTCGCCGCCCACTGAACCCTGGCCCGCCACACCTCGTTCCACGGCGGCTGCGTGCCTGTCGGCGTCGCCCCTGCGCCGGGCCCGGGGCGACGGCGCGGGCGTCACAGTGACCGGGTGTCGAGCTTCCTGGCCAGGTCGACCAGCCGGCCGGCCACCTCACCGGCGGTCGCCCGGTCGTCGTCCGGCGGGCAGGTCCACCGGAGCGTGGCCAGCCGATCCTCGGTGGCCAGCCAGCCCACCTCGGCCGTCGGGCCGTGCCCGGCGGTCTTCGCGCCGGTCCGTCGGTAGGCGGCCTGGCCCAGCTTCGTCACCTTCGTCGCCCCGTCGGGCAGCACGTCGGCGGTGAAGGTGGGCACGTCGATCGAGGTGTCGGTGACCGTCAGGGTCAGCTCCGGCCAGTTGGCGTCGGTGGCCCGGACCACGCAGGTACGGGTGTCGCCCCGGTCGCTGGCCGCCGCCACGTCGAAGCGGATCTCGGTGTGCTCCTCGATCACCGCGAAGTCGAGCAACGTGCACGCCCCGCCGGACGAGGCGGCATCCACCTCCACGGCAGCCGGCTCCCCCGCCGGCAGCCGCACCGGATCGACCTCCGACGCGCCACAGCCCGTGGTCAACAGCACGCCCACGCCGGCCAGCCAGATCCGCCCGTGCACGGGCACACCTCCGTGATCGTCGACGGGAGTCCGCCGAGTGCCCGGTCGACGGACCGACCAGGTGGCCGGTCGACGGACCCGCCGGGTGTCCGTCGGAAACCGTACGGGTTGGGCCCGCCGGACGGAAGACCTCGAACGCCCCCTTTTCGCCCGGTCAGGTCGGCGGAAAGTCGCGCACGTGGTCACAGTGGATACCGCACCACGAACCACACCCGCCGGCGCAGCAGCCGGTCGTCGGCCGACTGCGCCGTCATCGGTCCCCCGTCGGTCCGCACCAACCCGGGTGGGCCGGGTGGCCGGGCCACCTGGATCAGTCGTCGACGTACGGGCAGTGTCGGCAGCCGCGCCCGCAGCAGGTGCCGCGCCGGGCCAGGAAGCCGGCACTGAGGACGAACAGCCCGGTGGTCGGGTCGGAATAGCCGGCCTCCCCGGCGGCGAGCGCGGCGGCGTGCGCGGCCAGTATCCGCTCCCGGTCCGGGTGCGCGGGCGGCAGCCGGGACGGGTGCGGCTCGGTCAACAGCCGGTCCGCCAACGGACGTCGTTCGCCCTTCATCGCGACGAGTCTACTGACCGTCGGCAGGTGAGAACGGCGGTGTGCCGGCCCAGCCGGTGGGGTAACAGCGACCCGTGCGGGGTCGCCGGCCTTCCTGGGGCGGCTGGGGACGGCGGCTCCGCAGGCACGGCTCGAGGTGTCCGAGTTGCCCCGGGTCGACGAGCGGGTCACCCGACGCTTCTCCACCGACACCGAGCGCCAGGGCCGCGCTGGTCGGCCGCCCGACGGCGGGAGCCCACGGTACGAACAGCCGCGAACTCAGCTTCCCGCGCCGCCGGTCTCGGCGCGGACCCGGGTCAGCAGGTCGACGAAGGGGCCGGGCTGTTGGTAGAGCGACCGGTGGCCGGCGTCGTCCAGCACCACGTGCTCCTTGTGCGGGGCCCGGAGTTGGGCGTACCACTGGTCGGTCAGGGCCAGCCGGCCCGGCACCTCGTGCGCGCCGTCGACCAGGTAGACCGGGATCGCGAGCTGTCGCACCTGGGTGCGCAGGTCGACCTGCTGGACCTTCGGGTAGAGCACGTCCCAGCCGTCGAGGGTGCCGCCGAGCACGTGCGCCTTCTCCAGCAGGGTGTACTCGACGACGCCGAGGTTCTCCCCCGCTCCGCCCAGGCCCTCGTGGTTGCCGGTGCGGTCGAAGTCGAAGGCGGCGGTCTCGTTGGCCAGCAGCGGCTCGTAGTGGTACATCTCCGGATACGGCGGTGGCCCCAGGTCGGTCAGCTGCTTCGCCAGATCGGTCCGCCCGGTGCGGCCGGCCCAGGCAACGGTGTCGGTGTACTGGCTGCGGTCGGCGTCCAGCAGGTCGACCGCCTGCCCGACGCCGACGTACGCCCGGAACAGCTCCGGGCGGCGCTGCACGGCGACGGCCGCGACCAGCGACCCCCCGGAGTGCGCCACCAGGTAGACGTTCGGCCGACCGAAGCGCTGCCGCAGCCGGTCGGCGACGGCGAGCAGGTCGGCGACCTCACTGTCGAGGGTCAACGACGACGAGGGCGCGAACGCCGCCCAGGACCGTGCCGCGCCCCGCCGGTCCACGGTCGCCACCACGAACTGCCGTTCCAGGCCGGCGAGATGTCGGCGGATCGCCCCCACCTCGGAACTGCCCGGCCCGCCGGGCAGGAAGAGCAGCACCGGGGCGTGCCGGTCGGCACCCCGCAGCAACACCCCCAGCTCCCGATCGCCACCGCCTCGCACGGTGGTCAGCTCGGCGATCCCACCCGGCACGGCGGGCGTTCCGGCCGGCAGGGCCACCCCGACCGTCACGAGCGCGACCAGCGCGGCGAGCACCCCCACCCCGGCCCGCCCCAGCCATGTCCACACCGGGCGTCGGCCCGCCATCCGGGCGGCACGCCGAGCCAGTCCCGCACCGTACGCCGCGCCGACCAGCAGCGGCAGCAGGGACAGCAGCCCGTGCACGCCCCGACCGAGCAGCAGCGCGCCGATGCCGAAGCTGCTCAGGTGCGGGGCGTCCACGGTGGGCCCCCGCAGCGGCCAGCGGACCAGCTCGACGGCGAGCGCGAAGAACACCGGGGCGACGAGCATCGTCCAGCGGGACCGGCCCGACCAGCCGGCGAGCCCGCCGACCGCGAGGCTGACCAGGATCGACGTCACCGCCTCGGCGGTGGTGCCGGGGCCGCGCGGGGTCCACCAGCCGACGATCAGCCCCCAGCCGAGCGGGGCCACCACGGCGACGGCCCACCGAGCGGAGCCGCCCCACCGGGCATGCCGGGCGAACGGGACAGGTCGGGTAGACGAGGCAGGACGGGGCAACGACGGCTTCGCCATGACACCTCACCGGAGTCGTCGGGGTGCCAGCCTAACGATGATCGATCTCACCCGCTGCCCCATGGTCGTCGACGGACCGTCACGGAGTCCCGCCACGTCGGCCGGAGTGACCGGCAATGACCCGGGGCGCACCGCCGGTGGACGAGGCCCCGGTCGCGGCCGGCGCACCCCGGTCAGCCGAACCAGTACACCGCCTGGCCGTGCGAGTTGATCCAGGCCAGCGGAGTTCCGTCCAGGCCGAGCACGTTGTACAGCGCCCCGTCGGGCGGGGCCGGCAGCCGACCCCAGTCGAGCACGTCGGCCGCCTCGGCGGCCACCCAGTGCGCGGGCAGGGCACGGACCAGCTCGACGAAGGCCGCCCGGCGCGGCGGCGGCACCTGGTAGAGCACGGAGGTGTGCAGGATCACCAGCGTCGCGCCGGCCGGTGCCCGTGCGGCCAACGCCGGCAGATCGTCGACCAGGTCACCGCGGACCAGTTCCGGCGGATCGGCGGCGGCCACCGCCGCCGCGGCCCGCAGTCGGTCCCGACGGTGGGCGTGCTCCGGCCAGATCAGCGCGTCGAGCCAGTCGACGTCGGCCGGGTCGGTGACGTCGAGCGGGTTCAGGTCCAGACCCGCCCGCCACACCACCTGCGGGCGGGTGACCGGTGGGGCCGTCCCGGCGAGCGCGCAGTCGAGGACCGGCTCCCCCTGGCCGAGCAGGTGGTCGCCGTAGCGGTAGGCGTACCGGTCGGGGAAGAGGCACAGGCCGGCGGACGCGCCGACCTCCAGCAGCGCCAGCGGCTGCGGCAACCCGGCCAGCACCGGCAGCAGGGCCGCGCAGCGTCCGGCCTCGTTGGTCTGCACCGCCCGGGTGAGCATCGCCGCCCGCACCGCCGGCCAGTGCGCCACCGTGTGGGCGCGGAACGCGGCCGGGTCGTCGACCGGGCCGCCACGCCAGCGGACGACGCCGAAGAGCAGTTGCGGCTGCCGCCTGGCCGGCGGCAGGGTGTCGAGCAGCGCCAACAGTTCGTCGTCCCGGGCGACCGCGTGGGCCAGCCGCTCGTACGACGGTGAGACGCCGTGCGCCTCCCGGGTGGCGAACTCGACGTACCGATCAGCGGTGGTCATGTCCCGATGATCCCCGCCGCGCCCGTCCGGTGCGGTGCGGCCCCACGCGGTGCCGTGCCGACCGTCCCGCGCGCCCGCCGGATTGATCCACTCACCGGGGGCGACGTAGCGGTGTCCGGGTAGGACCGATACCGCTACCTCGCCCCACAAGAGTCGATCATGACGATGGACGCCGGACAAAGTGCGGGAGGGCCGGCACCCGCCCGGTGCCGGCCCTCCCGTCTCGTGTTTTGACCGTTTTTGGGCAGGGTGGTCTTGGGTGTGGTGTGGGTGTTTGGTGGTGCTGTGGGGGGTGGGTGGTTACTTTCCCTTGTGGAGGGCGTTTCGGCGGATGACTGGGTAGCGGGTGCGGCGTTTGCGGCGTTTGCCGGCGGGTCGTCCGGGGCCGGGGTGTCCGGGTTTCGGGTGGCCTGGTGGATGCCAGGCGTTGCGCAGAGCGGGCGAAACCTGG
>NZ_JBIUCH010000013.1:23051-244923 GCF_044548625.1 Micromonospora sp. NPDC051925 | reverse complement strand
CGGTTGTCCTCACAAACCATCGATGATCAACGCGGTGGCCGTCTTCACGCCCACGCCACGCCCAACGCCGAAGCCAAGTGACGTTGGAGTACTAGGCTGGATGATCGAGAAGGACCGCGTTCGTGGAAGCATCCTCGTTGATCGGCGGGCTGTCCGCACGTCTGTCCGGCGTGTCGCCTCTGTCGGAACAGGACACGCCGGGGTTGTTGCAGCCCTCGCCCTGGTGCCGGCCCCGTGAGACGCACGAGGTCGGATCCATACGCTGCCGGGGCTGCTCGCGATGGCGATCGCGGCGGTGGTCTCGGGTTCCAGCCGGGTCGTGGAGATCGTCGAGTGGGCCGCCGACCTGCCGGACGTGGTGTGGGACCGGCTCGGCGCCACCCGCGACGCGTTCACCGGTGTGCGGCGGGTGCCGGACGACAGCACGTTGTCGCGGGTGCTGACCGGCATCGACGCCGACGCTCTGGATGCCGTGGTGTGCCGCTGACTGGTATCGATCACTACGAATGCTCGGACTCGCCTAAAACGATCATATCCCGACCTTGCGAACGCCCGGGCCCTTGCCGCCGACGGCAACACGACCAGACCGCGGCGAACTTCGACATCATCCTATTACACACGGTGTTCGTTGCGTGGCAGCAGGCGGTCAGGCATACAAACGAGTTGACCTTATAGACCGTCCGGGCAATTAGTGAATTTGAGTGACTATGCTCGCGATTCTTTCGGCTGCGACGTCATCAGTGGTCCAGATCTTAAGAAGCGGCGGCATAGCGCCACCCAGCAGACCCCATACGTCTGTGGCATAAATCATGGTTGTTCCGCTTACGAGCCAGTAAGAATGATATCCGCAAGCCATTGGTGCCAACTTGAGCCCCAATGACTCGTCAACACGAAGCGCATCTATGGCCGCTCGCGCCGAACTACCACCCAGATGCAATTGCACGCCTTCACCTAGGGAATCTGCCGCGGAAAACATCGCATCACACTCAACCAAAAAATCGAGATTGCTAAACTCTCTAAAGCCGGCGGAATCGAGACCTATTTCAACTTGCCCATCAATTTTCACCGAAGCACCTACTGGGCTCCCGGTTTCAACCGCATACAAGATTTCCAACTCTTCGTTCGGGTCCTCCGGATCGCAGACTGGAGCAAACGTAACATGCGACTGAAAGAAGCCACTTTCGTAGGATAGGCCGCCATATCGCTCCTGCAAGCGATCCAAGAGGACCACCATCAAGCTACTCGGGCCACCATAAACCCTAACTATTTCCCGATGAAGGCTTTGTCCAGTTAGCCCTCGCTCGAAGTCAACCCTTCGCGACAGGCTACGGAGGAAGTGTGCCGCGCGCTCTGACAGCCCTTCCGGGCAATCAGTAATGTAGCGACTCCCTATAGCACTCATTGACCACCTCTCGAGGTCACACCGAGTCCGGACAGAAGTCGGCTACATGACGGACATGGCGCCATGAGCTGTCCATGCAGTGTCGCACCAATCCGTTTCGACTGAATTCCGACGGTGGTAACCGACTCTGGGATAGCGCCAAGATTCATAAGCTTGGCGGTGCCACTCACCTCACTACAGCCACCATGCGCGTGTCCGCAGGCCGTCAAGGCCGACATCAGAGGTCCCGGAATCGGTCCAGGGGAGCCGGATGTTGTATGAACTGCAACCAAGAGCCCCGACGGACGGACGCCCACACTTTCACTCACCGTTCCAGGCCGCTGACGCTTTGGCGTGCTACTCCGGATATCATCAGCAATAGCGCTGAGACGATCTTCAGCTCCGTCACCGCAGTTGTGTACGAGTACCGGTGTGTTGCCGGCTACCACATAGTACGTGTGGCGTTGTTACGGTGGCTGCGGCGATGCCATGGCGTCGATCTTGGCAGGGAGCTGGGCTTTCGCTCAACCACCCGTCGGCAGTCCATCGATTGTTGGCGATTTTGACAGCGACCGTGACAGCAACGTGGGCGCACGCCAGGCTGAGCGAGCCATCGGCCGGGGCGTCTACTCGGTAGGTCGCCTGGTGCCGTTGACGGCGTCGAGGGCGCGGCGGGTGGTGTCGGTGTCGCGGAGCCGGGCGGCGGCCCAGGCGAGGCGTTCCAGCAGCAGGGCCCGGACGAGTGGACTGGCATCGGGGGCGCCGGTGACGGCGGAGCGGGCGATGAGCAGTGCGTCTTCACGTTTGCCGACGTTGGTGATCTGGTAGGCGAGGCTGGACAGCAGTTGCGCGCCGAGTGCCCGGTCACCGGCTGCGTCGGCGGCGGTGACGCCGGACAGGTAGAGCCGTTGGGCGTCGGCGTAGCGGCCGGCGTCTTTCCGCTGATGCGGTCGCGTTCGAGCAGGTAGAGGGCGAGGCGCCGGTTGAGGGCCGGGTTGTCGCTGATGATCGGCGTCTGGGTCGTGGCCGCGACGGGCCGGCCGGCGGCGTCGGTGCCCTCCCGGAACAGCACCAGCCAGGTCCGGACTCGATGCCGGGCCGCGCGCACGCGCTACAGCCGTTCCGGCCCCGCGCGCACGCCCAGACAGCAGCCCCAGACATCGATATCCGGTCGACATATACCGGGCGCACGAGGCCACGACGATCGCTTCACGGGTCAACGCAGCAGCGGCAACCGGCGATCGACGCCACGGCGCTACGCGCCGTGCCACCGTGCGGAACGGGTGAGCCCGCAACAGGGAAAGTCCATCGAATAATCTACATAAATACTTGAGCATTGACAGCAACCCTGACAGCAACCGAGACGAACTCCCACGCCCACCAGCGCATCGCGGAGTGACACCGGCACTGTCCGTACCGATGCCACTCCACGCTCTAGGGGATGCCCTCTCGCCGATTTCGCAGTCGTCGAGCAACCTTCAGAAAAGCGCGTTCCGCAGCTTTCCCTGCCGCTTGAACCGACAGACCGTCACGCGAACTTGCCGGTCATGGCAGGACACGCAAGCCGCAACACTAATCTAATGAATACCCCTCAAGCCACTCCCAGTCCCCCGGCAGGTCTCGCAGCCTGGGAAGGCAATACTCTAGCGCCTCTCGCAGATTATGGAAGTCTGAATGGATTGCCCGAAGATCACCCAGCGACGGACCAGAAAGCACGACCGTCCAGGGTTTTTGTCCGAATCCTAGGCGCTCATGATCGACCTTCAGAATCATGGTCACGCCGTGGCGACCAAGATCCTCCATGAGTTCCGGCAGGCCAAACCCCGTCTCAAGCACTAGAAGCCCCTCAGCATGCTTGCGATCTCGCCAACGTCCATGGTGTGGCCCTTCTTTCTAGAATCACTCACCCGGGCGACCACACTCCATAGTTCATCGGAATTCGGGCCACTGATGACGTTATTCCTCTGCATCAATTCTGACACAACCGCGTGGGCCGTACGCTTGTTCCCGTTGTTATACATATGGGAACCCGCAATATCCCGCACCAACACTGCCGACTTCTCCCAGAAACTATTGTAACGAGATGCATTGGTCAGCGCGTTAGCGGCAGATCCATTATGTTCATGCGTGCCTTCGAAGCTGCGATTAATGTCATCGATTTCATCTGCGGAGACGCCGTTCTTAAACCCTCCGCCGCAGTTGTGGACCAACACGGGCGTGTTGCCCGCTACCACATAGTACGTGTGGGTGTTGGCGACCGTGAGGTTGTGGACTCTGGCCTGCAGGACGGTCCACCGCTCGACGGCGGTGACCTGCACGTGAGTCCCGGCGCTGGTCCGCAACCACTGCCCCGACCGCAGGTCCGTGGCGTGGACCCACTCGCCCAGCTCAGGCACCCAGAACGGATGCGCCTCGGTCGCCACCAGCTCGGCCGGCTCCGACTCCGCGGCGTCGACGGTGATCCTCACCAGGTTCTTCACACCCTGGCTCTTGACCGCCGCCGTGACCGTCTCCACCTCGACCCGACCCGTCTGCGGATCGGTGACCCTGACCCTGTCCCCCGGCTTGACCTTCTCGATCGGCTTGGTCGACCCGTCGGCCATCAACACCCGGGTACCGGGAAGGAAACTGTTCGGCCGGGTACAGGCATCGCCCGCACCGCCACCGCTGGACCCGCCGTTGCTGCGTGCGGACCCACCCGACGAGCCGCCCGACTTCGACCCACCCCCGCCGGACGACGAGGACTTCTTTGCACCACCGCCGGACGCGGCAGCAGAGGACGCCTTCGGGTTGCCCTTCGCCTGCGCCTGCTTCTGTACGGGGTTGCCGGTCTTCCGCGCCGCCTGCGCCGCCGCGTTACTCGTCGTGTTGACCTTGTCGACCGGCTTCTTGGCCGCCGCCTGGGCGGCCTTCTTCGCCCGCTCGATCGCCAGCTTCTTCGCGTTCAACGCCGCCGTCTCGGCAGCCCGCGCCGCCGCCAGGACCGCCTCGGCAGCCCGCTTCGCCGCCTTCCACGCCTGGATCGCGGCGATCGTCCGATCGATGGCTCTGGCCACTGCGGGGATCTTGCCGAACTTGGCCCACGGGATCGCCCCGATGATGAGGCTGCCGCACGCCCACAGGTCGCCCCCGAAGCAGTTCAGGGCGTCGTTGATGCCGAGGAACTCCTTCAGCATGTACCAGGCCGAGTCCAGGATCACCGACATCAGCGACCGGCCCATGTTGGCCTGCGCCTGCGCCACCTGTGCCGCCGACAGGCCCGCACCGGCCAGCGCCGCCGCCATCTCCGACGCCGTCAACGACACCGACAGCCCCGACGGATCCGAATGCGTCACCGGGTTGTTGTGCGCGTACGCGTAGCCGTTGTTCTGCTGCGGGTCCGTCAGGTCCAGCACCGGATCGGCCGACAGGAACCGGCCCACAGACGGGTCGTACAGGCGTGCGCCGAGTGGCACGAACCCGGAGGCGTCGTCCCGGGTCGCGCCGAGGAAGCCCGCGTTCGTCTGCATGTTCGCGCCCAGATCGGCCGCACCACGCTGGTTGCCGAACGGGTCCTGCTTCCGGATCCGCACCGGCATCCCGCTGGACAGGCCCACCTCCGCGTACGGGCTGCCCTGATGGTCACCGGCCACGGCGACCAGGCCGGGGGCGTTGGCGCCTTGGGCGTAGCGGACCACCGCACCGCCGGGGGCGGCGTACGTGCGCTGGGTGTTCACCAGCGTGCCGCCCCTGCCGACGGTGACCTGCGACTCGCCCAGGTCGAGGGTGGCCTGCCTGCCCTGGATGGTCAGCAGGCGGTTGCCGCCCGGCCCGTAGATGTGCCGGGTCTCCGACTGCGCCTCCCACTGCTGGGCGGTGGAGGCGTTGTCGCAGGCGGTCAGCACGATCGGGGTGGAGTTGGTCGGGGCCGCGTTCTGCACGGCGAGGCACAACCCGGAGGCGACGTGCCTGAGCTGGCCGGTCGACGAACGAACCAGGTGCTGGGCGGTCGACCGGTCGCACTTCTGCAGCCGCAGCGGCGACCCGGCGGTGGTGGCCGCCGGTTGGACGCACCAGCCGTCGGGACCGGTGAGAGTGCCCAGGTTCGGGTCGTTCTGGTCCATGCCCGGTACCGGGGCGAAAGCCCACTTCTGGGCGGGGGAGCCGTTGCACGAGTAGAGCTGGATCGGCTGGTTGGCCTGGGCGAGGCCGGAGCTGAGGTCCAGGCACTTGTCGGCCAGACCCACGTACGGGGTCCGCCCCTTGCTGCCCAGGCCGGTGATCCGCTCGACCTTGCCGTCGTACGTCCAGGTCAGGGTCTGCTCGTCGCCGTTGTTCGAGGTGACCGACTTCGTCTCGCCGGTCAGCTCGTACAGCCGGGTCGCCTCGGAGGTGATCTCGACGCCCTGCGGCGTGGTCCAGTGCCGGGCCACCGTGCTGAGGGTGCGCGGCTGGCTGCTGGTGTACTGGTACGTGCTGGTGATCGCGCCCGTGGCAGTCGCGCCGCTGAGGTCCTGCTCCACCAGCGACTTTCGGTTGCCGAGCAGGTCGTAGCGGTACTCCTGCCAGTAGCCGGTGCCGTCCGTGCCGGGCGACACCGCGAGGGCACCGAGCGGTCCGGTGGCGCAGGCCTCCTGGTCGGCGGAGGTCCAGGCGGTCTCGAGTTGGCCGAGCGCGTCGTAGCGGAAGCACTGCCGCTCGGCGATGTCGGTCGCGCGCTCCCGGATCGCGGTGACGTTGCCCGCGTCGTCGTACGAGTACACGCGGCGCGAGACCAGGTTGCTGCCGTCGAACCGGTTGCCGGTCTTGTTCTTCTGTTCGCGGTGCACCTGCTGCTCGGTGAGCGCGCCGCTGGCGTCGTCGTAGCTGGCGGTGGTCCACACCCGGTAGGGCTGCGCGCCGAGCGTGGAGCGCAACACCTGCCCGTACGGCGAGTAGGCCGTCTCCGCGCCGTACCAGTCCTTGCCGGAGACCGAGAGCGGCAGGCCGTCGGCGGTGTACCTGACCAGGATCTTCTCGGCGGGCAGGTTGCCGACGGCGGGCAGGGTCGACGACTCGGACAGGCCGGTGTCGGTGAACGAGTAGTCGTACCGGTAGGAGGAGCGCAGGCCCCAGGTGTCGGCCACCGACTGCGGCAGGGTGAGCGTGGTCGACGTCGGCTGGTAGTCCTCGGTGTAGCCACCGATCGTCTGGGTGTACGGCAACCCGTCGGTGTATCGGGTGGCGGTGGCCGGCAGGCCCTTGCCTCCCGGGACCGTGTCGTAGCTGAACTCGGCCAGGAGCGCGCCGGTGCTGCCACCGAGTCGCTGCCGGGTCGGACGGGACAGTTCGTCGTAGCCGTTCCAGACGGTGACGCCACGGGCATTGGTGGTGGTCAGCTGCCGGTCCCGGTGGTCGTACGTGAACTGGGTGGTGCCGGCGTCCGGGTCGGTGCTGGAGGTGAGCCGGCCGCGCTGGTCGTAGCTCCACGTCCAGGGGTGGTCCGCAGCGGCGGAGTGCCGGGCGTTCGTCAGCCGTCCCTGCGCGTCGTACCCGTACGTCATCGAGGTGAACTCGGTGCGGGCCGCGTCGGTGAAGGTGTCCACCCGGGTGGTCCTGCCCAGCGCGTCGCTGAACATCCGGTAGGAGGCCGCCCCGGTCGGGTTCACCACCGTGGACTGGTCGGTGCCGTAGCCGTAGGTGGTGGCCCGCTCGGGCCGCTCCTGGTCGCGGAGGATGGGCAGTTCCCGGGTCACCCGGCCGAGGCCGTCGTAGCTGTAGCGGGTGATGTTGGGTACGGCGGTGCGCGCCAGCGGCACGAAGAGTTCGCCGCGCGGCCCGCCCTCGGCGTAGTAGGCGTTGTACGTCTCGAAGACCTCGCCGGCCTTGTTGTAGTACCGGTCGGTGATCAGCCGTCCGCCACCGGTGGCCTGCTCCTGGCTCTGCCGCTCCCGGCCCAGGCCGTCGTAGATGGTGACGGAGGTCTGCACCCGGTCCTCGTGGCCCCGGCTGAAGGTCGTCACGTACGGCGGCTTGCCCTCGGGGGTGGCGTACTCGGCCCGGAAATCCGGGACGGCGGTGACCGACGGGGTGCGGCCCGGCCCCCAGGCTTCGACCAGCCGGCCCAGTGCGTCGTACCTTGCGTTGCTGACCCGTCCGTTGGCATCGGTGGTCTTGAGCGCGACGGCCCGACCGGGATCGACTTCGCGGACCTGATCGTGTCCCAGCGAGTTGCGTTCCTTGACCGAGTACGCCTGACCGGTGGAGGGCAGGTACTCGATCTGCGACTGCTTGCCGTCGGGGTCGGTGCGGAAGGTGACCCGGCCGATGCCGTCGATGGTGGTGGTGCCGTCGGACTGGAAGCCCGTGCCGTCCGCCTTCAGCGACCACGTCTCGCGGACCCGGCCCCTCGCGTCGGCGGCGAGGGCGACACCGTACGCCTCGTCGTCGTAGGCGACCCGGCTGGCGGAGCTGAGCGTCGTCAGATCGCCGAAGGCGGCTGCTCCGCAGGTTGTCGGGCTGGTCAGGACCTGCTTGGTCAGGCCGATCAGGTTCTTGTCGGTGCGGTGCAGGTACTCGATCGTGGTGCAGGACTCGTCGCCGCCCTTGCCGACCTCGCCGAGGGACTCGATGCGGTCGGGCAGCCCGTACGTCTCCTCGTACCTGGTCTTCGTCTCGACCGCACGGTCGCCGCCGGAGGAGCGGCTGTACGCGACCTGGCGCGGCTCGGTGACCCGCCAGGCGCGCAACGGGCTGAGGCCGGACCCGCGCTCCCGGGTGGCGAGCAGCGTCGCCTCCGGATACGTGATGCTGCGGGTGAGCCAGTTCGCCCTGAGGTAGGCCGCGTCGGCGTCGGGCTCGGCCTCGACGTACGTCAACTCCTCGGCGACCCGGCCGGCGAAGGGCTCCTCGTCCTTCGCGATCTCGTCGCCGGCGATGTCCTTCACCGACACGGTGTCGCCCAGGCCCCGGAAGTAGCGGGCGACGGACATCGTCTGCCGGCTGCCGGTCGCGGCCTCGTTCTCTCCGGTGAGGACGGTCACCTGGTCGAAGCCGGCGAACTGGGACTAGGTGCGGGTGGACTTCTTGGTGAACTCCTGCTCGGCGAGCTTCCAGCCGGGGGTGCCGTACTCGTACACGGTGCGGACGTTGAAGGGCCCGTCGACCGCGGGAACCTCCTCGACCGACTCGACCACGTACTTGTGGAACCAGTCGATGGACTCCTCGGCCGGGTCCGGGTGCCAGAAGGCCGGGTAACAGAGCCGGGTGTTCGCCTTCAGCGCCGCGGTGACCGCCGGGTCCTTCGGGTCGTTCGGCAGGCCCGCACCGGTGGCGCAGGCCCCTGTCGGCTGCTTGTAGGTGACGACGGTCTCGCCACCGTACTCGTTGACGACCCGCCCGATCCGCAACCGGGAGAAGCCGGGGCGGTTGTCGTTCCTGACCCGGTTCGGCATGTCGTCGACGTTGGCCGCGAACCGCACCGGGTTGAGGGTGATCCGGTCGCCGGTCACGCCGTAGCCGGACCGGGTGACCGACTCCAGCCAGAGCGCGGTGTTGGGGCCGGTCCGCAGGGTCGGGAAGGACTGCTTGAGCTGGTAGTCGTCCACCGCCTGGAGGTTCGTGCTGCCCTGCTGGCGCTGGGCCCAGGTGGTGATCTTCGTGAGCCGCTTGCGGGAGAAGAAGGACGGCCCGGCGTTCCAGCACTTCTGCTTGTCGGCACAGCGCAGGTCGGCCGGGGTGTCGTACCAGATCCGGTACTTCGCCGGGTCCTTGCTGGTGAAGTTGGCCTCGGTGCAGGTGGTCGTGCCCTCGGTGAAGCAGCGCTCGGCGACGTCGAAGGTGACCCGGGCCAGCGGGGCCGCCGAGTACACGTTGCCACGGCGCTGCCCGTAGTCGATGCGGGTGAGGTAGCCGGCCCGGTCGTACTTCACCGGGGCCTTGAAGTTGAAGTTCCTGGCGTAGTAGTTCGACTCGCGGGCCCACCACAGGCTCATCGCGTTGCTGTGCACGTCCTCGACGTAGTCGAGGTTCCACCGCCAGGCCCGGGTGCAGACGGAGCCGGCCCAGTTGCCCACCTTGTAGCAGGGTTCTCCGGGATGGTTGCCGTACACCGGCACGGTGAGGACCGAGTTGGTGACCGGGTCGCCGGTGTTCCAGCCGGGCAGCCGGTTGAGGCCGAAGTGGTACTTCGTGCCGTCCCGGGTGGTGACGATCCAGTGCTCGCCGTCGGCGTCGCCGTTGCTGGCGTCCTCCTTCAGCTCGATCCGGGAGCCGTCGCCGTTGGCGGTGGTCCAGGTGCCGTTGGCGTAGACCAACTCAGTGGTCATGCCACCGAGGGAGAGGGTGGCGTTGTCCGAACCCCAGCAGAGGTCGGCGGTGCGGTGCGTGGTGTTGTTCGCGCCCGTGCTGGCGTCCTGCCGGCAGTTGGCGTAGCTGCGGGTGATGGAACCGGCGCTGTAGTCCCAGCCATCGCCGATCCAGGACGCCTGGTTGTTGGTGGCGGAGGTGCGGCCGTCCACCGACTGCGACGAGTACCCCAGCGCCACCTTGGGCATCAGGCCACCGGCAGTCTCGGGTATCTGCACCTGGTACGAGTAGGTGAAGGCCCCGGAGGAGGAGCCCGCCGCCCAGGAGCCCGAGGAGAGCAACGGGCTGGCGGTGAAGTCACCGCCCGCCGATGCGCCGGTGTCCAGCACGCCGACGACCTTCGGGCTGCCGGTGGCAGCGGCGACACCGGCGGTGCGCGTGGACTGTGGGTCGCGCAACGGGCCGACCGGCACGGTGCCGATGACGATCCGGCGGACCGGTGCCTTCTCGGCCTGCGCGACGCGGGCGGGCGCCGACCCGGCGGGCACCAGGGTCACCTCGCTGGGCACCGCCTGCGCCGGTGCGGGGTCGACCGGCTCGGTGCCGTCGCCGCCATCGGCGCAGTCGCCGCTGTCGGGGGCGTCGTAGACGCAGTCGGGCAGCAGCATGACGCCGAACCGGTCGGCGGCCTGCGGACCGTACAGGTCGGCGAAGGAGGTGTAGTCGACGCTGAGGGTCACCTCGGCGGCCGGATCGGTGGCGACCGGCGGGGTGATCTTCATGATCAGGCCCGACACCCCGGCGACCTGCGACGTCTCGGGCGCGGCGAGGTCGACCGTCCAGGTGCCGGCCAGCGCGGCCGGGTCACCGCCCTTCGGCACACCCAGCGCGACCGGCAGGTCGTCGACCGGCCGGGTGGCGCCGGGCGCGACGCCGGTCAGGTCCACTGTGCCGGTGTCCTGCACCCAGGGCTCGACGGCCGACGGGGCATACTCCGTCACGTCGCCGACCTTCTCGGTGGTCATCTCGGTCTGGGCGACGTTGTCCTGCTCGACCCGCGCGGTCTCCGGCAGGTCCGGCAGGTCGAGCCGGTTCTTCTCGCGGCTCATCCCCGGACCGGGCACCGCCAGCGCGGCGGCGGGCAGGCTCGTCGCCGCCAGCGTGGTGGAGAGCGCAAGGACGAACGCGGTGCGGGCGGCACGCCCCCACCGGCGGCGTCCGGCCGCCCGGGTCTGTCGGCCGGGCGACCGTCGGAACAGCAAACCGGTACCACGCATGCGCGTCGACTCCCACCCAGGCGCGAAGAGGAAAGAAGAGATGCGGACAACCGCGATGGCACATGCCGGCGGCTGCGACATGTGCTTGAGCACTCTGCGTCAGGAGAGCCTCACGCTCAACCCCGTTATCGGTTACCGCCCGGAGGGTCGAGTGATCTAGACCACTGGATGATCGGTAACAGACACCGCAAACGACGTATGCAGCCCAGAAGGGCGTACAAGATCGCAAACATTGTCACCCTGCGGCAGCAAAAGCCGCATCGGTTCAAATTCGGGGCATGTCTCTCAGTAACTTTTCCTGGCAGATCACAAATCAATAACGGTCTCGGGATAGACGAGGTGCCCTGGTGCCGTGCGATCGTGGGCCCTCGTTCTGCCCCTGACCCGCCGGGCCCGCCGGCCGGGCGTTCCGTTTCCCTGTCCGCCCGGCCCCACGGGAGTAGACCCGCCGTGACCGCGCCTCGCCTGCTCAAGCCCTTAGTGCGTACACGCACCAGGCTGACCCTCACCCTGGGTGTGCTGCTGGCCGCACTCGTCGTCGCCCCACTACCGTTGCGACCCGGCCCCGACCTGCCCCGGATGGCCGCCGCCGCACCCGCGCCCGCCCCTGTTCCGCGGGACGAGCCGACCGCCGTGGCTCACGCCGCCCGCACCGGCGCCGAGGTACTGGTCGACACCGCCACCACTGCCACGTCATTGACCTGGGCGCTCCCTGATGGGCAGCTACGCACCACCGTCCACGCCACCCCGCAGCGGGCCAGGGCCGCCGACGGCCGGTGGACGAAGATCGACACGACGCTGACCCGCGCCGGAAAGGCCACCGGTCGCCTCGACGTCCGTCCGGTCAACGTCCCCGCCCCGGTCCGCTTCTCCGGCGGCGGCACCGAAACCGGTGGCAGCGGGGGAAGCAGCCGCAGCGAAGGTGGCAGCGGCACCAGTGTGCTGGCCGAGTTGGAGACCGACGGGCACACCATCACCTACACCTGGCCGGGCCCGTTGCCGGAACCGGTGCTCGACGGCCCGCGCGCCCTCTACTCGGAGGTGCTGCCCGGGGTCGACCTACTCGTCGTCGCCCGCGAGGCAGGCGGCTTCGGTCAGCTGCTGATCGTCAAGAACAACGCCGCCGAGACGATCCAGGCCGTCGGTGCGCTCAGCTACGGACTCCGCTCCGCCACGGCGGTCTTCCGGCACGATCCGGAGACCGGCGGTGTCCGAGCCCTCGACCCGGCCGACGGTCGGGAGATCGCCTCGGTCCCCTCCCCCTTCGCCTGGGACTCCGCCGGTCAGGACGCCGAGGACCCACACGCGGCACCACGTACCGCAGTGGACACTCCGGCCGACGTACTACGGCTGTCCGGCCTCAGCGGCAGTGAACCGGGTGCCCGGCAGGCCCCGATCCGCACCCGCCTCGACGGTGACGGCACCGGCGAGACCCGGCTGCACCTCGACGCCGCCGGCACCGGCCTGCTCACCGATCCGACGGTCGCCTTTCCCGTCTTCCTCGACCCGACCCTGATCAGCGGCACGCTGGCCTGGGCGACCGTCTACTCGCAACACCCCAAGACCAACACCTGGAACGGCACCAACTTCAACTCCGGCACCTCCGACGCCCGCGTCGGATACGAGCAGCAGACGCCGCTGCGGGCCCGCTCGTTCTGGCGGATGCAGTACCGCACCGACATGAAGGGCGCGGCGATCACCTCCGCCAGCTTCAAGGTGCTGAACAACCACTCATGGTCCTGCACCCACCGGGAGATGCAGCTCTGGCTCACCGGCGCGATCTCCTCCGGCACCACCTGGAACTCCCAGCCGAGCTGGCAGACGTTGCAGCAGAAGAAGTCCTTCGCCTACGGCTACGGCAGCAGTTGCGCCGACGACTACGTCGGCTTCGACGTACGGAACGCGGCCCAGCAGGGCGCCGACAACGGCCTGGCGAACCTCACCTTCGGCATGCAGGCAACCAGCGAGTCCGACACGCTGACCTGGCGCAAGTTCAAGGCCACGTCGGCAGAGCTGACCGTCGTCTACAACCGGCCGCCCGGCACGCCGACGAACGTCACCTCGTCCCCTGGCGGCACCTGTGTGCCCGGTCCGGGCGGCGGCGTCACCGTCGCGCGGAGCAACCTGGTGTTGTCGGCGACCGCCGCCGACCCCGACGGCAACCTCAAATCGCTGCGCTTCCGGTTCTGGAAGACCGGCGCGACCGTGCCTGCCGGCACCCTGGTCACCCCCAACAGCGCCGGCAAGGCCACGCTGACCGTCCCCGCCAGCACGCTGGAGGACAAGGCCGTCTACTCGTGGAACGTCCGGGCCGAGGACACCTCAGGCGCGACGTCGGCGTACTTTCCGACGGGGGCCGAGCCCTGCCGGCTCACCATCGACGCCTCCGCGCCGCCGGCACCCGACGTCAGCAGCGAGGTCTTCAAGGAGGCCACCGACGACGGGGCGACCTGGGCCACGGTGAAGTTCGGTCAGACCGGCGCGATCATGTTCAGCGCTGAAGGCGCGGCCCGGTTCACCTACTCCTTCGGCGGCGTCGGCAGCCTCTCGGTGACCGCCACCAACGGCGTCGCCGAGGTGCCCGACCTCAAACCCCGGCACGCCGGCCCGAACGCCCTCCAGGTGTACGCCTACGACGCGGCCGGCAACCGCAGCGAACCCACCGACTACACCTTCTACCTACCGCCGTCCGACCAGGCCGACGGCCCCGGCGACACCGGCGGCGACGGCATCCCCGACCTGCTCGCGATCACCTTCGGCGGCGAGCTGCACACCTACCCGGGTGACGAGGGCGGCGAGCTGCACGAATCCCTCACCAGCTCGTACGCCGCCGACGGCACCCGCAACCCGCCGGGGCACTGGACCGTCCGCCTCGGCCCGGCCGCGCTGATCACCAAGTACGGCGACACCTACCCGGGCGACGGCACCACCGACCTGTTCGCCCGTACCCCCGACGGCGGCTTCTGGCTCTATCCCGGCGACGGGTACGGCAGCTTCCCGGTGGACCGCCGGCTGCGGGTCCTCCTGCCGACCGACACGCCCACCCTCCCGGCACCGGCCACCTGGACGCAGATCAAGGCGGTCGGCGACCTCGACGGCGACAAGCTGCCGGAGTTGGTCGTCCGCTCCGGGACGCAGTTCTGGGTGCTGAGCGGCTACACCGGCGGGAGCTTCCAGTCGGCCACCCTGATGGAGGGCACCGCCTGGGCCCGCCGGGAGGTCGTCAACATGGCCGACATCGACCTGGACGGCACCCCGGACCTGCTCTGGCGGAACCTGGACAACGGCAACATGTACGTCCGGCACGGCAAGCCCGGCACGGTGACCGACAGTGTCAACCTGGACTCACTCAAGACCGCTGCCAACTCCCGTGCCGGGGACGTCTCGTACGGGACGGGTTGGACGGAGGCGGCCATCGACGCGATCGTCGGCATTCCCGACGTGAACGGGGACCGGGTGCCCGACTTCTGGGCCCGGTTCTCCTCCGACGGGAAGCTGCGGATCTATCACCCGTCCAGCACCAACACCGGCGGGGCGGTGAAGATCGTCATCGAGCAGGACTGGCGACTTGTGCGGTCCTTCGGCTGACCGGCGACAGGTGAGTGGGCCTCGACGGGCCGGGCGGTCGACCGCCCGGCCCGTCGTCATGCCCGGCGGCCTGCCCGTGACGGACCTCGGCCGGGCGGGCCGCACCCTCGGGCAGCAGGTAGCGGTCCGAAGATCACGGCAAGGTCGGACCGCGAGCCGGTCCGGTCACGCAGGATCAGCCGTTCCGTGGTGAATACCGTCGCAGCGCGGGCAAGGTGAGGCGTACCCGGGGGCGACAGGGGGAAGAACATCACGATGGGTGACCCATGGCAGCGTACGAAGCGGATCGCCAGCGCCGCGTTCCGGCCGGTGCGGGGGCGGGACCTGTCCCTGCACGCCGCCGCGATCACCTTCTACGGGGCGATCGCCGTGGTACCGGTGGCGCTGCTGGCGATCTGGCTGACCTCGCTGCTGGCCGGCGCGGACCGGGTACGCCGGCTCACCTCGTACGCCGTGGAGACGCTGCCGGACGCGATCGGCGCCCCGGACGCGGTGGACGCGCTGGTCACGGCCGGGGTGCGGTTGACCCCGCTGCTGGCGCTGGCCTCCCTGCTGCCCGCCTCGCTCTACGGCGAGGGGCTGCGCCGGGCGTTCGTCTCGGTGGCCGCGTCGCACACCGGCGAGTCGTTCGTCGGCTGGCGGGGGCGGCTACTGCTGCTGCCGCTGCTCGCCCCCGCCCCCGCCCTGCTGCTGTCGATCCTCATCGCGCTGCCCACCACCACCCGGCTGATCCAACAGGGTGGCTGGGTCGCCGCGGTCGGCATCGTGCTGTCGTTCCTCGGGGTGTGGTTGGTGCTCACCCCGGTGCTGATGTGGGTGTTCCGGGTGGTCGGGCCGGCCTCCCCGGACTGGCTGTCGACGCTGGCGGTCGGTTCGTTCACCGCCGCCAACCTCTCCGGCTTCCTGCACGGCTTCGTGCTGTTCTGTTCGCTCCCGCTGGACCTCGGTGTCCCGTTCGGCGGCTTCGACCCGGTCGGGGCCGGTGTCGCGGTGCTGCTCTGGCTCTACCTGTTCCACGTGATCGTGCTGGCCGGCTACTCGGCCACCCTCGCCCTGTCCCGGTGGCGGTCCCGCCGCGCCGCCGCCGCATCCGGAGCCGCCGCATCCGAGGATCTCGGGGTACCCGGAGCCGCCGCGTCCGGGGACGCCGCCGGGTCCAGGGCCGACAGCGATTCCGCCGGGTCGTCGGTCTCGCGCAGGCCGTAGCGGGCCCAGAGCCGGGCCAGGGGTGCCGGGGCCCACCAGTTCCAACGGCCCAGCAGGCGCATGGTGGCGGGGACGAGCAGGGCCCGGACCAGGGTCGCGTCCACCACGATCGCCACGATCATGCCGACGCCGATCAGCTTGATGTAGGCGATCCCGCCGGTGGTGAAGCCGGCCACCACGATGATCAACAGCAGCGCGGCGGCGGTGATGATCCGGCCGGTGCGTTGCAGGCCGGCGGCGACCGAGGCGGTGTTGTCGCCGGTGCGGTCCCACTCCTCACGGACCCGGGAGAGCAGGAACACCTCGTAGTCGGTGGCCAGCCCGAACAGCACCGCGAGCATGAGGATCAGGTTGCTCGGCTCGATGAACCCGGTGGAGGTGAAGCGGAGCGCTCCGGCCAGGTGACCGTCCTGGAAGATCCAGACCACCACGCCGAACGACGCGCCGATCGACAGCAGGTTCATCAGCACCGCCTTGACCGGCAGCACCACCGAGCCGAAGGCGAGGAAGAGCAGCAGCAGGGTCGCCCCGGCCATCAGCAGCGCCATCCAGGGCAGCCGGTCCCCGAGGCTGTCCAGCAGGTCCACGTCGGCGGCGGGACGCCCGCCGACCAGCACCTCCGCCCCGGCCGGGGCGGGCAGGTCGCGCAGCGCCCGCACCGCGTCCCGGGCGGCGTCACCGGTCGGCTCACCCGGGTAGCTGACCGAGAGCAGGGTGGACTCCCCCCTGGTCGCCGTGACCTGGACCCCGGTCACCCCGGGCACCGCGGCGATCCGGTCGGCGAACGGGCGCACCGCGTCGGCCGGTGCGCCGGAGACCAGCACCTCGATCGGGGCGATCGTGCCGCCGGGGAACTCGGCGGAGATCCGCTCGGACACCACCCGGGGCCCGGCGTCCGCCGGCAGCACCCGCTCGTCGACCCCGCCGAAGGTGATCCGCGCGAACGGGGTGGCCAACACGGCGAGCAGCACCGCGACCCCCACCAGGTAGACGGTCGGCCGGCGCATCACGCTGCGCGCGATCCGGGCCCAGGCCCCAC
Organism: Micromonospora sp. NPDC051925; assembly: GCF_044548625.1. Taxonomy (NCBI): domain Bacteria; kingdom Bacillati; phylum Actinomycetota; class Actinomycetes; order Micromonosporales; family Micromonosporaceae; genus Micromonospora; species Micromonospora sp. NPDC051925. Next base: position 228,167 of record NZ_JBIUCH010000013.1, on the reverse strand, counting down.
CGCCGGCGCCCGCCGCCGGCCGCCCACCCCGCGTCGCACGCCGCCACGGCAGCGGTACGCGCATCGCGTCCACCCGGTGGCCGAGCACCACCAGCAGGGCCGGCAGCACGGTGAGCGCCGCCAGCATGGCGATCAGCACGGCGGCCATCCCGCCGAAGCCCATCGAGCGCAGGAACGCCTGCGGGAAGATCAACAGGCTGGCCATGGCGAGCGCTACGGTGAGCCCGGAGACGAACACGGTCCGGCCGGCGGTGAGCATGGTGCGCCGGATCGCCTCGGCGGTGGTACGCCCGGCAGCCAGCTCCTCCCGGAACCGGCTGACCATGAACAGCGCGTAGTCCACCGCCATCCCGAGCCCGATCAGGGTGATCACGTTGATCGCGAAGATCGACACGTCGGTGAACAGGTTGACCAGGCGTACCGCCACGAACGCGCCGAGGATGGCCAGCCCGCCGACGAGCAGCGGGGTGCCGGCGGCGACCAGCCCGCCGAAGATCAGCACGAGCAGCACCAGCAGCACCGGCATGGACAGCAGCTCGGCCCGGGTGACGTCCTCGGTGCTCTGGGTGGTGGCCGCCGCCTGGAACGCCACCAGCCCGCCGACCTCGGTACGCAGGCCCGGCGCGTCCAGTGCGGGGCGCAGCGCCGCGAACTGCGCCGAGCGGGCGTCCTCGTCCGCACCGGTGAGCTTGACCAGCGCGTAGGTGGCCCGACGGTCGTTGGCGACCAGCGCGGGAGCGGGAGCGTCGTACCAGGTGGTCACCTCGGCGACCTCGGGGCGCTGACGCAGCCCGGCCACCGTGGCGGTGGCCGGGTTCCGGAAGGCCGGCTCGTCGACGGAGGCGGTGGCGCTGGACCAGAGCACGATCACGTCGCCGCCCTGCCGGCCGAGTTCCGCGGTCACCCGCTGCGCCGTCCGGCTGGACTCGCTCGCCGGGTCGTCGAACCCGCCCCCGGTCAGCTCCCCGAACACCCCGGCGCCCCAGGTGGCCCCGAGCACCATCACCACCCCGGCGACGGCCAGCACCGCCCACCGGGCCCGCACCACCGCCCGCCCCCACCAGGCGAACATCGTCTCTCCCCTCGTCGACCCGACCCGCCGTCGCCCGCACCCGGGCCGCCCGCCGACGGGGGCCGGCGTCGACCCCGCAGCGATCGATGTCCACTATCGCAACAACCGTTCACGTTCGACGGGGCGACCCGGCCGTCCCCGATCCGCCCGACGCCGGGCCCCGCCTGCACCGGTGGCCGGTCGAGCGGCAGACGGACGCGGCCCGCCGCACTAGGCTGCCCAGGCATGAGCGATGTGAGTGAGCTGCCGTCCCGCGCCGACGTCGTGATCATCGGTTCGGGGCACAACGGGCTGGTCTCCGCCGTCCTGCTGGCCCGCGCCGGGCTGGACGTGCTGGTGCTGGAGGCAGCGGAGGTGATCGGCGGGGCCACCCGCACCGAGAACCCGTTCCCGAAGGTGCCGGAGCTGCGCCACTCCACCGGGTCGTACCTGCTGGGGCTGATGCCACCGGAACTGCTCGCCACCCTCGACGTACGCATTCCGGTGCTGCGCCGGGATCCGCACTACTTCCTGCCCACCCCGGGCGGGCCGGGTGCGCCGTACCTGCTGTTCGGCAGCGACACCGCTGCCACCCGGCGGCAGCTCACCGAGTTCTTCTCCCCCGCCGACGTGGCCGCCGACGACGCGCTCCAGGCCGAGCTGGCCCAGCTCCGCGCGGATCTGGCCCCGGCCTGGCTGACCGAGCCGCTGTCGGTGGAGCAGACCGCCGACCGGTACGTCCGCCCGCAGCTGCAGCAGGTCTTCGTCGACCTCGTACGCGGCTCCGTCGCCGACTACCTGGCCCGCTTCGACTTCCGTTCCGAGCTGCTGGTCAGCATGTACGCGGTCACCGACGGACTGTCCGGCCTCAACGCCGGCCCGGACGACCCGGGCACCGGCCACAACTTCCTGGTGCACAACATGTGCCGGCTGCCCGGTTCCGACGGCACCTGGATGATCGCCGAGGGCGGCATGGGCACCGTGTCCCGCACCTTCGCCGAGACCGCCCGTGCCGCCGGGGCGACCATCCTGACCGACGCCCCGGTCGACGCCGTCACCCTGGCCGGGGGCGCGGCCTCCGGCGTCCGGCTCGCCGACGGCCGGGAGGTCGCCGCCGAGGTGGTGCTCGGGGCGTGTGACCCGTACCGGCTGATGGAGCTGTTGCCCGACGGCGCGCTGCCGGCGGCGCTGGGCGCGCGGATGGCGGCGGTCCGGCGGCCCGGCACCACCCTCAAGCTGAACCTGGCGCTGACCGGGCTGCCCCGGTTCTCCTGCCTGCCGGCCGACGCGCCCAGCCCGTTCGGCTCCACCATCCACCTGCTCCCCGGCTCGGCGTCGCTGGTCGGGACGGGTGGCGAGTCACCGATGGCGGCGCTGCGGGCGATGTGGGCGGACGTGCGGGCCGGGCGGCTGCCCGCCGAGCCGACCATCGAGTGGTACCTGCACACCACCGTCGACCCGTCGCTGTCCGACCCGGCGGGGCACCACTCGTCGGCGTTGTTCGTCCAGTCGGTCCCCTACGAGCTGGCCGGCACCGACTGGGACACGGCGCTGCCCGGCTACGTCGCCCGCCTGGTGGAGATCTGCGAACGGTACGCACCGGGCACCGGTGACCTGATCGCCGACGCGGTGCCGCTGCCGCCGCCCGGCATCGAGGCGCACTTCGGCATCACCGGCGGGCACATCCACCACGTCGACAACACCGTCTCGTTCACCGACCGGATGCCGTACGCCACCGGCATCGACGGCGTGTACGCGGGCAGCGCCGGCTGTCACCCGGCCGGCAGTGTGATCGGTGCGGCCGGCCACAACGCCGCCCGCCGTATCCTCGCCGACCTCGACCGCTGACGGAGGAAGGCCCGACCCGCCCACGACGTGCCCGGGGGCCGGCTGTCCCTACTCGGGCGGTCAGGCCCGGGAGGGGCGGGAGGAGGGCAGGTCCCCCGGCCCACGGATCAGGTAGAGCCCGGTCAGCAGGAAGTACGCCCCGAGGCTGAGCACCGGGTCGACGAAGGAGATGCCGAACGCGACCAGGTACAGCACCGGGCCGAGCAGGAAGCGGCGGGCCACCGCACGGGCCAGCCGGGGGTCCAGGCCGGGGTCGAGCAGGCGTCGACGGCGGGCCCACCACCAGCTCAGGTTGAAGAAGAGCGCCTCGCCGAGCACCGTGCCGACGTAGAGCGCGGCGGTCAGCCGCTGGTCGGCGACGGTGCCACGCAGGTTGTCGGCGAGCAGGCTGGCGGCGAACGGAATGGCCGCCACGAACAACAACAGCAACAGATTGAGTACGAGCAGCAGCTGGTCGACCCGGACGACGTACCGCCACATGTTGTGGTGGGTCAGCCAGACCTGCCCGACGATCACAAAGGTGATCACGTACGCCAGGTAGGCGGGCCACTCGTGGAACAGCGCGTCGGGCAACTCCTGCCCCTCGGGCCGTTGCGGACTGAGTTGGAGCAGCTCCACCGCCATCAGCGTCAGCACGATCGCGATCACCGCATCACTGAACGCCTCCACCCGCGAAGCGTCCCGCTCCTTCTCCCGCCACCACCCAAACTCATACCCCTCCCCCACCCCTTCCTCTACTTCTCCACCCTCCACCATCCCCTCCCACCCCTCCCCTCCCGTCCCCACCTCCACGTCGATCATGGAGTTGTGGTGCCTGGACTGAACTGGTTTGTGGCCTTTGCGGCCCACCAGAACTCCATGATCGCCGGGGTGGGGGGTGGTTCTCGGGGAGCGGGGGGTGGGGGTGGGGGTGGGTCAGGGGGTGGGGCGGGTGGCGCGGATCTTGTGGCCGACGCTGGTGAGGCAGCGGCCGGAGGGGAGGTCGAACTTCCAGCCGTGCAGTTGGCAGGTGAGCTGGTCGCCGTCGACGATGCCGAACCGGGTCAGGTCGGCCTTGAGGTGCGGGCAACGACGCTGCACCACCCAGTCGCCCAGGGTGATGTCCTCCGCGTCGGTGCTGCGCTCGTGCTCGTCGTACCAGCCCTCGGCGTACTGGAGGCGCTCGGTGGACAGGCACTTGAAGAAGGCGTACACGAACTCGTTGTACTGGCCGATCCGGGCCGCGGAGAAGCGGCAGGACAGGAAGAGCGAGTTGACCCAGTCGACCTCGCCGATGTGCAGCAGGTGCTCGATCAGCACCCGCTCGGTCCGGAACCGGTAGCGGACCTTCTCGTCGGCGTACGGCCGGATCTCCTTGCCCGGGAAGTCCACCACGATCGACTCGACGCTCTCGCCGTCGTAGCCGACCAGGTCGAAGCGGACCGGGCCGCCGACCCCCTTGGCCAGGTAGATCGACTCGTCCAGCAGCGGCTCGATCCGACGCTTCATCTCGCCGAGCACGTCCACCTCGGGGTGCCGCCAGGACGCCTTCTCCGCCTCGATGACGCCGCGCTTGCGCTCCCGCATCTCCTCCAGGTGCGCCACCTTGTTCGCGAAGAACTCCTCGACCGGCACCGGGTGGGTGGTGGTCGCGCCGGAGGTGGTCACCTCGGCGACGCTGCCCGGCAGCAGCACGATGCCGTTGGTGCCGCCGACCTTCGCGTACTCGGACAGGAACACCGACTGGTCGGGGAAGATGTTGCCCTCGTCGCCGTGGATGTCGTTGAACTGCCACAGCGCGTCGTCGAGGAAGCACGGCGGGCCGGCGATCGGGAAGACGTGATCGGCCTTCAGGTCGTCGATGTAGCGCCAGGTCCGGTCGAACTGCCGCTCCCGCTTCTGCTTGCCGAACGCGGTCTTCGCCGCCTGCGGCAGCTCGTAGACCATCGGGTACCAGATCGCGCCGGAGAACTGGAGCAGATGCGCGTGCACGTGGCCCAACTCCGCGAAGACGGTCAGGTCGGTGGGGCGGGCGTCGTTCTGGTTGAGCAGCCGGACCCCGTCGTACTCCACCCAGAGGGACGAGTCGCCGATCGGGCCGTCGGTCGGGCTGGTCAACGCCTGAATCATGATCTTCAGGCCGCCGTCCAGCTCCACCACCTGCTCGTTGGGCGCCCGGAGGAACTTGGTGAAGCCCAGCGCCCGCAGTTCGTCCTCCATCTCGGAGGTGGGGAACTCGGGCAGCAGGACGGTGGCGTCCTTCGAGACGAAGTCCCGCAGGTGCTTGGCGTCGAAGTGGTCCCGGTGCAGGTGCGACACATACAGGTAGTCGACCTGGCCCAGGGCCTCCCAGTCGAGCAGGGAATTGTCCGGGAACGGAAACCAGGAGGCGAAGTAGGCCGGATTGACCCACGGGTCGCACAGGATGCTGCCCGCAGCCGTGTCGATCCGCATGCTGGCATGTCCCGTACCGGTCACTCGCACCGCAGTCCCCCTCAAACAGACAATCAAGGTGTACGTCAGAACGCTACCGGAGGCAGTGTGGTCGGCGGTCCGCGACGCCGGTAGAGCCGATCCGCCCCACCGAGGAGGGGCCCTTCGGCCCAGGTGCTCCGATCGTCTGCCCGCCGGCCTTCCTCGGCTCCTCGGCGGATTCCCCCACCGGTGCCCCCGGTCACGGTGCCCTCGGCCACGGCTCCCCCGGTCACGGCTCCCCCGGGCACGCACCCCGACCATGGCACCCCGGCCATGGCACCCCGGCCATGGCACCCCGGTCGTCCGCCCCAGCAGGGCGGACCCCGCACCGGGCCCGGGGCAGGGCGTGCCAGACTAACCGGAGATCCGATCGCGAGGGAAGGACCGACAGTGGCAGGAAGCGAGCCGGTAACCGCGCCAGATCAGCACAGGCCCGGGCACCGCAAGGCCGGGCGGATCGGCGCGGTGCTCTCCGCGTTGGCGCTGCTGGCGATGCTGTGCGGCAACCACGAGGGCAAGGTCGAGGACATCTGGCTGGTCGGCCTGGCCGTGCTGTTGCTGGCGATCGTCGTCGGCGACGCCGTGCTGCGCCGCAGCGGGCTGCGCTCCTGACGCACCGCCCCACAGACGTGCGAAGGCCCGCCCCGGTTCGGGGCGGGCCTTCGTCAGCTCGGCCCTCGGCGGGGACACCGCACAGCTAACCCGACCCGGGCCACCGGGCGGGCCGGCGGCACCCGGCACCGGGGTGGCGGCCACCGGCCAGCGGGGCCAGCGGCAACCGGGGTAGCAGCCAGCCGCCACTGGGCCAGCGGCAGCCGGGGTAGCAGCCAGCAGCCACTGGGCCAGCGGGGTCAGCGGCCGAAGAGGATGTCCTGTACGTCCTTGAGGGCGGCGTCGACCTCGGCCTCGAAGTAGCCGCCGGGCACCAGCCCGAAGCGCAGCGTGTCCAGGTCCTTCGGATTCACCGGCATCTGGTTGCGGCCCTGCATCCCACCGAGCAGGCTCTCGAAGAACCGGTCCACCTGGTCCGGGTCGTACCCGCTGCCGAAGCGGCGCACCTGGAAGCTGCGGCGGATCTGGTCGACCCGGTGGAGGTCGCTGCCGGGCGGGCCGGCCAGCGGCGGGCCCACCATCGGCGGACCGGCCAGCGGCGGCGGGCCACCCATCGGCGGGCCACCTATCGGCTGCTGCGGCATCGGCGACGGCCCCGCCGGGCCACGGCCACGCATGTCCCGCTCAGGCATGCGATCCCGCTCAGGCATGCGATCCCGCTCGGGCATCCGGTCGCGCTCCAGCATCCGGTCCCGCTCGGGCATCCGGATCTCGGCAGTCATGTCGGCACGACCGTGTCGGCCCGCCTCGAACCCGTCGAAACGCTGGTCGTCGGGGGGGCCGTAGCCACCCGGGCCGGCCGGCAGGGAGCGCGGCGGCGGGCCACCGTGCCCCATCGGCCCACCCGGACCAGGGCCCATCGGCCCGCCAGGCCCCGGCCCCAACTGCCCGCCGGGGCCTGGTCCCAACTGCCCGCGTGGTGCGTCGTACCCGCCGCGCGGCGCGTCGTACCCGCCGGCGAAGGCACCGGTCGGCTCGTCGTAGCGGTTGCCGTAACGGTCCGGCGGACCGGGCTGGGCCGGCATGGCGCGGGGCGGCATCGGCTGCGGTGCCGCCGACAGGCCCCGGTGGTCGTCACGCATCGGCGGGGCGAGTCGGTCCGCGCCGCGCGGGTCGGCACCCCGGCTGCTCGGAGCGGCGCGCTCCTCCAGTTCGGCCAACTGTCGCTCGACCCGGTCCAGGTGCAGGTCGACCTGCCACTCGTCGTAACCGTTGAAGCGGACCCGGAAGACCACGTCGTGGACCTCCTGGGAGGCCACGGGAGCGCCGACCGGCTGACCGGCGAGGGTCGCCTCCACCCGGTCCAGGAAGGCGTCGACCTCGTCGACCTTGTAGCCCCGGCGGAGCGCCTTACGCCGGAAACGCTGACCCTGACTCGCCACTATGTCTCCTGGTCTCGTACCGCTACGCCCGGTCACGCCCGCGCGGCGCTTCGATGTCACTGTCAACCGCGGCAGCCAACTGCCCGCACGCGCCGTCGATCTCGCGCCCCCGGGTGTCACGCACCGTGGTGGAGACGCCGGACTCACGCAATCGTCGGACGAACTCCCGCTCCACCGGCTTGGTGCTGGCGTCCCAGCGGCTGCCCGGTGTCGGATTGAGCGGGATGAGGTTGACGTGCGCCGACCTGCCGGCCAGCAGGCGTCCGAGCAGATCGGCCCGCCACGGCTGATCGTTCACATCCTTGATCATCGCGTACTCGATCGACACGCGGCGCCCCGTCGTCGCCGCGTAGTCCCACGCTGCGTCCAGCACCTCGGCTACCTTCCAGCGCTGGTTGACCGGCACGAGTTCGTCGCGCAGATCATCATCGGGCGCGTGCAGTGACAACGCAAGGGTCACCGAGAGGTCTTCGCTGGCCAGTCGGCGGATGGCCGGCACCAGGCCGACCGTGGAGACGGTGATGTGACGCTGTGACAGCCCCAGCCCCTCCGGGGCTGGCGCGACCAGCCGCCGGATCGCCGCGACGACCCGGGAGTAGTTGGCCAACGGTTCGCCCATGCCCATGAACACGACGTGGGACAACCGCGGTGGCGACCCGGCCACCACCCCCGAGGCGGCGACCCCGGCGAGGTAGACCGCCTGGTCAACGATCTCGGCGGTGGAGAGGTTGCGGGTCAGTCCGGCCTGGCCGGTGGCGCAGAACGGGCAGGCCATGCCGCAACCCGCCTGGCTGGAGATACAGACGGTGACCCGGTCCGGGTAGCCCATCAGCACGCTCTCCACCAGCGAACCGTCGTGCAACCGCCACAGCGCCTTGCGGGTGGCGCCGTCGTCGCAGGCCAGCTCGCGAACGGGAGTGAGCAGCGGGGGCAGCAGCGCACCGGCCAGTCGTTCCCGGGTGGCCGCCGGCAGATCGGTCATCTCGGCCGGGTCACGGACCAACCGGCCGAAGTAGTGGTGGGAGACCTGCTTGGCCCGGAAGGCCGGCTCGCCCAGCTCGGTGACGAGCGCCTGCCGACCCGGCAGATCCAGGTCGGCGAGGTGCCGGGGCGGCATCGCCGGGCGGCGGCCGGGGGCGTCAGGGTCAACGGGGATCACAGGCAGGCTCGTCATGGCTGGTCCAGTCTGTCACGCCACTCGCCGAACCCGCCCGTCCGGAGGTGCCGAATCGACCCCCACCGAGCGGACCACGCGGGCGGCGCGGCGTGATTCATCCCTCAGCCCACCACCGGTACGAGGACCGCCAGCAACAGATAGGCGGTGGGGACGGCGAACAGGATCGAGTCCAGCCGGTCCATCAGGCCGCCGTGCCCGGGTAGCAGGTTGCTCATGTCCTTCACGCCGAGATCCCTCTTGATCATCGACTCGGCGAGGTCACCCAGCACCGCCGTGCCGGAGATCGCCACCCCGAACAACGCGCCCCACCAGGGCGCCACGTCGAAGAGCAGCCAGAGCAGCAAGGCGCTGCCGAGGGCTGCGGCGGTGACCGAGCCGGCGAATCCCTCCCAGGACTTCTTCGGGCTGATCCGGGGGGCCATCGGGTGCTTGCCGAAGGACACCCCGGCGGCGTACCCGCCGGTGTCGGAGAGCACCACGCCGACCACGGTGACCAGCACCCGCAGGTGGCCGTCGCCCGGGGCCGCCGCGAGCATCGCCGCGAAGCCACCCAGGAACGGCACGTAGACCGCGATCAGGGTGGCGGCGGTGATGTCGCGTTGGAATCCGGCCGGGCCGTCACCCAGCCGCCAGACCATCGTGCCCAGCACGGTGACCAGCAGACCCAGGCTGAGCGCGTCCGGCCCGGCGAACCAGGCCAACCCGACGGTGAGCACGCCACCGGCGAGCAGCGGCACCAGCGGCGGGTGGGCACCACTGCGCCGGACCGCGCGGGTCATCTCCCAGATGCCCACGCCGATCGCGCCGGCCAGCACGGCCAGGAACCCAGGGAGGAAGAAGAAGAGCGGCACCAGGACCAGCGCGCCGAGCCCGAGCCCGACCCCGATGGCGGCCGGTAGGTCACGGCCGGCCCGACCGGTCGTTGGCAGGTGGGTGGCTGGCCGGCTGGCGCTGGCCCGCCGCCGACCCCGGACCCGCCGGCCGGCCGGCGGCACCGCCTCCGGACCGGTGTCGGTCGACGGAAGAGGCGACCGCGACCCGTCGTCGTCGACCACCGGGGCGAACTGCGACGTCGGCAGGTCGTCGTCCCGCACCGGCGTCAGGTGCGTGGTCGGGGCGTCGTCGTCCCGTACCGGGGCCAACTGCGAGGTCGGGGCGTCGTCGGGGAGCGGCCGGACCCGATCGGCGATCGGGCGGTCACGGCCGAACCGGTCGCCGGTCGGCGCGTCGTACGGCCCGGCGTCCGGCGCGTCGTGGCGACGTACGGGCGGACGCGGCGGGGCCTGCGGCCCGGCGGACAGGTCGGGGCTGGACTGCCGGGGGGACCACGGCTCGACCTCCCGTTCCGGCCAGGGCAGCGCCGGGGGACGATCGGACCGGTCCCAGCCGCGAGGCTCGGTGCCGCCGTAGGGGTTGAGGTGGGACATCACGCACCGAACGACGGTACGAGTTCCACCACATGACGCAAGACCACAACCATCCCCTACCCGCGTGACTACTCCGGTTGACCGGCCCGATGGCCGACCGATCCCCAGCGTTCACCGCGCGGTCGCCGGGAGTCGTGCCGAGCCTACTGCACCCACCGGCCGGGCACGGCGGACGTCGGCGCGGCAGGCCGCCACCGGCCCGTCCCGCCCGGCCCACCGGCCCGGTCTACCGGTTCCGTCCGCTCGACGACGACGGCATCGGCGCTGCACCGCCGGACGGCGGTGACACGCCGGCGCCGTGACAGCCGAGGTCAGACTTCGAGCAGCTCCGACTCCTTGTGCTTGAGCAGCTCGTCGATGGTGGCGACGTAGCGCTGGGTCAGGTCGTCGAGCTCCTTCTCGGCGCGGCGGCCGTCGTCCTCGCCGACCTCACCGTCCTTGACCATGCGGTCCAGCTCTTCCTTGCCCTTGCGGCGGATGTTGCGGACCGCCACCTTGGCCTCCTCGCCCTTGTGCCGAGCCACCTTGATCATCTCGCGGCGGCGTTCCTCGGTCATCTGCGGGAGCAGGATGCGGAGCTGGTTGCCCTCGTTGTTCGGGTTCACCCCGAGGTCGGAATCGCGGATCGCCTTCTCCATGGCGTTGATCTGCGAGTTGTCGTACGGCTTGATGATGACCATGCGCGGCTCCGGCACCCCGATGGAGGCCATCTGGGGCAGCGGGGTGGGCGTGCCGTAGTAGTCGATGATGACCTTGGAGAACATGGCGGCGTTGGCGCGACCGGTGCGGATGGCGCCGAACTCCTCCTTGGCGTGCTCGACCGCACGCTCCATCTTCTCCTCGGCCTCGAGGAGGGTGTCGTCGATCACCGGTCTCCTCGCCTCCTTCTGTTGCTCGTCGTGGGCTGAAGCTGCTGCTCTGGTACGAGGGAACGCCGCGGTGGCCGGCGGGACCGTTCAGGCGGTGATCAGCGTACCGATCTTGTCGCCGCCGACGGCGCGGATGATCGTGTCCTCACCCTGGGCGCCGAAGACCAGCATCGGCAGCCCGTTCTCCATGCAGAGGCTGAACGCCGCGGCATCGGCCACCCGCAGGTTGCGTTGCAGCACCTCGGAGAAGGTGATCGAGTCGAACTTGCTGGCGGCCGGGTCGATCCGCGGATCGGCACTGTAGACGCCGTCCACGCCGTTCTTGCTCATCAGCACCACGTCGGCACGGATCTCCAGCGCCCGCTGGGCGGCCACCGTGTCGGTGGAGAAATACGGCATCCCGGCACCGGCTCCGAAGATCACCACGCGCCCCTTCTCCAGGTGCCGGATCGCCCGCAGCGGAATGTACGGCTCGGCGACCTGGGCCATCGTGATCGCGCTCTGCACGCGCGTCTCGATGCCCTCCTTCTCCAGGAAGTCCTGCAGCGCCAGGCAGTTCATCACGGTGCCCAGCATGCCCATGTAGTCGGCGCGGGCCCGGTCCATGCCGCGCTTCTGCAACTCCGCGCCGCGGAAGAAGTTGCCGCCGCCGACCACCACGGAGACCTGCACGCCACGGCGTACCACGGTGGCGATCTGCCGGGCGATGGCCTGCACGACGTCGGGGTCGACCCCGATCGCCCCGCCGCCGAAGACCTCACCGGAGAGCTTCAGCACCACCCGGCGGGCGCGGCCGGCCGGCGGCGCCGTCGGGTCGTCCGCCTCCAGGCTCCGGTCGTTCACAACCTGCGTCATCCGCCCCGTCCCTCCCGCGTGCACGTCGACCGCGCCGCGTCACCGCGTAACTGCCCGTTGCCGACCCTATGTGACGAGGAGGCCGCGGTGCCTGTCACGTACACCGGCGGCCTCCTCGTCGACGTTGCGCGCCCGCCCGGACGCCCCACGCGCCCGGTCCGCGGCGGCTCAGGCCTGGCCGACCTCGAACCGGACGAAGCGGGTCACCTCGATGCCGGCCTCGGCCAGCACCTGCTTGACGGTCTTCTTGTTGTCGGAGACCGACGCCTGCTCGATCAGGACGTAGTCCTTGAAGAAGGCGTTCACCCGGCCCTCGACGATCTTCGGCAGGGCCGCCTCGGGCTTGTTCTCCTCGCGGGCGGTCTGCTCGGCGATCCGCCGCTCGGACTCGACGACCTCGGCCGGCACCTCGTCCCGGGTGACGTACTTCGGTCGCATCGCGGCGATCTGCATGGCGGTACCCCGGGCGTCGGCGTCCCCGGCCTCGTCGGTCTTGCCGCTGTACTCCACCAGTACGCCGACGGCCGGCGGCAGGTCCTGGCTCTTGCGGTGCAGGTAGACCGCGACGGTGCCGTCGAGCTTGGCGAAGCGGTTGAGCACCAGCTTCTCGCCGATCTTGGCGGACTGCTCCTGGATCAGGTCGGCGACGGTCTTGCCGTCCAGCTCGGTGGCGAGCAGCTCCTCGGCGGTGCCGACGCCGCTGCGCTCGCCGTGCTCGACCAACTGCTGGGCCAGGGCGATGAACGCATCGTTCTTGGCCACGAAGTCGGTCTCACAGTTGAGTTCCAGCAGCGCCTTGCCGGAGTGCGCGACGAGGCCGTTGGCGGCGGTCCGGCCGGCCCGCTTGCCGACGTCCTTGGCACCCTTGACGCGCAGGATCTCGACGGCCTTGTCGAAGTCGCCCTCAGCCTCGGTGAGCGCCTTCTTGCAGTCCATCATGCCGGCGCCGGTGAGGTCGCGGAGCTTCTTGACGTCCGCGGCGGTGAAGTTGGACATGACTCTCTCTTCGATGTTGAGACTGCGGTGGGTGGTCTGAGATGCCGGTTACCCGGTACGGGGCCGGATGTGCCCGGCAGTGACCGCCGGCCCCGCCGTCCGAACGAACGGACGGCGGGGACGCGGCGGTGCGGTCACTCGGCGGCGGCGGTCGCCGGCTGCTCGACCGGCTGCTGCTCGGCGGCGGGCTGCTGCTCGGCAACCGGCTGCTCGGCCGGCTGCTCGGCGGCGGCCGGCTGCTCGGCGGCGGCCGGCTGCTCGGCGGCCTTCTTCGGCTCGAGCAACTCGCGCTCCCACTCGGTCAGCGGCTCGTCGCTGCCGACCTGACCCTCCGGCTTCTCGTCGCCACCACGGCGCCGGCCGGAACGGGCGATCAGACCATCGGCGACGGCGGCGGCCACGACCCGGGTCAGCAGCTCGGCGGAACGGATCGCGTCGTCGTTGCCCGGGATCGGGAAGTCGACCTCGTCCGGGTCGCAGTTGGTGTCCAGCACCGCGATCACCGGGATGCCCAGCTTGCGGGCCTCGTCGACGGCGATGTGCTCCTTCTTGGTGTCGACGATCCACACCGCGGCCGGGAGCTTCTGCATGTCCCGCAGGCCACCAAGGGTCTTGGTGAGCTTGGTCTTCTCGCGGAACAGCTGCAGGGTCTCCTTCTTGGTGTAGCCGGCGGCGGTGCCGGTCAGGTCGCCCAGCGCCTCCAGCTCCTTCATCCGCTGGAGCCGCTTGTACACCGTCTGGAAGTTGGTCAGCATGCCACCGAGCCAGCGGTGGTTGACGTACGGCTGACCGACCCGGGTCGCCTGCTCGGAGATGGCCTCCTGAGCCTGCTTCTTGGTGCCGACGAACAGGATGCTGCCACCCTCGGCCACCGTGTTGCGCACGAAGTCGTACGCCTTCTCGATGTAGTCGAGGGTCTGGCGCAGGTCGATGATGTAGATGCCGTTGCGCTCGGTCATGATGAAGCGCTTCATCTTCGGGTTCCAGCGCCGGGTCTGGTGCCCGAAGTGGACACCGCTCTCCAGCAGCTGACGCATGGTCACGACGGCCATGGTGGGGTACTCCTCAAGATCCCTGGTTGTCACGCCCGGCCGGTGGCCGGGCATCCTGGCGCCTGGTCGCCGGCCATGGTGGGCCCGAAGGAGATCGGGACCAGGGAGGCCGTCGCCCCACGACGAAACGTGGAGAGGGCACGCGAGGTCGACCGCACAAGGCGGTCGCCAAGTGACCAGTGTACGCCCCCACCCCGCCACCCGGCCCCGGGGTACACATCCGTCATCCTCCCGCTCCGGGAAGGGGTGAGCGGGCCCGTGGGTGGATGTGGGCGGGGCGGGGTGGGGGTGTCAGCGGGCGGCGAGGGCGGCGGCGACGAAGAGGACCAGCCCCACGGTGAGGTAGGCGGTCGGCGGGCGCAGCCAGCCCCGGCCGCCGTCGGCCATCGCCAAACCCCCGGTACGCAGCCCGTACAGGCCACTGGCGAAGATCGGCAACCCGGCCACCAGGAAGGTGCCCACCACGACGTGCGACGCCGAGACCGGGTCACCGTTGAGGCCGTGCAGCAGCACCCGCAGCGCCGGGGCCTCGAAGACCAGAACCAACAGCCCCAGCAGCACCGCCAGCGCCGGCCGCCGGGTGCGGTAGACGCCGTCGGAGGCAGGTCCACCCGTCCGGTACGTCCCGTCTAGGCCGGCCGCACCGTCCAGGCGGGGCGCGACCGGGGCCATCGGACCGGTCGGCACCTCCAACGGGGAGGGCTCGGCCGGTCGGCTCGGTTCGATGATCGGGTAACCGCCCAGCGCCGCCGGCCGCCCCGACTCGACGCGCTCGGACCCACCCCCCGTCAGCGGGCCGACACCACTGACGCCCAGTACGCCGGAGTCGGCGGTGAACCGACCGGTGCCACCGTCGTTCCCGCCGAGCCGACCGGTCCCCGTACCGCTCAACCGGCCGGTCCCGGTGTCGGTCAGTCGACCCGTACCGGTGTCACCGAGACCCCGACCCGAACCGGTATCGGACAACCGGCCCGTACCGGTGTCACCGAGACCCCGGCCCGTACCCGTGTCGGACAACCGACCCGTACCGGTGTCACCGATGCCCCGGCCCGTACCCGTGTCGTCGAGGCCCCGGCTGGCTGCGCCGCCGAGCGGACCCACGCCGCTGTCACCGAGCGAACCGAGGTCGCTGACCCCGGACTCCCGGGCGGCACGCCGGCCCACGCGGTCGGTGGGTAGCTCACCGGAGATGTCCGGGTCGTCCCGGCGGGAGCGGGTCGGTCGGTAACCGGAGGTGTCGCCCCCGCCGTCACCCAACGGGTCGGCTGCGGCGAAGCGCCCCGAGTCGTAGCGGTCCGCGTCCGCGTACCGGCCCTCCTCGGCAGCCCGCTGGTCGGGGGTGCGCAACTCGTCGTCGCGCCGGCGCACCCCGCTCGCCGTCCGCCAGTCCGAGTCGTCGTATGTGCGTTCCCGGCCGGCCGGGTACCAGCGTGACTCCTGATCTTCGGGGTAGCTCCGTCGTGCGTCCACGTCCGGCACCGTATGCGACCGACCCGCCGGACGCCATTCGCAGGTCGGACCGGCCGGCATGGCCGTCAGGACACCTGGCTCGGGCCAGCTCAGCAGGCCCGCCGGTGCGGGTCACGTCGACGAGCCACATCGGCTTGCCGACGTTTGTCGCCGACGGACGCCGAAGCCGAAGCGGGAGCCGAAACCAACGGATACCGGAGCCGATCGACGCGGAAGCCGACGGACGCAGGAGCCGGCCGGTCCGAAGCCGATCGACGGCAGGAGCCGATCGGGCGGATCGAGGACGGCATCGGCGGCAACCCTCCCGAGCAGGAGTTCGCCGGATGCCCGTAGCACGCCGAGGCCTTGATCGTCCGGCCGTCCACAGGGCGTCCCGTCGTCCACAGGCGGGGCGGCGGGTATCGCACTCGCCCGTGTCTCACCCGCAGCCTGGCGGGCATGACGAAGCGGAACCAGGCGGTCGGCGCGTACGGCGAACGGTGCGCGGTACGGCACCTGATCGGGGCCGGGCTGCGCCCGGTGGCCCGCAACTGGCGCTGCCGGGAGGGTGAGATCGACGTCATCGCCTGGGACGGCCCGGTCCTCGCCTTCTGTGAGGTGAAGACCCGGCGGGGTGACGCCTACGGCAGCCCTGCCGAGGCGATCGTGCCGGCCAAGGCCCGGCGGTTGCGCGGGCTCGCCGTCCGCTGGCTGGCCGAGACCGGGACCAGCGCCGACGAGGTGCGCTTCGACGTCCTGTCGGTCCGGCTGCCACTGGCTGGACCGGCTCGGGTCGAGCACCTCAAGGGGGCCTTCTGATGGTCGACGACCCCACCGGCCGCGCATCGGGCCGGGCCAGACTGCGTCCTGCCCGGTGCTCGCCTGAGGTTTTCCGCCGCGCCGCCGGACGACTCCGGGCGGAGGTGCTGCGGTGAGCTACGCCAAGGTGCTCGGGGTCGGACTGGTCGGGGTCACCGGCCATCTGGTCGAGGTCGAGGCGGACCTCTCCCCCGGCCTGCCGGCGGTGGTCATCTCGGGTCTGCCGGACACCGCGCTGCACGAGGCGCGGGACCGGGTCCGCGCGGCCGTGGTCAACTCCGGGCAGCGCTGGCCCAACCGCCGGATCACCCTCAATTTGCTCCCCGCCACGCTTCCCAAGTACGGCTCGGCGTTCGACCTGGCCATCGCGGTCGCCCTGCTCGGCGCCGCCGGTGAGCTGCCGCTGCTACCCGTGGAGGGGGTGGTGGTGCTGGGCGAGTTGGGGCTCGACGGCACGGTCCGGCCGGTCCGGGGCGTCCTGCCGATGGTCGCCGCCGCCGTCCGGGCCGGCCTGGACCGGGTGGTCGTGCCGGTGGGAAACGCGGCCGAGGCGGCGGTGATCCCCGGTGTCCGGGTCCGCGCCGTCGACACCCTGCACCGGCTGGTCGCCTTCGTCCGGGACGGGACTCCCCCGTTGGAGCCACCACCTCCCGCCCCCGCCGAGGCGCTGTCCGGGCCGGATCTCGCCGACGTCGCCGGGCAGGGGCTGGGCCGACGGGCGCTGGAGGTGGCGGCGGCCGGCGGGCATCACCTCTCCCTGGTGGGGCCGCCCGGTGCCGGTAAGACGATGCTCGCCGAACGGTTGCCGTCGATCCTGCCGGAGCTGGACGACGCCGCCGCACTGGAGGTCACCGCGCTGCACTCGATCGCCGGCACCCTGCCGCCGGACGGGCGGCTGCTACGCCGGCCGCCGTTCCAGGCCCCCCATCACTCGGCCACCGTGCCGTCGTTGGTCGGTGGCGGCTCGGGGCTGGCCCGGCCGGGCGCGGTGTCGCTGGCCCACCGGGGGGTGCTCTTTCTCGACGAGGCCGCCGAGTTCAGCAAGGGCGCTCTGGAGGCGCTGCGTCAGCCGTTGGAGAGCGGCCACATCCACCTGTCCCGGGCCAGGGGCAGCACCCGATACCCGGCCCGGGTGCAGTTGGTGCTGGCCGCCAATCCCTGCCCCTGCGCCAAGCCCGGTGGCGACACGCTCTGCGAGTGCAGTCCACTGGTACGACGGCGGTACCTCGGCCGGCTCTCCGGCCCCCTGCTCGACCGGATCGACGTACAGATCAAGGTGCTGCCGGTACGGGCGGCCGAGTTGATGGGCACCGACCCGGACGGCGAGCCGTCGGCGGCGGTCGCCGCCCGGGTGGCGGTGGCCCGGCGGGCTGCCGCCGACCGGTGGGCCCCGGTCGGGCACCGGCTCAACGCGGAGGTGCCCGGCCCGCTGTTGCGCCGACCGCCGTGGCGGCTCGCCGCCCCGGTCACCGCCGAACTGCGGGGCCGGCTCGACCGGGGCTCGCTGTCGGCCCGGGGCTTCGATCGGATCATTCGGCTCGCCTGGACGATCGCCGACCTCGACGGCCGGACCAGGCCCGACCGGGAGGACGTCCGGGAGGCCACCGGACTCAGAACGGGGGAGGAAGCGTGAACGGCACCGAGGAACTGCACGCCCGGGTGGCGCTGACCTGGCTGGCCGAGCCGGGCACCCGGTCGGTGTACCGGCTGGTGGACCGGCTCGGTCCGGTCGCCACCCTGGACCTGCTGCTCGACGGCGGCGCACCCGACGACACGTTGCGGGCGGCGGTGGCGTCCCGGCTGCACGCGGGTGACCCCCGGGCGGTGGCCGCCGAGGCGGTGGCGCTCACCGACCGGCTCGGCGCACGGATCGTCTCCCCGCCCGACGAGGAGTGGCCCGCCCCGCTGGGTGACCTGGAGAGGCTCGTGCTGCCCGGGGCGAGCCGGAAGGTCGACCGGGAGACCGCCCCGCCGCTGTGCATCTGGGTACGTGGCGGGTGGCCGCTGGCCGAGGCCCTGGACCGCTCGGTCGCGGTGGTCGGCGCACGGGCCGCCACCGGGTACGGCGTGCACGTCGCCACCGAGCTCGGGTACGGCCTGGCCGACCGGGAGTGGACGGTGGTTTCCGGTGGCGCGTTCGGCATCGACGCCGCCGCCCACCGGGGCGCGTTGAACGCCGGTGGGGTGACGGTGGCGGTGCTGGCCTGCGGGGTGGACCGCCCCTACCCGATGGGCAACACCGCGCTCTTCGACCGGATCGCCGAGACCGGGCTGCTGATCAGCGAGTGGTTGCCGGGTGCCGAGCCGCTGCGTCCCCGCTTCCTGATCCGCAACCGGGTGATCGCCGCCGGGACCAGGGGCAGCGTGCTGGTCGAGGCGGCGGCGCGCAGCGGGGCGGCACAGACCATGCACCGGGCGGTGGCCCTGCGCCGGCCGGCGATGGTGGTGCCCGGCCCGGTCACCTCGGCCCTGTCCGTCGGTGCACACGAGTTGCTGCGGGACCACCGGGACGCCCGACTCGTCACCGGGCTCGCGCACGTGCTGGAAGAGGTGGGGCGGATCGGAGCCGACCTGGCGCCGCCCGCCCGGGGCGCGGACCGCCCGACGGACGTCCTCGACGACGAGGCGGCCATGCTGCGCGAGTCGATGCCCCGACGGGGCACGATCGGCGCGGACGCGCTCGCCGCCCGGGCCGGCGTGCCGGTGCGGACGGCGTTGCGCAAGCTCGCCCTGCTGGAGGAGTTGGGCCTGGTGACCCGACGCGACGACGGCTACACCCTCACCCGACCCAATCGCGATCGTGCGGCTGACACGCTCAACCCCTCGCCCGCAAGGTTGAGGACGCCTGATTGAGCAGCCTCGCTTCGGTGAGGCCGGCGAACAGCATCGACCAGCCCCATCGAAGTAGCAAGGATCTCAGGCACTGGTGTTCCGACCGGGGGAATCGTGATCTCTCCTGGCCAGGACATTACGAAGGGCTTTCCCGAAGAACCAGAGTGCGAGTAGGAGCACGGGCAGGACGATCCACGAACGCCAGCTTCGCTCGGCGAGAACGTCGGGCGTCCGAATGCCGGTGTACAGCAGCACCAGGCCCGCAACGAGCAGTCGCATCCAGGGGTGGAGAACCTGCACCATGCCCCGTTCCGTCGGTGGAATCGGCGGCCACCTCGACCGTGACAGTCCACGGCGTCCGCCACCAACGCAACGACTTCTTCCCGCCGCACCGAATCCAGTACCCGATCGTCGTTGGTTTTTCTTGATCAAGCCCTCTCCAGCCAGAGAGGTTCGCCGCCACGGAGTCCCCTGCTGGACCACCGCCTTGAGCTCGACATCAACTCCCAGGTGAGATCGGCTCCCTCAAGCCCAGAGATGCGCCGGATAGGCCGTCACCACCCGCCCACCTCTTCGTACCACGACCCGCGTCCGAGTAGGCCCACGCCCATCCGGTGCGCGCCCGATCCGGGTACCGAAGTTGTGCTCGTAGGCTCGCCGGCCGAAGCGCCTTTCAACGCTACGTCCATGTCGGACGGTCTAGTTGACCAGACCTTGAATCTGGTGCTTCGTGGTCGCCTTGAACTTGCGCCCGTTCCGGTAGAGCTTCCTGTTGATGTGGTGATCGTGGTAGCTGTCGGCGTTGGGCAACAGGCCCTGGGCCAAGGGCCCGGTCGGTCGCCTCAAAGGTCCGGACCACGTTGCCGAATCGGTCGTACTCCTGGGTGTCGAGATAGCCGCCGGGTGTGGCGGTGTCTTGACGAGTAGCGGATACACCACTATGAATCGAGCGCGGGCCATGCCATTCGTCCGTAGAGGTGAGCCGAGCGGTGTGGGGCATTGGTGGCGCTGACCTTCGGGCGCGTACGGATGCGATGATCCCTGCCGTGTCGATTCCCCGTCGTTCCGCCCTGGGTCTCGGATTCGCCGCCGCCCTCGGCCTGGCCGGATGCGCGAAGAATCCACCCGCCGGGGCGACCGGCTCCTGGGCCACCCCCGCCCCGGGCGACGGCGCGCAGGGCGGCCAGGGCGCTGCGGCGGCCAGCCGACCGGGGGCGGCAGCCCGGGGCACCGCCCCCACCGCAGCCACGAAGCCGCGCACGCTCACGGTGGCGCTCCAGCGCTACCTCCAGCCCACCACCGAGAACCCGAAGCACCCGACGTACGCCGGGGCGGTGGTCCTGGCGGTGGCCGACGGCGAGCCGACCGACCACCTGGCGGTCGGTGAGGCGCTGCGCTACAACGCGGGCCCCGTGCTGCTGCCCGCCGCGAAGCGGGTCGCCATGCACCCCGACTCGATCTTCGACCTGGCCTCGCTCACCAAGGTCTACACCGCGATCCTCACCCTGCAACAGGTGGACAGCGGTCGGATCGACCTGGACGCGCCGGTGGTGCGCTACCTTCCCGAGTTCACCGGCACCGGCAAGTCCACCGTCACCGTGGCAATGCTGCTGGCCCACACCAGCGGCCTGCCGGTCGGGGCGAAGGTGACCGGCTACTCGACGATGGCCGAGCGGTGGCGCGCGGTGCTGGCCACCCCGCTGGTCAGCGGCGCCACGCCGGGCACGGTGTTCCGTTACTCCAGCGTCGGCCTGATGGTCGCCGGCAGGATCGTCGAGAAGGTCACCGGGCTCAGCCTCGACCGGGCCCTGAAGACCAACCTGACCACCCCGCCAACCAACCCTGGTACATGGGCAAGCTCGCCCGGCCCGCCACCTTCGGACACACCGGGTTCACCGGCACCTCGTTCCTGGTCCAACCCGACCGACGCTGGGTGCTGGTCCTGCTCACCAACCGCGCGCACCCGAACTGGAGCTGGGCCGACCCGGACCCGGCCCGGGTCGCCGTGGCCAACACCTTCGCCTAGCCCGCCCGCACCCGCACCCCCGCCTGTCGACCAGCCGCGACCAGCCCGTTTCGCCACCTTCGCTGAGTCCGTCGGCCGCCCTCGCCCAGCCCGTCGGCGTCCGTGGGCCGGGCCGCCGGCATCCGGAAGCTGGGCTGTCGGCATCCGTCCAGTGGCTTCCACAAGCCGGGCCGCCGCCAGCCACAAGCCGAGGGTTCGCCAGCCCACGAGCCGGACCGGTGACATCCGCAAGCCGGGGCGTCGGCAGCCGCAAGCTGGGCCGTCGGTGTCCGTAAGCTGGGCCGGTGGCCCCGGACGACCGCTCGATCGCAGGTCGGCGACTGCCGACCCCGCGCAGGTGCTGCCGCCGGACGACCCCGACGGGGGCGGTGCGATGAGTCGACGCGGTCCGGGCACCCGGGCCATCCACCAGGCGCTGCCACCGGCGATGCGGGACGCGGTGGACGAGTTCGCCGCCCACCTCGCCCAGGTCCGCAACCGGTCCGAGCACACCGTCCGGGCGTACGCCGCCGACCTGGTCTCGCTGCTCGACCATGCCGTCCGGATGGGGTGTGCCGAGCCGGCCGACCTGGACCTGGGCATGTTGCGCAGCTGGCTGGCGAAGCAGCGGACGACCGGCGCGGCGCAGAGCTCGTCGGCACGCCGCGCCGCCGCGGCGCGTACCTTCAGCGGGTGGGCCCACCGGTCCGGCCTGCTGACGACGGATGTGGCCGCCCCGCTGGCCACCCCGAAGACCCGCCGGGACCTGCCGGTGGTGCTCCGCGCCGACCAGGCCGCCGCCCTCGTCGAAGCACCTGGCACCGGCAGACCCGCCGCCCTGGGCAACGACGGATCCTCCGCGCCGGGCACCAGTGGATTCACCACGCCGGGCAACGGCGAATCTCCCACGCCGGTCAGCAGGGGGTTCCACGCCCCGGGCAACGACGGATCCTCCACATCGGTCAGTGCGGGCGTGCCCGCGCTGTCGCCGGGGGTGAGCGCGGTGACCGAGCCGATCCTGTTGCGCGACCGGGCGTTGCTCGAACTGCTGTACGCGACCGGCGCGCGGATCAGCGAGGTGTGCGGTTTGGACAGCACGGACGTCGACCACGAACGTCGGGTGATCCGGGTCCTCGGCAAGGGCAACCGGGAGCGGACGGTCCCCTACGGGCTGCCGGCACAGCGGGCGATCGACCAATGGCTGGCGATCGGTCGATCCGAGCTGGCCGGTCCGACGTCCGAACGGGCCCTGTTCCTCGGTGCCCGAGGTGGGCGGCTCCACCCGACGATGGCCCGTCGGATCGTCGCCGGCTACGCCCGCGCCGCCGGGCTGCCCCCGACCAGCCCGCACGGGCTGCGCCACTCGGCGGCCACCCACCTGCTCGACGGCGGTGCGGACCTGCGGGCGGTACAGGAACTGCTCGGACACTCCTCCCTGGCGAGCACCCAGATCTACACCCACGTGTCGGTGGAGCGGTTACGCGCCGCCTACCGCCAGGCCCATCCCCGAGCCTGACCCGCCCAGCCACCGCGCCACCGGGCCACCGCAACGCCCAGCCACCGCACCACCACGCCACCCGACCCGCCCAGCCACCGCGCCACCGGGCCGCCCGGCCACCGCGCCCCGGGCCAGAGGGCCACCGGGGCCGCAGTGACCGGCTGCGACCGGTCCGCCGGTGATCGGGTGCCGGCTACGATCACCGGATGAGCGTCCCGCCGCCACCCGAGTCGATTCCCGGCGCTCGGCTGCTCTTCTCCCTCGACCCCTCGGTCAGCTATCTCAACCACGGGGCGTTCGGTGCGGTGCCGATCGGGGTGCAGCGGACCCAGCAGCGGCTGCGCGACGAGATGGAAGCCAACCCGCAGCGCTTCTTCGGTCAGGGGCTGATCGACCGGCTCGCCCATACCCGACGGCATCTGGCTGCCTTCCTGGGTGCCGACCCCGAGGGCACCGCCCTGGTCGGCAACACCACCACGGGGGTGGCCGTGGTCCTCCAGTCGCTCGGGCTACGCCCCGACGACGAGGTGCTCGGCACCGACCACGGGTACGGCGCGGTGAACTACTCCGTGGCCCGGGAGTGCCGTCGTACCGGTGCGACGGCACGTAGCCTGCACCTGCCGCGGTCGGCCTCCGACGCGCAGATCGTGGAGATCGTCCGGGCCGGGCTGCGCCCGGGGCGGACCCGGTTGCTGCTGGTCGACCAGCTCACCTCGGCCACCGCCCGGGTGCTGCCGGTCGCCGCGCTCGTGGCCGTGGCCCGTGAGCACGGCATTCCCGTCCTGGTGGACGCCGCGCACGTGCCCGGGATGCTGCCGGTCCAGGTCGACGCGATCGACGCCGACTTCTGGGTGGGCAACCTGCACAAGTGGGGCTTCGCTCCACGCGGCACCGCGGTCCTGGTGGTCGCCCCGCCGTGGCGGGAGCGGATCGAGCCGTTGGTGGTGTCGTGGCAGCAGGCGAGCGGCTTCCCGGGGAACGTCGAGTGGCAGGCCACCCTCGACTACACCGGTTGGCTGAGCGCCCCGGCCGGCCTGTACACGCTGCGCACCCTCGGCGTGGACCGGGTCCGCGCGCACAACGCCGCACTGGCGGCGTACGGGCAGCGGGTGGTCGGGGACGCACTCGGGGTGCCGCCGGCCGACCTGCCCGACCCGGGCGGGCCGGGGGTGGCGATGCGGATCGTGCCGTTGCCACCGGGCATCGCCGGCACCCTGGAGGGTGCGGGGGCGTTGCGCACCCGGATCGCCGACCGGCTCGCCGCCGAGGTGTCGGTGATGGCCTGGAACGGGCAGGGTTGGCTACGGCTCTGCGGCCAGGTCTACAACACCCCCGACGAGTACCAACGGTTGGCGGCCCGGCTGCCCGCGTTGCTGGCCGAGAGCTGACCGGGTGCCGTCGCTGCGCTGACCACACCGGCAGGGTGCCGACCCGTCCCGCCGGGTGACCCCGTCCGACCCCTGGCCCCACCGTTGACCGGCGTCGGAGTCGCCCTGCCCGACCAGCGGGCGGGTGAAGCCGGAGTCGCTGCGCTGGGCCGACCAGCGGGCGACGCCGGAGTCGCCGTCCCGGGCCAGCCAGCGGCCGGTGCCGAGCCCGTCACCCCGGGGGACGCCGTGTGCCGCCACCGGCAGCAGGCGGACCGCGCCGAGCCCCAGCAGGGCCAGCGGGTCGAGGTATTCCGGGCCGCGCCGCACTCCCCAGTGCAGGCAGCTCTCGGTCGGGACGGACGCCCCCGCCGTGGGGCAGCCCGGATGCCCGGCCAGCAGCACGCCCAGCGGCGCGCCGACCGCGACGACGTCGCCGGGGCGGACCTCGGGGCGGACCGGCTCGTAGGTGGTCCGCAGGCCCCCGGGGTGTCCGACGGTGATCACCGGTCGGCCGGCGACCATGCCGGCGAAGAGCACGGTGCCGGCCCCGGCGGCCCGGACGGTGGCACCGGGCGCGGCGACGAGGTCCACGCCCCGGTGGCCGGGAAGCCACGGCAACGGGGGCGGGTCGAACCGGCGTACCGGCCGGGGCGAACCGGCGAGCGGCAACCGGAACACCGGTGCCGGCTCGGCCCGGACCGGCGCGGATGGTGGCGGGGTCGCCCGCCCGGGGGCCCAGTGGGAGCCGAACACGAGCACGGCGGCCCCGAGGGCCACCGCCTGCCGCAGTCCTGTTCGCATCACCGCAGCATGTCGGGGCCGGCGGACCAACGCCACGGACCGGTTGTCCGCTGTGGATGACGGAGCCGGCTGTGGAAAACGCCCGTCCGGGCAGTCGATCTGCTACGCCGACCCGGCCCGGCGGTGGTAGGCCCTTCCCGGTGCACGCGCTGCGGTGCCGACCGCGCGTCCCGTAGCCGGGTGCGCCCGGGTCCGAGCATCGTGGACGGACCCCTGGTCGGGTCACGACCCGGTGGTGGCGGCGGAGGTGACCACGGGCGGCGGGGTGAACGGGACGCCGGCCACCCTGGACCCACCGATCGACGGCGAGTGGTCCTGGCAGCGCTGGCCGCACGAGTAGACCCAGGAACCAGGCCGGCACACACCGTGCACCCAGTCCGCCGACACGTCGCAACACACCCACCCGTAGAACCGGCGCAGCTTCACCAACAACCTGGTCCAGCGAGTCGACCGGAACATTTCGATGTTGATCAAGAGGTTTGCGTCAGCCTGAAGATCAAAGCTGACGCAAACCTCTTGATCACGGAGCCAATGAGGGGAGGGAGGGGGTAGGGGGGTGGGGGTGGGGGTTAGCTGCCGAAGCCGGAGTCGGCGGGGAGGGAGATGTCGGGCTTCTCCAGCTCCTCGACGTTGACGTCCTTGAACGTCATCACCCGGACGTTCTTGACGAAGCGGGCGGGCCGGTACATGTCCCAGACCCAGGCGTCATGCATCTCGACCTCGAAGTAGACCTCGCCGTCGGAGTTACGCACGTGCAGGTCCACCTGGTTTGCCAGGTAGAAGCGGCGTTCCGTCTCCACCACGTAGGAGAACTGACGGACAATGTCGCGGTACTCCCGGTAGAGCTGCAGCTCCATCTCGGTCTCGTACTTCTCGAGATCTTCCGCGCTCATCGCACTCCGCCTTCCATGACCACATCTTCCCCCACCGGTGCCGGAGGCCGAGGCTGCTCGCCCAACGCCACGCCGACGGTACCCCCTGGCGGGCCCGAGCGCTCCATCGGCTCGGGAGCAGGTCCGCCGAGCGGCCGGCGGGCCCGGGGCGGGGTACCCTCCCGACCGGTCACGGCCGCCACGTTGACGTAGGAAAACCGGTGCTCCACGCAGGGCCCACGCTCCCGCAGCGCCTCGGTGTGCTCGGCCGTGACGTACCCCTTGTGTTCGGCGAAACCGTAGCCGGGATGGCGTCCGTCCAGCTCCACCATGATCCGGTCCCGGGTGACCTTGGCCAGCACGCTGGCCGCCGCCACGCAGGCCGCCACCCGGTCACCCTTCCAGACCGCCAGCCCCGGCACGTCTAACCCGTCCACCCCGAATCCGTCGGTGAGCACGTACTCCGGCCGGGTGGTCAGCGAGGCCAGGGCCCGGCGCATGGCGGCCAGGTTGCACACGTGCAGCCCCCGGGCGTCCACCTCCTCGGCCGGGATGACCACCACCGCGTACGCCAGGGCACGGGCGACCACCTCGGCGTACACCCGCTCCCGGCTGGCCGGGGTGAGCAGCTTGGAATCGGCCAGTCCCTCGATCTCACCGCGCCGCCCCTCGGGGAGCACCGCGGCGGCGGCCACCAGCGGCCCGGCGCAGGCCCCCCGGCCGGCCTCGTCCGCGCCCGCGACGTGCCGGAAGCCCCGCCGTTGCAGGGCCCGCTCCAGCGCGTAGAGCCCACCGTCGCGGCGCACCACTGTGCGCGGCGGGGTCAGCACGACGCCCCCGGGGCCACAGCGGCCGGATCGGCGTCGGCCAACACCTGCGCCAGCAGGGCCGACAGGTCGGCCGGGTAGCACCGCTCGGCGGTGTCGGCCAGCTCGACCATCGACCACCAGCGGTGCCCGGTGACGCTGGCCCGCTCGATCTCGTCGAAACCGGCCGTGTCCACCTCCCAGGCGGGCACCCGGACCACGAAGAACTCCTGTTCCTGGCGGTACCACACGCCGTCGAAGGGAAACTCGATCGTCTCGGACCGGACCGGCCCGCCCAGTTCGGCCGGCGTCAGCCGCAGCCCGGTCTCCTCGGCCAGCTCACGCGCCGCCCCGGCGGCCGGTGACTCCCCCGGGGCGAGCCCGCCGCCGGGGGTGAACCAGTACCGGTGGCCCGGACGGGCCGGGTCGGTGCCCGCGAAGAGGAGCACCCGACCGGACGCGTCGACGAGCAGCACGCGGGCCGCGCGACGGGGGTGGAAGACGCTCACCGCATTAGCCTGCCAGACGGTGCCCGCGCTCGGCCACGCCCCGGTGGGTCCGAACCGGTCAGGGGTTGGGGATCCCGTCGAACGACTTCGGCACGCTCAGCCAGGTGGCCCGGTCGAACGGCCAGAAGACGGTGAAGGCCCGGCCCACCACCTCACCCTCGGGGATGGTGGCGCTGTCGATGTTGCGGCCGGACTGCTGCCAGTGCTCCAGGGAGTCGCCGGAGGCCGAGCGGTGGTCACCCATCACCCAGAGCCGTCCCGGCGGGACGGTGATGTCGAACTCCTGGTCGGCGGGCTTGTCCTGCTGCCCGTTCGCCGAGTAGATGTACGGCTCGTCGAGGGACTTGCCGTTGATCGTCAGCCGCTCCTGCGCGTCGCAGCAGACCACGTGGTCGCCACCGATGCCGATCACCCGCTTGATGAAGTCCTCACCGTCGGGGTTGCCGCTCCACTCGGTCGGCGCCTTGAACACCACCACCTCGCCACGGTGCGGTGAGCGGAAGTCGTAGACCAGTTTGTTGACCAGCACCCGATCGTCGATCTTGAGGGTGTTCTCCATGGACGGGGACGGAATGAAGAAGGTCTGCAGCACGAATGCGCGGACCAGCACCGCCACCAGGATCGCGACGCCCAGGAGGATGGGCAGTTCCTTCCAGAAGGAGCTGCGCGGCTTTTCGGTCTGCTCGTCAATCACGGGTGGAGCCTACGTCGCCGGGAGCGCGCGAGCCGTCCGGAACGCGCGACAACGGAAATCAGAGCGGTGATCGGGATGAGCAGGGCCACGTCACCCGTCGGGGTCGGCCGCACCGGCGACGGGGCGGCGGGCGCGGCGGTGGGGTCGGACAGCCGGGCAAAGGTGGCCGGCACCGGCAACGACGTCCACCGGGAGGACGGCCACACCACCATGAACGCCCGGCCGACCACGTTGTCGATCGGCACCGGCCCCTGGCAGCGGGCATCCTGCGAGACCAGCCGGTGGTCGCCCATCACGAAGATCTGACCGGGGGGTACGACCACCTCGTCGAACCGGCGGGACCGGCACTCCTTCGGGTTCGGCGGTACGTCCAACGGGGAGTCACGCACCACGTACGGTTCGTCCAGCGGGATGCCGTTGACCATGACCCGGCCCTGGTCGTCGCAGCACTTGACCCGGTCGCCGGGCACCCCGATCACCCGCTTGATGAAGTCCTTCTCGCCGGGGCGGCTCACGCCGATCAGGTCGCCGAGGGTGCGCCCGATCTTGCCGGCGGCACCGGCCGGCGGTGCGGGGCTCTCCTGGGCGACCCACTTGTCGGTGCCCCGGAAGACCACCACCTCGCCGCGCAGCGGATCCCGGACGTCGTAGACGACCTTGTTGACCAGGACCCGGTCGTCGACGAGGAGGGTGTCCTCCATCGAGCTGGACGGGATGTAGAAGGCCTGGAGCAGGAAGGTACGGATCAGCACCGCGAGACAGAAGGCCACGATCAGCAGGAGCGGCAACTCCTGCCAGAGGGGCATCTGCCGACGGGCGGGTCGGGACCGTCGACGCCACGGGTCGGCTGTGCCGTTCGAGTCAAGCACCTGCACCACGCCACTCCCCGGTCCGCAGAAACGACACCACCGCCCGGGAGCCTCGTCGAGGCCCCACGGGCGGCAGTGGACGATCGGAGCGCCGCGACGTGCGTCGCGACGCCACCTGCCGGTCTGCGCCCGTACCGATCAGCGTAGTGCGATCTGGTCGATACGACATCCGCGCAGCTCAGGCGGCGTGGCGAACGGGAAGTCAGCTGGGCTGCTTCTCCCGCTTCTCCTTGATCTTGGCCTTCTTGCCGCGCAGCTCACGCAGGTAGTAGAGCTTGGCGCGACGGACGTCACCGCGGGTCACGATCTCGATCCGGTCGATACCCGGGCCGTTGAGCGGGTACGTCCGCTCCACACCCACCCCGAAGCTGACCTTGCGGACCGAGAAGGTCTCGCGCAGACCGTCACCCTGGCGGCGGATGACGACGCCCTGGAAGATCTGGACCCGGGACCGGTTGCCCTCGACGACCCGCGCGTGCACCTTGACGGTGTCACCGGCACGGAAGTCGGGGAGGTCGGTGCGCTTCGACTGGGCGTCAAGGGCGTCCAGGAGGTTCATCGCTGCGTCCTCGTGATGCTCACGGCGCACCGTCACTCGGCGCGCGGATGGGTGATTCTGATCCCCGGGTGGTGGCCGGACGGGCCGACCCTGGTCGGGAATCCTCGCAGCCGCCCACGGGCGCGGGCGGATGCGGCAACCCCTCTACTTTGCCACATCCCCCGGGGGCAGGGGAAACCCACCCCGTTGCAGCGCGGTCACGTCCCTGCTGTCCAGCAGATCCGGGGACAACGCGGCGATCATGTCGGGACGCCGGACGGCCGTCCGGGTCAGCGCCTCGTCCCGCCGCCAGCGGGCGATCCGCCCGTGGTCGCCCGAGCGGAGCACCTCGGGCACCTCGTGCCCCCGCCAACTCGCCGGCTTGGTGTACATCGGGGCTTCCAGCAGGCCGTGGGCGTGCGACTCGTCGTCCAGCGAGCCGGCGTTGCCGAGCACTCCCGGCAGCAGCCGGGTGACCGCCTCCAGGATCACCAGCACCGCGACCTCGCCCCCGAACAGCACGTAGTCGCCGAGCGAGACCTCGGTGACCCGCAGCCGGGTCGCGGCGTGGTCGAGCACCCGCTGGTCGATGCCCTCGTACCGGCCGCAGGCGAAGAGCAGGTGCGACTCGGCGGCCAGCTCGTGCGCCATCGCCTGGGTGAACGGCGCACCGGCCGGGGAGGGCACCAGCAGCCGGGGCATGGTCAGGCCGTCCGGGGCCAGTTCGTCGGGGGCCAGCGCGTCCAGCGCCTCGCCCCACGGTTCCGGCCGCATCACCATGCCCGGCCCGCCGCCGTACGGCGTGTCGTCGACCGTGCGGTGCACGTCGTGGGTCCAGCTCCGCAGGTCGTGTACGGCCAACCGGAGCAGGCCCTGCTCCCGGGCCCGCCCGATCAGGGACAGGTCCAGCGGGGCGAAGTACTCCGGGAAGATCGACACGATGTCGACGCGCATGTGGGTGGCTTCCGGTCTAGAGGTCGAGCAGACCGGCCGGCGGATCGACGACGACGCGTCCGCCGGCGAGATCGACCTCCGGGACGATCGCCTTGACGAACGGGATCAACGCGGTACGCCCCTGCGGGCAGCGCAGGACGAGCAGGTCGGAGGCGGGCGCATGGTCGATCTTCGCCACCTCGCCCAGGTGTTCGCCCTGGGGGGTCACCACGGCGAGACCGACCAACTGGTGGTCGTGGAACTCCTCCGGGTCCTCCGGCGGGGCGACGGAGGCGCTGTCCACCCCGATCAGGGTGCCACGCAGCGCCTCGGCGGTCTCCCGGTCGAGCACCCCTTCGAAGGCGACGAGCATCCGCCCCTGGTGCCAACGCGCCGACTCGATGGTCAGCTCCCCGGGCACCTCGTACGCCACCCCGGGCCCGTCGGGCGGCTCCGAGGCGGCGGTCGCAGCCGCCCCGGCGGGCGACACCCCGGCACCGCGCGGCGGCGCGGCGCGGGGCGGGGCCCCCGGCTCGGTGCTGAGCACCGCGCCGGGGGCGAACCGCGCTTCGGGCTCGTCGGTCCGCACCTCCACGGTGACCTCACCGCGGATGCCGTGCGGCTTGCCGATCCTGCCGACGATGAGCAGCATCAGTACGAGTCGACGATGTCGACGCGTACCCCGCGTCCACCGATGGAGCCGATCACCTGGCGCAGCGCCTTGGCGGTCCGGCCGGACCGCCCGATCACCGTGCCGAGATCCTCCGGGTGCACACGGACTTCCAGCCGCTTGCCCCGACGGGAGTCGACCATGCGGACGCGCACGTCGTCCGGGTGGTCGACGATTCCCTTGACCAGGTGCTCCAAGGCGGGACGCAGCGGCATGTCAGGCCTGCTCACCGGCGTCGGCAGCAGCCGGGGCCTCGGCCGGAGCCTCGGTCTTCGGCGTCTCGGCCGGGGCCTCCGCCTTGGCAGCCTTGCGGGCCGGCTTGGCCGGGGTCTCCGGGGCCAAGCCGGCAGCGGCCTTCGCCTCGGCCTCGTACGCCGCCTTGCGGTCGGCGCGCTCGGCCGCGACCTTCAGCGGCGGCGGGGCCGGCAGGCCCTTGAACTTCTGCCAGTCGCCGGTCAGCTCCAGCAGACGCTGGACGGCCTCGCTCGGCTGCGCGCCGACCGAGAGCCAGTACTGGACCCGCTCCGACTTGACCTCGATGATCGAGGGGTCTTCCTTCGGCTGGTACACGCCCACGAACTCGATCGCGCGACCGTCACGCTTGGTGCGCGAGTCGGCGACGACGATGCGGTACTGCGGGTTGCGGATCTTGCCCATCCGCAGGAGCCGGATCTTTACGGCCACAGTTGTTTCGCTCCTGTTGCGATTTCACCGACCCGGCTACGGGCGGTGCACGGGTGAGCGTCGACCGGCACAGTGGGGTTGGGCCGGAGACTGCTCGGGTGGACTGGCGACGCGCCCGGGTTAGAGGGCGCCGAACGCGCGCCGGATACCAGCGACCTATTCTGCCAGATCGCCCGCCAAACCCTCACATCGGCCCGGCCGCCCCCGCCGGCGGGAGGGCCGACTGCCCGGCGGGCGGCCCTCCCGAGTGAGTAACAACACACTCAACGCACGGGTGGGCGGTCCCAGCCGGGCGGCAGACCCGCCGGGGGCGTCCAGTCGGCCGGCGGGGTGAAGTCGCACCAGGTGCCGTCGAACGGGAACTCCCCCGCCTCGACGAGGGCGATCACCCGCTCACCCTCGGCCCGGACCGCCTTCTCGTCGGCCACCCAGTAGTGGTCGGGAAAGGCGAGGCGTTCGACGAACTCCTCCTCGTCCTTCCAGCGCCAACTACGGTCGGGACGGACCACCACGTCCAGGTCCTGGTCGACCACGTCCACCCCGGCCACCGGCCCGTCGTCCCACCGGACGCCGGGCTCCTCCAGATTGACGTACCACTCGGCGAAGCGGTCCTGGGCGTCGCGGAACCACCAGACCGAGTGGGCCGCCCCGGTGGGCAGGAACTCCAGCAGGGGCGGGCCGTCCCACCGGCCCTGGGCCAACCGGTAGGACGAGGTGGTCCACTCGGCGAACGGCATCGCCCGCATGCCCAGGCCCGCCTCGGTGACCTCGTGCGCCACCGGCGAGTCCCGGGCCACCCAGAGCAGCAGCCCCCGGTCGTCGTCGAGGACCACCCGGGCCGGCCGGACCCAGCCGATCCGCCCGTGCCGCACGTTCCGGTGCATGATCAGCCGACCTGGTTCGAAACGCACCCGACCTCCACGTCCGGGAAAGGCCCCCGCGCACCGATCCGCGCGAGAGGCGTCCTTGCGTGCCTCAGTAGGCGCGGGCCAGGATGGCGGTGAGGTCCGGCTCGTCCTCGGTGTCCGGAACGGAGCCGTCGGCGCGCAACAGGCAGCGGACGGTGACGCCCTGACCGTTGGCCTCGGCCTCGCCGGGGACGCCGACGGCCGACCACGGCACCTTGGCCCAACCGGTGGCCGCCGCCTCGATCGCCTCGGCGAGGGTCGACACCTCGACGGTGCGCGACAGCCGGTGGGCGAGCGCCTGGTCGTGCAGCGCCTGCTGGTCGGCCTCCAGGGCCGCCAGGACCGCGCCGACCACGTCCGCGACCGGGGTGGGTGCCTTCGAGCCGTCCGTACGCCGGACCACGACCGCGTTGCCGGCGGCCAGATCGCGGGGGCCGACCTCGACGCGTACCGGATAGCCGCGCAGCTCGGCGTCGACGGCCCGGCGGCCGAACGCGGTGTCGGTGCGGTCGTCGAGCGCGACCCGGACCCCGGCGTCACGCAGCGCGTCGCGCAGCTTGGCCGCCGCCTCGCCGACGCCCTCGCCGTCCTTGACCACCATCAGGTACGCCTGGATCGGGGCCAGCCTCGGCGGCACCCGCAGACCGTTGTCGTCGCCGTGCGCCATGATCAGCCCGCCGAGCATCCGGGTCGAGGTGCCCCAGGAGGTGGTCCAGGCGTGTTCCCGGCCGCCCTCGGCCGAGGAGTAGCTGATGTCGAACGCCTTGGCGAAGTTCTGCCCCAGCTCGTGGCTGGTGCCCAACTGGAGCGCCTTGCCGTCGCCCATCATGCCTTCGCAGGTGTAGGTGGCGGTCGCCCCGGCGAAGCGCTCCCGGGCGGTCTTCAGCCCGACCACCACCGGGATGCCCAGCACGTTGACCATCAGGTCCTCGTACGCCTCGTGCAGGATCCGGCGGGCGTAGGCCCGCGCGTCGTCGCGGGTGGCGTGCGCGGTGTGCCCCTCCTGCCAGAGGAACTCGCTGGTGCGCAGGAAGATCCGCGGGCGCAGCTCCCAGCGGACCACGTTCGCCCACTGGTTGAGCAGCAGCGGCAGGTCCCGGTACGAGTCGATCCACTTGGCCATGAACTCGCCGATCACCGTCTCGCTGGTGGGGCGCACCACCACCGGCTCGGCGAGCTGCTTGCCGCCACCGTGGGTGACCACCGCCAGCTCCGGCGAGAAGCCCTCGACGTGCTGGGCCTCGCGCTTGAGATAGCTCTCCGGGATGAACAGCGGGAAGTACGCGTTCTCCGCGCCGGCCGCCTTGATCCGGGCGTCCATCTCGGCCTGCATCCGCTCCCAGATGGCGTAACCGGCCGGGCGGATGACCATGGTCCCCCGGACCGGGCCGTTGTCGGCCAGCTTCGCCTTGGCGATCAGGTCCTGGTACCAGCGGGGAAAGTCCTCCGCACGGGGAGTGAGCACGCGAGCCATGACCGCACATCCTATGCGCCCCGTTCGGGGCCGACGCGATCGGGCGCGACATCGCCGCATCCGGCGTCGGGCCGGCGCGGTGACGCCTGCTCCCGCCACCTCATGGTGGTGTCGGTGTGGTCAGCGGACCACCCGGCCGCGCAGGATGATCCGGGACGGGTCTCGCACCACGGTCAGGTCACGACGGGGGTCCTCGGGGTAGACGACCAGGTCGGCCAGGCCGCCCTCGACCAGACCGGGAAAGCCGAGCCACTCCCGGGCCCGCCAGGAGGCGGCGGCGATGACGTCCACCGCCGACATCCCGGCCTGCTCGTGCAGCAGCAGCATCTCCTCGGCGGCCAGTCCGTGGTCGATGCCGCCGCCCGCGTCGGTGCCCACGAAGATCGGCACCCCCGCCTCGTGCGCGGCGCGGACCACGGCGGGGAAGCCGTCCCGCAGGGCGAGCATGTGGTCGGCGTACCCGGGGAACCGATCGCGGGCCTGGGCGGCGATGCCGCCGAAGGTGCGAATGTTGATCATCGTGGGGACCAGCGCGGTGCCCTGCCGGGCCATCAGGTCGATCAGGTCGAGGCTCAGGCCGGTGCCGTGCTCCACCGAGTCCACCCCGGCCCGCACCATGATCTCCACGGCCGACTCGCTGAAGGTGTGCACCGCGGCGCGCACCCCGGCGGCGTGCGCGGCGGCCACCGCGGCGGCCATCGTGTCGGCGTCCCAGGCCGGCGCGAGGTCACCGAGGCCCCGGTCGATCCAGTCACCGACCAGCTTGACCCAGCCGTTGCCGGCGGCGGCCTGCGCGGTCACGGTCGCGGCCACCTCCGCCGCGTCGACCTCCAGACCGATGTCGCGCAGGTAGCGCCTCGGCGGGGCCACGTGCCGGCCGGCGCGGGCCAGGCGCGGCAGCTCCGGATCGTCGTCGAGTTCGGGGTACGGGTACGGCGAACCGGCGTCGCGCACCGCGAGCACCCCGGCGTCCCGGTCGGTACGGGCCAGCTCGCGGGCCTGGTCGAGCGAGGTGATCGGGGTGCCACCCCGCGCGATGCCGAGGTGGCAGTGGGCGTCGACCAGGCCGGGCAGCACGAAGCCGCCGTCGGCGACCGTCTCCGCCCCGGGCACCGGGTCGAAGGTGACCCGGTCGCCGTCGAGCCAGATGTCCCGGACCTCGTCGTCGGGCAGGAGCACACCGCGCACATGCAGAGCCATGCGCACAGTCCTACCCGATCACTGCCCGTCGGGGGCGAGCAGGTCGTTCTTCCGGGCGGTCAGCGCCGGCAGGTCGACCGAGACCTTCCACGGCGACTCGGTGACGAACAGGTCCTCGGTGTGGGTGATCTGCTCGTAGTCGCGGCCACCGGCACCGAGCGCGTACTCGGTCAGCGTGATCCGCTCCTGGAGCGGGTCCACCACCCAGTACGAGCGGACCCCGGCGTGCGCGTAGACCTTCGCCTTGTCGTACATGTCGCGGAAGGTGGAGGTCGGCGACACCACCTCCACGGCGAGCAGGGCGTCCTCGACGGGGACGGGCGACCGACCGGCGTGCCTGCGGTGGATGACCACCACGTCGGGCCGAGGCTCGTTGCGGCGGTCGACCCGCATCGACAGGTCGAAGCTCACCAGGTGATCCGACGGGCAGTTGACGCGGAGCGTGAGCAGCAGCTCGACGCACAACTCTTGATGCAGGGCAGTGGGCGACGGCACGATCAACCTTCCGTTGATCAGTTCGTACGGAAGGTCCTTCGGCAGGTCGCCGAGGTCGTCGACCGTCCACTCGTGCCGTTCGGGCAGGATCGGGGCTGCGGTCATGACATCTCCTCCCAAGGGGCAGCAACCACCCTAGGCGACGAAATCGTCGCGCACCGTCACCGACACGCGTCAGCGGGGCCGGTTGTCGCCCTTGCCCAGCTTGTTGAAGTCGATCTTCGGGAGCTTGAAGCCCGGCGGTAGGCCCTGACCGCCGGCCAGGTCGTTCGGGTCCATCCCCGGCGGGAGCTGCGGCATGCCACCCGGGAAGCCGCCCGGCAGCCCGGCACCCGCGCCGCTGCGCGGCCGGTTGCCGCCCTTGGTGCCCTTCCGCTTGTTCTTCGGCGACTTGGTCGCCTTGCGCCGGCCGCCGCCGGGCAGGCCCATCATGCCGCCCATCTGCTTCATCATCTTCTGCGCGTCGGTGAAGCGGTTGAGCAGCTGGTTGACGTCCATCACGGTGACCCCGGAGCCGCCGGCGATGCGGGCCCGACGGGAGCCGTTGATGATCTTCGGGTTGGTGCGCTCGGCCGGGGTCATCGACCGGATGATCGCGGTGACCCGGTCGAAGTGCTTGTCGTCCAGCTCGGCGAGCTGGTCCTTCATCTGCCCCATGCCGGGCATCATGGCCAGCACGTTGGCGATCGGGCCCATCCGCCGCACCGCGATGAGCTGGTCGAGGAAGTCCTCCAGGGTGAACTGCTCACCGCCCATCAGCTTGGCGGTCATCTTCTCCTTCTGATCGGTGTCGAAGGCCTGCTCGGCCTGCTCGATCAGAGTGAGGACGTCGCCCATGCCGAGAATCCGGCTGGCCATCCGGTCGGGGTGGAAGACGTCGAAGTCCTCCAGCTTCTCGCCGGTGGAGGCGAACAGGATCGGCTGGCCGGTGACCTCGCGCACCGACAGCGCGGCGCCACCCCGGGCGTCGCCGTCGAGCTTGGACAGGACCACGCCGGTGATGCCGACGCCGTCCCGGAACGCCTCGGCGGTGCGGACCGCGTCCTGGCCGACCATGGCGTCGATGACGAAGATGACCTCGTCGGGCTCGACCGCGTCGCGGATGTCGGCGGCCTGCTGCATCATCTCGGCGTCGATGCCGAGCCGGCCGGCGGTGTCGACGATGACGATGTCCCGGGCGGCCCGCTTCGCGTGCTCGATCGAGGCGCGGGCGACCTGCACCGGGTCACCGGTGCCGTTGCCGGGCTCCGGGGCGTACACCTCGACGCCGGCGCGGCCACCGAGCACCTGGAGCTGCCCGACGGCGTTGGGGCGCTGGAGGTCGGCGGCGACCAGCAGCGGCTGGTGCCCCTGGGCCTTGAGCCAGCGGGCCAGCTTGCCGGCCAGGGTGGTCTTGCCGGAGCCCTGGAGACCGGCCAGCATGATCACGGTCGGCGGGTGCTTGGCGAACTGGAGCCGTCGCCCCTCGCCGCCGAGCACGTTGATCAGCTCTTCGTTGACGATCTTGACGATCTGCTGGGCCGGGTTGAGCGCCTGGGAGACCTCGGCGCTGCGGGCCCGCTCCTTGACGTTCGCGATGAAGCCCTTGACCACCGGCAGCGCGACGTCCGCCTCCAGCAGTGCCAGGCGGATCTCGCGCGCGGTGGCATCGATGTCGGCGTCGGTGAGCCGCCCCTTGCCGCGGAGCTTGGTGAAGATCCCGGACAGGCGGTCACTCAAGGTGTCAAACACGCGAACATCCCGTTTGTCGTATTCCGGCGGGCACAACGCGGCCGGGCAGGAGTCCAGCCACCGCTAGGGTAGCCCGCCACCCGCCACCGCGCTCCGGCCCGGCCCAGCCGCGCTCCCCGAGGCCCGGAACGCCCCTGATCCGTCAACGTCATCAGCTCGACAGCATCCGTACCCACCCCGCCCGGCTCTCCCCCGCACCACCTGGCAGCAGGGGTAGGCACCACGGGCAGTGGGAGCACGCTTCACGGGCAGCAGAGGCACGCGCCACGGGCATCGCGCGCCCGCGCGCCACGCCGCCACGCACGCCGGGCCGCCCGCACGCCACGTGCGTCCGCGCTCCCCCGGCGGGCCAGCGCCCCCGCCTGCCGGCACGTCCGTCCCTACTCACACCGCGGCCAGCACCGCTGCCTCCAGCCGGGCCCGCTCGGCGTCGTCGGGCCAGCCGCCCACCAGGTAGAAGGCGTCCACCACGTCGCCACCGAGGGTGGAGATCCGGGCCGCGCGGACCTGCGCGCCGGCCTCGTCCAACGCGCAGGTCACCCGGTAGAGCAGGCCGGCGGCGTCGGCGGCGCGCAACTCCAGCAGCACCGCGTCGGTGGCCGCCTCCCGGTGCCACACCACCCGGGGAGCGGCGCCCTCGGCCCGAGCGGCGAGGGCCCGGCCCCGCAGCCGCTGGGTCACCGAGACGTCACCGTTGACCGCGCGCCGCAGGTCGGTGCTGAGCGCGATCGGATCGGGGGCGAGCCCGTAACGGGGCTGCACCCGGCATTCCACCAGGGCCCGGCCGTCGACGGTGGAGGCGTCGGCGGCGATCACCTCCAGGCGGTGCAGGGCCAGGCAACCGGCCACCGTGGCGAGCAGGCCACGTCGGTCGGCGGCGGCCACCGCCACCACGTCCTCGGTCAGGTGGACGACCGGCAGCGGTCCGGCCACCAGCGCCGGGTCGGGGGCCGGTGGCGCGGGCAGCGCGCCGGTGTCCAGCGCGGTGCGTACCCGGGAGACCAGCTCGGCGACGAGCCGGCCCTTCCAGTCCGACCAGGCCGCCGGGCCGGTGGCGGCGGCGTCGGCCCGGACCAGGGCATGCAGCAGGTCCAACGTGGTGGTGTCACCGACCCGCTCGGCCACCCCGGCGATCGTCTTCGGATCGGCCAGGTCGCGGCGGGTGGCCACGTCGGGCAGGAGCAGGTGCAGCCGGACCAGGGTGCCGATCAGCGCCGCCTCGTCGGCGGGCAGGCCGATCCGGGTGGCCACCGCCTCGGCGATCGGGGCGCCCACGATGCTGTGGTCCGCAGGAGCGCCGGCGTCACCGTCGACACCCCCGCCCGGCAGCCCCTTGCCGATGTCGTGCAGGAACGCGCCGACCAGCAGCAGGTCGGGTCGGTCCACCTCACGGGTGTGCCGGCTCGCCTCGTGGGCCGTCTGCACCAGGTGCCGGTCCAGGGTGAACCGGTGCACCGGGTTGTGCTGGGGCAGGCTGCGCAGTCGGGTCCACTCGGGCAGCCAGCCGTCGATCAACCCGTACCGGTCGCAGGTCTCCCAGGCGGGCACCAGGCCGGGACCGGCCCCGAGCAGGG
Source organism: Micromonospora sp. NPDC051925 (assembly GCF_044548625.1). Taxonomy (NCBI): domain Bacteria; kingdom Bacillati; phylum Actinomycetota; class Actinomycetes; order Micromonosporales; family Micromonosporaceae; genus Micromonospora; species Micromonospora sp. NPDC051925. The sequence continues at coordinate 189,713 of NZ_JBIUCH010000013.1, read as the reverse complement.
TGATCAGCGCGGCCCGGGCGGCCGGCGGCCAGGGCGCGGGCAGCGGTGGGCAGTACGCGGCCAACCACTCGCAGGTGGCGCGGGCGATCGGCAGCCGGGTGGTGGCCGCGGCGGCGGCGATCCGCAGCGACAGGCTCGGGTCGGGGCGGGCCCCGATGGCGGTACGGGCGAGCACCAGTTCCCCGTCGTGTTCGACCACGTCCCGGGCCACCGGGCGGCGCAGCGGCCGACCGTCGGCTCCCCGGCGGCGGCCGGAGCGGAGCCGGTCGGCGGCCCGCCAGGCGTCGTCGAGGGCGTGGCTGACGGTGCGCGCGTCGCCGGCCACCCGGCGCAGCAGGGCGTCGCCGTCGCCGGCCTCCGCCCGGGGCCCCGCGTCGGCGGCGTCGGACGCCGGCTGACGCAGGCCGAGCAGCGCGGCCACCCCGGCGCGTTCCTGGGCGACCAGCCGGTCGACCCGACGGCCCACCTGCTGGTGCAGGGCGTCGCGGGTGTCCAGCAGCCGCCGGTGCGCGGCGCGGACGGCGGGGCGCAGCGCGTCGGTGATCCCGGCGGTGGCGATGGCCCGCAGGATGCCCACGTCACGCAGCCCGCCGGCGGCCTCCTTGAGGTCGCCTTCGAGGAGGAAGGCCAGCTCCCCGTGGGTACGCCAGCGCACCTCGGTGATCTCCCGCAGAGCGGGCAGCTGACGGACGGCGGTACGCCGCCAGTGGTCGGTGGCGGTGCGGGTGAGGGTGTCGGCGAGCGTCCGGTCACCGGCGACGAACCGGGCGTCGAGCAGGGCGAGGGCGACCTTGACGTCGTCCTGGGCCACCGACAGCGCCTCGGCGAGGGTGCGGACCGAATGGTCGAGGCGAACCCCGGCGTCCCAGATCGGGTACCACAGCGAGGCCGCCAACTCGTCCACCCCGGCCACCCCGGCGTGCAGCAGCACGAGATCGAGGTCCCCGTACGGCGCGCACTGCCGCCGCCCGAGCCCGCCCACGGCGATCAGCGCGATGCCCGCCCGCTCCGGCAGGAGCCCGGAGAGCCACGAGTCGAACGCCCCCGCCCGCCCCACCCGAGCCGGTTCCCCGATCCCCCCGGGTACCCCGACGACCCCGTTGACCAAGAGGTTTGCGTCTCCGTCGCCGATGTCGTCCGACGCATTCCTCTTGATCAACGAGGTCATCTGGTTGGTCCTCCTACAGGGCGTCGAGGCCGCGTTCGCCGGTACGGACCCGGACGACCTCTTCCACGCCGGTCACCCAGACCTTGCCGTCACCGATCTTGCCGGTCCGGGCGGCGGCCACGATCGCGTCGACCACCTTGTCGACGTCCATCTCGTCGGTGAGCACCTCGACCCGGATCTTGGGCAGGAACTCGACCGTGTACTCGGCACCCCGGTAGACCTCGGTGTGCCCCTTCTGACGCCCGTACCCCTGGACCTCGCTGACGGTCAGGCCGGCCACGCCGAGGGCGTGCAGGGCCTCCTTCACCGCGTCCAGTTGGTACGGCTTGATGACCGCGGTCACCAGCTTCATGTCCAAGCCCTCCATTCTCCGAACGTTATCCGGCGACCTTCTCGTCCACCGGCGCGGTGGCCGGCTCGGGGGCCTCCGGGGAGGCCGGCTTCGCGCCGCCCGGGGTGATCCCGGCCATCGCGAACGCCCCACCACCGGCACCGCCGGTGCTCGGGGACAGGTCGTAGCCGCTCTCCGCGTGCTCGGTGATGTCGATGCCCTCGACCTCGTCGTCGGCCTTGACCCGGAAGCCGAGGGTCTTGTCGATGACGAAGGCGAGCACCCAGGCGACACCGAACGACCAGACGGTCACGATCAGGCCGGCGAGGGCCTGGCGGCCGAACTGGGTCACGCCGCCGCCGTAGAACAGGCCGTCGGAAGCGCCGACCACGTCGCTGATCGCGGCGTTGACCGAGTTGGTGGCGAACAGGCCGAGCCAGAGCGACCCGATCCAACCGCCGACGAAGTGCACGCCGACCACGTCGAGCGAGTCGTCGTAGCCGAGCTTGTACTTCAGGCTGATGGCGAGCGCGCAGACCACACCGGCGACGATGCCGAGCAGGACTGCCGCCCAGGGGGCGATGAAACCACAGGCCGGGGTGATGGCGACCAGACCCGCGACGGCACCGGACGAGGCACCGACCATGGTCGGCTTCTTGTCCTTGATCCACTCCACCGCGATCCAGCCGAGCACCGCCGCGGCGGTGGCCAGCTGGGTGTTGATGAAGGCCAGACCGGCGACCGAGTCGACCGTCAGCTCCGAACCGGCGTTGAACCCGAACCAGCCGAACCAGAGCAGACCGGCGCCGAGCGCGACCAGCGGGATGTTGTGCGGCTTCATGCCCTCACGCGGCCAACCGAGCCGCTTGCCGAGCACCAGGGCGACGGCGAGGGCCGCCGCACCGGCGTTGATGTGCACCGCGGTGCCACCGGCGAAGTCCAGCGCGTGGATCTTGGCGCCGATGATGCCGCCGCCCCACACCCAGTGGGCGACCGGGAAGTAGACCAGGGTGGCCCAGCCGAAGGCGAACAGCAGCCAGCCGCCGAACTTGGCCCGGTCGGAGATCGCGCCGCTGATCAGCGCGACGGTGATCACCGCGAAGACCATCTGGAACGCCATGAACACGTACAGCGGGACGCCGATGCCGCTGGGGTTCTCCGCCGTGGCACCCCACAGGTCGGTCTCGGCGAGGAAGGTCTTGGTGCCCAGGTACGCACCGGGGTCGCCCCAGAAACCGTTGACGTCGGTCCCGAAGGCGATGCTGAAACCGTAGAACCACCACAGAACAGAGATGAGTCCGATGGCGGAGAAGCTCATCATCATCATGTTGAGCACGCCCTTGGCCCGGTTGAGGCCGCCGTAGAACAGCGCCAGTCCCGGGGTCATGAGCAGCACGAGAGCGGTCGAAACCAGCAGCCAAACGGTGTTGCCGCCGTCGATCGTCGGTGCTTCAGGCACGCTGGCCTCCTAAAGGTGAAGTTCCCTCCTTCGCGGCTTCCGGGGCAGCGTCGCCCGTACGCCGGTTGCGCGGAAGCTTGGTCGGCGGCTGTTTCCTGTACCGACACCCCTCGATTTCCGACACGTGACGGGTTGTTTCCGGCGTGTGAAGAACCGCGATCATGAAACTCGGAAAACGAAAGAGTGGCCGTTCCGGCAGCGAACGGCCACTCTTCCGCCGATGGCGACCAGTCGGAGGGGTGGTCCGGGTGATCGGCGCGTGGGGTTACCGGGCCTGGCTCGCGTGGGGCGTGCCGGGCCGGGCGCGCGCAGGGACCGCGCTCGGCGCGCGCGGGGGTGCGCCGCGCTTGGCTCGCCGTGGTGGCCGGGCTCGGTGCGCGGGGGTGTGTCGGCTCAGCGCAGGGCGTACTCCAGGGCGTGCCGCTCGTAGTCGAGCAGGCGCAGGTCGCGCATCGGGCGACGGAGGTGGCCCTTGTGCACGATCCGGACGAACGCCGGCTCCCCCGCGGCGGCCATCCGGCGGATGCCCTCCACGTGGTCGACGATCCGCTTGCGGATGGTCCGGATCAGCCGGTGCCGGTCCCGGGGGATCAACCCGTACGCGTCGGCGAACAGGCGCAGCCGGCGGGGCCGGTCCGGGTGCTTCCAGCCGAGCGTGATCGAGTCCCGGTCGGCGAAGATCGGCACCCAGGTCCAGGCCGCGTACGCCACGTCGTAGATGCGGGCACCGGGCGAGGCGAGGTCGAAGTCGATCAGTCCGAGGGTGCCGTCCGGCCGCCAGATCACGTTGTGCGGGGCGGCGTCGTGGTGGCAGATCACCTCGGTGTCCGGCGGCGGCGGCCCGAACGAGCGCCAGACCGCGCCGGACGGCGGGGCGAAACCGTACTGGGCGTCGTGGAACATCCGCAGCATGGTGGCCACGGTCACCAGCGCCTCGTCGGTGACCCAGTGCGGGGCCAGCGGGTACTCCCCGCACTCCCCCTCCAGGTACGACAGCACCTCGCGGTTGCGCTCGTCCATGCCCAGCGCCCGGGGAGCGCCGGTGAACCCGACGTACTCCAGGTGGCGCAGGAGGGCGTGCACCGACGGGGTCCACGGGCCGGCGTTGCGCCGGACGGTGTCGCCGACCCGTACCACGGTGCTCACGTTCCCGCCGTGCAGCGGGATCTCCTGCGAAGTCACGTACGGTCTCCCCAGGCCCGGTGCCGCATGGCGGGGGTCACGCCACCCGGCGTACGCGCGATCGTCGTTGCTCACCGCGAGGTTACGCGTCCCGGGCGAGCGGCTCGGTGCCGAGCAGCGCATCGACGAACTGCGCCGGGTCGAACGGGGCCAGGTCGTCCGCGCCCTCGCCGAGGCCGACCAGCTTGACCGGGATGCCGAGCTTGCGCTGGACGGCGATCACGATGCCCCCCTTGGCCGTCCCGTCGAGCTTGGTCAGCACCACGCCGGTCACGTTGACCACCTCGGTGAAGACCCGGGCCTGTTCCAGCCCGTTCTGACCGGTGGTGGCGTCCAGGATCAGCAGGGTCTCGTCGATCGGGCCGTGCTTCTCCACCACCCGCTTGACCTTGCCCAGCTCGTCCATCAGGCCGATCTTGTTCTGCAACCGGCCGGCGGTGTCGATGAGCACGGTGTCGGTGCCGGCGTCGATGCCCCGGCGGACCGCGTCGAAGGCCACGCTGGCCGGGTCGGCGCCCTCGGCGCCACGGACCGTCTCGGCGCCGACCCGGCCGCCCCAGGTCTCCAACTGGTCGGCGGCGGCGGCCCGGAAGGTGTCGGCCGCGCCGAGGGTGACCGAGCGCCCGTCGGCGACCAGCACCCGGGCGATCTTGCCGCAGGTGGTGGTCTTGCCGGCGCCGTTGACCCCGACCACCAGCAGCACCGCCGGCAGGCCGTCCCGACCGGTGGTGCGCAGCGACCGGTCCAGGCTCGGGTCGAGGGCGTTGACCAGTTCGGCGGCGAGCAGGTCGCGCAGCTCACCGGCGGAGCGGGTGCCGAGCACCCGGGTCCGCTCGCGGAGCCGGTCGACGATGTCCCGGGTGGCGTCGATGCCGACGTCGGCGGTGATCAGGCTGTCCTCGATCTCCTCCCAGGCGTCCTCGTCCAGGTGGTCCCGGGCGAGCAGGCCGAGCAGGCCCTTGCCGAAGGCGTTCTGTGAGCGGGACAGCCGGGAACGCAGCCGGACCAGCCGGCCGGCGGTCGGCTCGGGAACCTCCAGCGGCGGCGCCGACACCACGGGCGACTCGACCAGGACACCGGTGGACAGGTCGGACTCCGCCGCCTCGACGGGGGGACCGGCCAGCTCCTCCTCGGCCCGGGTGTCGACCTCGGTCTGCGGCAGCGGGGGTTCGGCACGCCGGCGCAGCCGGGGCACCACCAGGCCGAGGCCGCCGAGGATCAGCACGCCGAGCAGGGCGAGTGCGACGAGGAGGTAATCCGTCATGCCGAAATCCTGTCAGATGGCCGCGACGGCGTCCCACTCACCGCCGCCGGAGGTGAGCGAGCTGCGGGTACGCTCGCCGCTGCCGGGGGTGACCCGCCCGCCCACGGGGTAGAAAAGATGAATCGTCTTCTCCTCGGAGGTGCCGCCCATGCCCGAGCCGCGTCTGCTCATCGGCCCGTTGCTGCGCCGGGTCGTCGGCACCCGGGCGACGGTGTGGGTGGAGACCAGCGGGCCCGCGGTGGTCACCGTCCGCACGGCCGAGGGCGTCACCGGCTCCGCGCCGACCTTCTCCGCGTACGACCACCACTACGCGCTGGTGGTGGTGGAGGGGCTCACCCCGGATCACGCCACCAGCTACGAGGTGCTGGTCGACGACGAGGTGGTCTGGCCGGCACCCCGCGACGGCTTCCCGCCGAGCGTGATCCGGACCAGGGCGACCGACGACCGGGACCAGCCGGTCAGCCTGATCTTCGGGTCGTGCCGGGAGACCACCCAGCACTCCACCACCCGGCGGTTACCCCCGGACGCGCTGGACGCGTACGCCCGGCGGTTGATGGCCGCGCCCGACCCGGACGACCTGCCCGACCTGCTGGTGCTCCTCGGTGACCAGGTCTACGCCGACGTCACGTCGCCCACGGTCAAACGGCTGCTCAAGCGACGCCGGCGGCGGCCGAAGGACGCCCCGGTCGACCAGGTGGTCAGCTTCGACGAGTACACCAAGCTCTATCTGGAGTCGTGGCGCGACCCGGAGATCCGCTGGCTGCTCTCCACCGTGCCGAGCGTGATGATCTTCGACGACCACGAGGTGATCGACGACTGGAACACCTCCCGGTCGTGGCGGGCCGAGATGCGCCTCCAGCCCTGGTGGGCCGAGCGGATCCGCAGCGGCCTGGCCTCCTACTGGGTCTATCAGCACCTGGGCAACCTGGCCCCGGACGAGATCGCCGCCGACCCGCTCTACGCGAAGGTGGTCGCCGCCGGGGACGCCACCGACGTGCTGCGTGAGTTCGGCGAACGGGTCGACCGGGAGGCGGACGAGGCGCACGACACCGAGCGCTGGCGGGCCGTGCAGTACCAGTGGAGTTACGCGCTGGACCTGGGCCGGACCCGGCTGGTCATGCTGGACAACCGGTGCAGCCGGGTGCTCGAACCGGGCGGCCGGGCGATGCTGCCCGCCGGCGAGTGGTCCTGGTTCCTGGATCGGGCGCACGGCGTCTACGACCACCTGGTGATCGGGGCGTCGCTGCCCTGGCTGCTGCCGCCGGGCATCCACCACGTCGAGGCGTGGAACGAGAAGCTGGCCGACTCCGGCCGGCCGTGGGTGGCCGGGCTCGCCGAGAAGCTGCGTCGCGCCCTCGACCTGGAGCACTGGGCCGCGTTCCGCCACTCGTTCGACGCCCTCGGCGCGCTCTTCGTCCGGTTGGGCAGCGGTACGCCGGGCACGCCCGGGGACCGGGTCGGCGCCGGACCCGCCTACCCTGCGCCAGCGTCGATCAGCGTGCTCTCCGGCGACGTGCACCACTCGTACGTGGCCCGCGCCCGGTTCGACGACCCGGGGGTGCGTACCCCGGTGCACCAGCTCACCTGCTCGCCGATCCACAACCAGGTGCCGGCGGCGATGCGCCCGCTGATGAAACTGGGCTGGAGTGCGGGGCCGGCGGCGGCCACCCGGGCGCTGGCCCGGTCCGCCGGGGTACGCCGCCCGACGGTGCGCTGGAAGAAGCTGGCCGGCCCGTACTTCGGCAACGCGGTCAGCACGCTGCGACACACGGGGCGGGACGCCGAGGTGCTGATCGAGGGCACCACCAGCGACGGGCACCTGCGTGAGGTGGCCCGGCAGAAACTCTCCTCGGAGAAGTGACGAACGGCACGTACGCTCGGTCCCGTGGACGATCATCTGCCGGAGACGATGCGCGTGCTGGAGCACGAACTGGCGGCGCTGCTCCGCCGGGGCCGGGCACTCTCCCTGGAGATCGCCCGGGAGGTGCACCCCAACCTGGAGCCGAACGCGTACGGCCTGCTGCTCTGGCTACGCCGGTCCGGCTCGACCCGGCTCACCGACCTGGCCGTCCTGCTGGGCATCGGCAAGGGCACGCTGAGCCGGCAGATCCAGGGGCTGGAGACGCTGGGGCTGGTGCGCCGCGATCCGGACCCGGCCGACCGGCGGGCGGCGCAGCTACGGCTGACCGAGGAGGGCACCCGGCGTTTCGACGCGGCCCGGTCGGCCCGGATGGAACAGATCAGCCGGTCCATGGAGAAGTGGCCGAAGCGGGACGTCGAGGAGTTCGCCCGGCTGATGCACCGGTTCAACGAGACCTTCTGACGCTCCGACGCTCCACCCCTCGGCCCGCCCCGGGCGGAATAGAACCTCGTCACGTCCGGTTGTTGCTTGAGGCAACAAACGCCTACGGTTGCCCGAGGTACCCTTTCCCTTCCCCGGAGGCAGCAACGATGACCCAGGCGACAGCGCCCACCCGGGCGACCGCCGTCGAGATGACCCACCGGCAGATCCTGGAGGCCCTCTCCGGACTGCTGCTGGGCATGTTCGTCGCGATCCTCTCCTCCACGGTCGTCTCCAACGCGCTGCCGCGGATCATCACCGAGCTCAAGGGCGGCCAGTCCGCCTACACCTGGGTGGTCACCTCGACCCTGCTGGCGACCACCGCGACCACCCCGATCTGGGGCAAGCTCGCCGACCTGACCAGCAAGAAGATCCTGGTCCAGCTCTCGCTGACCATCTTCGTGCTGGGCTCCGTGCTGGCCGGCCTGTCCCAGTCCACCGAGCAGCTCATCGCCTGCCGGGTGCTCCAGGGCGTCGGGGCCGGCGGCCTCACCGCGCTGGCCCAGGTGATCATGGCGACGATGATCGCGCCCCGGGAACGCGGCCGGTACAGCGGCTACCTCGGCGCGGTGATGGCCCTCGGCACCATCGGTGGCCCGCTCATCGGCGGCGTCATCGTCGACACCTCCTGGCTCGGCTGGCGCTGGTGCTTCTACGTCGGCGTGCCGTTCGCCATCGCCGCCCTGGTGGTGCTCCAGAAGACCCTGCACCTGCCCGTGGTCAAACGTCAGGTGAAGATCGACTGGTGGGGCGCCACCCTGATCACCGCCGCCGTGTCGCTGCTGCTGGTCTGGGTCACCCTGGCCGGCGACAAGTACGACTGGCTCTCCTGGCAGAGCGCCGTCATGGTGCCCGGCGCCATGCTGCTCGGTGTGCTCGCCGTACGGGTGGAGAACCGGGCCAGCGAGCCGATGATCCCGCCCCGGCTGTTCCGCAACCGGACCATCACCCTCGCCGTCGTCGCCAGCATCGCCGTCGGCGTGGGGATGTTCGGCGCCTCGGTCTTCCTCAGCCAGTACTTCCAGATCAGCCGGGGCGAGAGCCCGACCATGTCCGGTCTGATGACCATGCCGATGATCCTCGGCCTGCTGGTCTCCTCCACCGTCGTCGGCCGGATCATCACCAGCACCGGCCGCTGGAAGCGCTACCTGGTCGCCGGGTCGGCGCTGCTCACCGCCGGCTTCGCGCTGATGGGCACGATCCGCTACGACACCCCGTACTGGCACCTGAGCATCTACATGGCGCTGATCGGTCTCGGGCTCGGCATGACCATGCAGAACCTCGTCCTCGCCGTGCAGAACACCGTCGGCACGCACGAACTCGGCGCGGCCAGCTCGGTGGTCGCCTTCTTCCGCAGCCTCGGCGGCGCGATCGGCGTCTCCGTGCTCGGCGCGGTCCTCGGCCACCGGGTCAAGGACTACATCGCCGACGGCCTGGCCGCGCGGGGCATTCCGGGCACCGGCTCGGGCAGCGGCGGCGTGCTGCCGAACGTGCACACCCTGCCGGGGCCGGTCCGCACCGTGGTGGAGAGCGCCTACGGCCACGGTGCCGGCGACATCTTCCTGGCCGCCGCCCCGTTCGGGCTGATCGCCCTGATCGCGGTGATCTTCATCAAGGAGATCCCGCTGCGCCAGCACAACGGTGACCCCCTGACCGACACCGTCGACCAGGAGTCCACCGTCGCGGCGGGCGGTGGGGCGGCGGTGGTCCGCACCCGGGACTGACCCGGTCAGCCTCCCCGCCGAGCGCGAGAGGCAACAGTGCCCGCCGGGCCTCTGAGCGGGAAGCACAGGGGCCCTGCCGACTACACGACGGCGAATACCGGTCGCGGGCTGTCGGACCGGACGGCGAGGATGCCGACATGACGTGGAGAGCACCGGAGATCACCCGGAAGAACGAACCGTACGTCGGCGACGAGCGCACCATGCTCGAGGGCTGGCTCGACTTCCACCGGCAGACCCTGCTGCTGAAGTGCGCCGGCCTGACCGCCGAACAGCTCAAGACCGCCAGCGTCGAGCCGTCCGGGCTGACCCTGCTCGGCCTGGTCCGGCACATGGCCGACGTGGAACGGTCGTGGTTCCGCCAGCGGGCCGCCGGCGAACAGCTGCCCGACCTGTACGACTACACGACCGATCGGGACGCCGACTTCCACGACCTGGCCGACGCCGACGCGGAGGCCGCCCTCGCCACCCTCCAGGCCGAGATCGATGCCGCCCGGACGGCGGCCACCGACCGCTCGCTGGAGGACACCTTCGAGCTGCCCCGGGGCGACCGGACGGCGACGATCAGCCTCCGCTGGGTCTACCTGCACATGATCGAGGAGTACGCCCGGCACAACGGCCACGCCGACCTGATCCGCGAACGCCTCGACGGCGTCACCGGCGACTGACCCGCCGGGAAGATGGTGGGTCGCCGACGTGGCGGCGTCACCCGGACCAGGACGCCGCCACCTCGCCGAACACCCGACGGCCCGCCGGAGCCGGGTCAGTACGCCAGCGCCGCCCTCAGGTAGCGCAGCCCCGCCGGCCCGTCCCACCGGTACGCCGACAGCCCGGCCGCGCGGGCCCCCCGGATCGCCCAGTCCTCGTCGTCGACGAAGAGCACCCGGGCGGGCGGGGTCTCCAGTGCCGCGCAGGCCGCCTGGAAGTACTCCTTCGCCGGCTTGTGCACCCCGACGACCGAGGAGTTGACCACCACGTCCAGCTCGCCGACCAGGCCCAGCACGGCGAGGTCGGTGTCGAGCAGGTCGGTGGCGTTGGTGCCGAGCCCGACCCGGACCCCGCCGGCCCGTGCCTCGCGGACGAACGCCAGCACCTCGGCGTCGACCTCACCCCGGTAGCGCTGCCACTGCTCCACCGCCGCGCGGGCCCGCCCCGGCCCGACCGACTCGGTCAGCGCGTCGGCCACGCTGGACACCCAGTCGGCATGGCTGACCTGGCCGGTCAGCACCGGTTGGAGCCGTCCCCAGTGCATGGCGATCTCGCCGAACACCCCCTCGGAGAGGCCGTACTCCCGCTCGATGCCGGCGGCCACCGCCGGGTCCCAGCGGCGGAGCACGCCGTCGAAGTCGAGCAGGAGCGCCGTCGGCCGTTCCCGTGCCACTACTGATTCTCCTCAGTTCGGTCGGACCGCTCGTCGTCGGTCCGGTTGAGCCGTTGGCTGATCACCTGGGTGACCCCGCTGCGCATGGTCACGCCGTAGAGCGCGTCGGCGATCTCCATGGTCCGTTTCTGGTGGGTGATGACGATCAACTGGCTCTTCTCCCGCAGCTGGGCCAGCAGGGTGATCAACCGGCCCAGGTTCACGTCGTCGAGGGCCGCCTCCACCTCGTCCATGATGTAGAACGGGCTGGGCCGGGCCCGGAAGATCGCCACCAGCATCGCCACCGCGGTCAACGACCGTTCGCCGCCGGAGAGCAGCGACAGCCGCTTGATCTTCTTGCCGGGCGGCCGGGCCTCCACCTCCACGCCGGTGGTGAGCAGGTCGTCGGGCTCGGTGAGGATCAGCCGGCCCTCACCGCCGGGAAAGAGCACGGTGAAGACCTGCTCGAACTCGCGGGCGGTGTCGGCGAACGCGCTGGCGAACACCTCCAGGATCCGCTCGTCGACGTCCTTGACCACGGTGAGCAGGTCACGCCGGGTGGCCTTGAGGTCCTCCAGCTGTTCGGAGAGGAACTTGAACCGCTCCTCCAGCGCGGCGAACTCCTCCAGCGCCAGCGGGTTGACCTTGCCGAGCAGGGCCAACTCCCGTTCCGCCTTGGCGGCCCGCTTCTCCTGCACCGGCCGCTCGTAGCGGACCGGCTCGGGCACCGGCAGGCCGTCCCGCTCGGCCGTCGCCACGTCCACCTGGGTCGGCGGTACGGGCTGCGTCGGGCCGTACTCGGCGACCAGGGTCTCCACGTCCAGGCCGAAGTCCTCGGCAGCCTTGGCCTCCAACTGCTCGATGCGCAACCGCTGCTCGGCGCGGGCCACCTCGTCCCGGTGCACCTGGCTGGTCAACCGCTCCAGCTCCGCGCCGAGCCGCTTCGCCGCGCCGCGTACCTCCTGGAGTTCGGCCTCCCGGGCGGCGCGTTCGCGGGCGACCGCGTCGCGGTGCTCCTCGGCCCGCGCGATGGACGTGCCGAGCCGGGTCAACGCCTCGCGGGCACCGCCTACCACGGCGCGGGCGATCGCCGCGCCCCGGGTCCGCGCCGCCCGCCGGGCCGCCGCCCGCTCCCGGGCCGCACGCTCGGCGCTGGCCTGCCGGGCCAGCGAGTCGGCCCGACCGGCGATCGAGGCCACCCGCTCCTCGGCGGTACGCACCGCGAGCCGGACCTCCATCTCGTTCTGCCGGGCCCGGGGCACCATCGCGGCGAGCTGGTCCCGCTCCTCGGTGGAGGGCTCCGCGTCGATCGGGGTGTCCTCGGCGAGCCGCAGCCGCTCCGCCAGCTCGGCGAGGGCAGCCAGGTCGCGTTCCCGGGCCGCCTCGGCGCGGGACCGGCTCTCGCCCAGCCGGTCGGTCTCCGCCTTCGCCGACCGGGCCGCCGCGCCCAGCTCGGCCAACCGGCGGGCGGCGGCGTTGCGGTGGCTCTCCGCCTCCCGTTTCGCGGCGGCGGCGTGCTGCACCGCCTCCTTGGCGGCGGCCACCTCGGCACGGGCGTCGACGAGTTGGTCGCGCAGCTCGGCACCGGTCCGCTCGGCGGTGAGCCGGTTGGTCCGGGCCTCCTCCACGGCGGCCTGCACCTCGATGAAGCTGGCCGCCTTGGCCGACCCGCCGGCAGCCGCGTACGCCCCGACCACGTCGCCGTCCGGGGTGACCGCGCGCAGTTCCGGGTTGCCGGCGACCAGCTCGGCGGCGGCGGCGAGGTCGTCGACGAGCGCCACGTCGCGCAGCGCCCGGTACACGGCGGGACGCAGCTCGGGGGTGCACTCCACCAGGTCCGGGGCCCACCGGGCGGCCTGCGGCAGCCTGGGGCGCAGCGCGTCGGCGGAGCCGGTCATGCCGGGGCCGGCGGGGCTGCCGACCAGCAGACCGGCCCGGCCGGCGTCGGAGATCTTCAGCAGCCGCATCGCCTCGACGGCCTCGTCGACCCCGCTGACCGCGACCGCGTCGGCGAGCCCGCCGAGCGCGGCGGCGAGGGCCGCCTCGTGGCCGGCGGCGACGGTGAGCAGCCCGGCCAGGCTGCCCAGCAGGCCGGGTACCTCGTCGGCGCGGGCGAGCAGCGCCCCGGCGCCGTCCTTGCGCCGCAGGCCGAGGGCGAGCGCCTCCTCGCGGGCCTTCCAGGTGGCGGCGTCCTTCTCGGCGGCCCGCTCGGTGTCGGCAAGCGCCCGGACGGTGGCCTGCGCCCGCTCGTGGACGGCGACCGCCTCGGCGTGCCGGTCGTCGAGTTCGGCGTTGTCCCGGTCGGCCTCGGTGGACTGTTCGGCCACCGCGTCCAGCTCGGCCTGGGCCTGGTCGGCGCGGGCCAGGGCGTCGGCGTGCGCGGCGGCGAGCCGGTCGATCTCCTCGCCGGCGCTGGTGGTGCGGGCCCGTGCCGAGTTCACCTGACCGGTCAGCCGGGCCAACCCCTCGCGCCGGTCGGCGATCGCCTTGGCGGCGGCGACGAGTTCCCGTTCGGCGGCGGCGAGCTGGCGTTCCAGCTCCTGCCGGTGCTCGACCGCCTCGGCGAGCCGGATCTGGTCGTCGGTGAGCGCCGCGCGCAGCTCCTCCTCCTGCTCACGGACCCGCTGCGACTCGGCCTCCAACTGGTCGGGGTCGCGGCCGGGGCGCTCGTCGTCGCCGGTGGCGCTGAGGTGGCGCAGCCGTTCCCGGGCCAACTGCTCCACCGAACGGAACCGTTCGGAGAGGGCGGAGAGCTTGTACCAGGTGTCCTGGGCGGCGGCGAGCAGCGGCGCGTCCTCGGCGAGGGCCGCCTCCAGCTCACCGAGACGGCCCTGGACCTCGGTGTGCTCGCCCTCGATCTGCTCACGTCGCTCGCGCAGCGCCGTCTCGTCGGCGATCTCCTTGTCCAGGGTGGCCCGCAGGGTGTGCAGGTCGTCGGCGAGCAGCCGGAGCCGGGCGTCGCGCAGGTTGGCCTGGATGGCGGCGGCCCGGCGGGCCACCTCGGCCTGCCGGCCCAGCGGCTTGAGCTGGCGGCGCAGCTCGGCGGTGAGGTCGGTCAGCCGGTTGAGGTTCACCTGCATCGCGTCGAGCTTCCGCAGCGCCTTCTCCTTGCGCTTGCGGTGCTTGAGGACGCCGGCCGCCTCCTCGATGAACGAGCGGCGGTCCTCCGGCTTGGCGTGCAGCATGCCGTCGAGCCGGCCCTGGCCGACGATGATGTGCATCTCCCGGCCGATGCCGGAGTCGCTGAGCAGCTCCTGGATGTCGAGCAGGCGACACGAGTCGCCGTTGATCTCGTACTCGCTCTCGCCGGAGCGGAACATCCGGCGGGTGATGGAGACCTCGGTGTACTCGATCGGCAGCGCGCCGTCGGTGTTGTCGATGGTGAGGGTGACCTCGGCCCGACCCAACGGCGCCCGCCCGGCGGTGCCGGCGAAGATGACGTCCTCCATCTTGCCGCCCCGCAGCGCCTTCGCGCCCTGCTCGCCCAGCACCCAGGCGATGGCGTCGACGACGTTGGACTTGCCGGAGCCGTTCGGGCCGACCACGCAGGTGATCCCGGGCTCCAGCTTCAACGTCGTGGCGGAGGCGAAGGACTTGAACCCCTTCACCGTCAGGCTCTTGAGATGCACCTTCTCGATCCTCGTCCGGTGGCCACCGCAGGCGTCGCGGGCTGCGCGGACCTGGTGAACCCGCAGACTAACCCGTCGGTACGGGGTCGCCGGCACGCGACCCGCCCCGCCCCCGATGACGGGCCCCACCCCGCCGGAAAATGTCCGGGTGTGTTGTGCCACATCGGCACCCAAGATCGCGAATTGGCGGACCGGCGAAATACGTCGAAGACAGCACTGCGCGCCGGCACGAATGTGTCGGCGCGCTTTTTCGCGGTGGTGCTGTTCAGTTTTGTCTGCGTACCCGAAGATCAGGTGAGCGCCGGCTCGGCCAGTCGGAGGAGGTCGTCCACCTCCGCCGCAGCCGCCGCGAGCCGATCATTGTCGGCACGCAGGCGCGTGATCTCGAACTCCAGGGCCTGGACCCTGGAACGCAGTCGGGTGACCTCGTCGAGCAGACGCCGGTCGGGCGCTGCACCTACGTGGCCGTAGAGGGCCTTCGCCATGCTGACTCCTTGATATGCGCTGCCGGAAAAGCCGGCCAACGCGCGCCCATTTCGTGTTCGCGACTACTACCAGGCCACCGAAATTCGGGCGTGGCTGGGCGCGACTGGCGACATCTACATATTGAGCGACAACCCCGCGTTCGTCAAGTTCTCGCAGGCCGTAGATCATCTCTACGTCTACCCTGTCCACCTGCCGGGGGGCCGCAAGGCTCGGACACTCTCTGTCCGGACTTCCTGACTCTACGCCTTCCGAAGCGGGTATGGTCAACCTGGATGCCTGTCTCGCCTTAACTCTTCCTTAGCCACATTGCTGCTGTTCCCGTCGCCGCCGTAGCGTCACCCCGGCCCGCAATCGACCCGTGGAGGCGACAGGCGTGTACGGCTGGACCGATCCGAACGACCCGGACGCCGCATACCGACGGCCTCAGCCGTCGACGGACGACCCGGCCTGGCTGACCGACCGCCCCGAGCCCCGCTCGGCGTACCTCTTCGGTGACGGACCGGCGCAGGACGGACCGGCGTACGACCGGCCGGGTGCCGGCGGGGCCGACGCCCCCGCCGGGCGCTTCGAGGCCGCGCCGGACCGCTGGGGCGACCCGGCCGGGCCACCTCCCTCGGCGGCGTCCGGTGACCACTGGCCCGACGCCCCGCGCGGCCAGCACCCGACGGAGCCGACCGGGCAGTGGCACCACGACGAGCAGGCCGGCCAGTGGTCACCCGAGCCGACCGATCGGTGGCGGGACGAGCCGACCGGGCAGTGGACCGGTGAGCCGACCGGGCAGTGGACCGGTGAGCCGACCGGGCAGTGGACCGACGAGCCGGCCCGGCACCGGCAGGGCGAACAGGCCGGGCCATGGCAGGACGAACAGACGGGCCAGTGGGGGGACCAGCAGACCGGCCAGTGGCACGAGCAACAGACCGGTCAGTGGCACGAGCAGCAGGGCGGCCAGCAGAGCGACGGGACGGGTTGGGCCGCCGCACACGGCGACCCCTGGGACGCCGGACAGGTCGGGCAGCAGGCGTACCCGGCCGGAGCCGGGCCGGTGGACATCGACGTCGACCGGGATGCGACCGCGCTCGCCCCGGCGGTCGCGCCGGCCGCCAGGCGTCCGACGGCGAACGACCGCACCCGGCCGCGCCGCCGGCTGAAGCGTCCACTGCTCATCGGCGGGGCCGCCGCTGCGGCCACCCTGGTGGTGAGCCTCGGCATCGGCGCGCTGGTGCTGCCCGACGACGAGCAAGCCGACCGGACCGCCCTCGACGAGCCGGTGGCCACCGCTCCGGTCGTGCCGGACACCGTGCCGAGCACCGACGCCCCGGCCTCCCCCAGCCCGTCCCCGAGCCCGTCGGCGTCCCCGAGCCCGTCGCCGAGCAAGACCGCCCGGCCGACACCCACCCCGAGCCGGACCCAGGCGGCGTCCCGGCAGACCGCCCGGGGTGGCAACATCCCCACCGCGGCGACCACCACCCGGGCCGCGGTGAGCGGGGGTGGGGGCAGCCAGGTCCAGCAGGTCGTCGACCTGGTCAACGCCGAACGGGCCAAGGCCGGCTGCGCCGCTGTCAAGGTCGACGACAAGCTCACCCTCGCCGCCCAGCAACACAGCCAGGACCAGGCCGACCACAAGAGCATGACGCACACCGGCAGCGACGGCAGCGACGCCGGTCAGCGGCTGGACCGGGCCGGCTACTCCTGGCGCACCTACGGCGAGAACGTCGCCTGGAACCAGCAGACCCCGGCTGCGGTGATGGACGCCTGGATGAACAGCTCCGGCCACCGGGCCAACATCCTCAACTGCGCGTTCACCGAGATCGGTGTCGGCGTGGCCAGCAGCAACGGGCCGTACTGGACGCAGGACTTCGCCGCTCCCCGCTGAACGGGACGGCCCACGCCTCCCGGTGACGACGTGACCGCGTCGTCGCCGGGAGGCGTTCGTTTGACCTGGTGAGGCGTGCGGCGGGCACCGCACGGGATCCGGGAGCTGCCAATGCGCATCCGGCTGCCAACGTCCGCGACGCGCGGCGGGCGGCCCACCGGGCCCGTCCGGCCGCCGCGGAAACACCCGGCCCGCCGGGCACTGCCGGCTGCCGTGGCACTCGCCCTGCTGACCCCGGTGTACGCCTGCCGTCCCGACCTCGGGCCGCCCGGCGCACCGACCCCCTGGCCGCCTGCTGCCGCTCGGCAGTGGCGGTGGCAGTGGCAGCTCACCGGTCCGGTCGACACCACCGTCGACGTCGACGTCTTCCTCCTCGACCCGGTCCGGGTGAGCACCGCCGAGACGGACGCGCTGCGTCGACGGGACCGGCGGCTGGTCTGCCACGTGCCCGTCGGGACGTACACCGGAACCGATCCGGACGCCGACCGCTTCCCGGCGGCGGTCCGCGGCGGCCCGGCCGGGCGGACCGGGAGCCGCTGGCTGGACGTCCGGCGGTGGGACCTGCTGCATCCCGTCCTGGCCGATCGGTTCCGGCTCTGCCGGGGCAAGGGCTTCGGCGCGGTGGCCCTCGTCGACGCCGACGGGTACGCCCACCGGTCCGGCTTCCCGTTCGACTTCGACGACCAGTTGGCGTTCAACCGACGGTCGGCCGTGCTGGCCCGCACCCTGGGCCTCTCCCCCGGCCTGGTCGGCGACGTCGGCCAGGTGGCCGCACTGGCACCGGACTTCGACTTCGTGGTCAACGAGGAGTGCGTCCGGCTGCGCCACTGCGCCAAGTTGCTCCCCTTCGCCGACGCGCACAAACCGGTGTTCCACGTCGAGTACACCGGCGACCCGGCGCGGTTCTGCGTGACCACCGTCGGCTACGGCTTCGCCTCGATCCGCAAGAACCGCGCCCTGGACGCCTGGCGGGCGCCCTGCCCCACCGCCCCGAATCCGGCCAGCGCCACGCCGGGTTGACCCGGACCGGAGCTGCGGTCCGGGTCACCCGTACGGCCGACCACCGGGGCGGGACGGTCGATCACCGGACGGCCGGTCAGCGGGATCCCACCAGCTCCGCTGTCGGGTCGGCCGACGGTGTGGTGGCACGGCTCCGCCCGCGCAGGAAACGCGGGGCCCACCAGTTGGCCTCGCCGAGCAGGGTCATCAGGGACGGCAGCACCACCGCCCGGATGATCGTGGCGTCCAGCAGGATCGCCGCGGCCAGCCCGACCCCGAGTTGCTTCAGGTCGATCGTGCTGAGCGTGGCGAAGATCGCGAACACCCCGACCATCACGATCGCCGCGCTGGTCACCACTCCCGCCGAGGAGGTGATGCCGTACGCCACCGCGTCGGCGTTGGACCGGCCGCCCCGGACTCCCTCCCGGATTCGGCTGACCACGAAGACGTGGTAGTCCATGGAGAGCCCGAAGAGCACCACGAAGAGGAACAGCGGCAGCCAGGAGACGATCGCCCCCATCGAGGTGAAGCCGAGCAGCCCCTCCGCCCAGCTGCCCTGGAAGACCAGCACCAGCAGGCCGTAGGCGGCGCCGGCGGAGAGCAGGTTGAGCAGGATCGCGGTGAACGCCACCACGACCGAGCGGAACGTCCAGATCATCACCAGGAAGGTCAACGCCAGCACGAAGGCCATCACCAGGGGCAGCTTCTCGCTGATGTGCCGGGCGTAGTCCTCGCTGGCGGCCACACCGCCGCCGACGGCGTACTCGACACCGGGGATGCCGCCCAGCGCGGCCGGCAGCAGGTCGTCGCGGAGTTCGTGCAGCGAACGCACCGCCCGGTCGTCCCGGCTGGCGTACGGGGTCGGCAGCTCCAGCACCGACACCCGGCGGTCCGCCGACACCTCGATCTTCGGGCCGTCCGCCTCGACCGGGGCGAACAGCGGGTCGGCCCCGGCAGTGCGGGCCAGCCCGGTCAGCGCGGCACGGACCTGGTCGGCCTGCCCGGCCGGGGCCCGGACGGCCACCGTGTGGCTGGTGCCGGTGTTCGGGAAGGCGGCGGTCAACCGGTCGTACGTCTGCATCGCCGGGATGGTCCGGGGCATGTCCTCGATGCCCACCTGCTTCAGCTTCATGCCGAGCGCCGGAGCGGCCAGGGCGAGCAGCAGCGCCACCGAGACGATCAGGGTGGCCCGGGGCGCCCGCAGCGCGGGCCGCAGCACCGCCGGCCAGAACCGGGGCCGCGCCGGCTGCCCGGCGCGGGGCGCGGTGAGCCGCCAGAGCAGCGGCACCCTGGGCCGGTCCACCCACCGGCCCAGCTTGGCCAGCAGCGCCGGCAGCACGGTCAGCGAGCCGGTCACCGCGACGGCGACCACCAGGATCGAGCCGATGGCGAGGGAGGAGAAGACCACGTCGTCGGCGAGCAGCAGACCTGCCATCGAGACGATCACCGCGACGCCGGAGACGACCACGGCGTGCCCGGACGTCTCGGCGGCGATCTCCACCGCGTCCAGGCCGGACCGGCCCTTCGCCCGTTCCTCCCGTTCCCGGCGGACGTAGAACAGCGAGTAGTCCACCCCGACCGCCATCCCGATCAGCAGGATCACGCTGGCCGTGGTGTCCGTGGCGGGCACCAGGTGGGAGGCGAGGGTGGACAGCCCCATCGCGGCGGCCACCGACGACAGCGCCAGCAGCACCGGCACCCCGGCGGCGATCAGCGCGCCGAACGCGACGATCAGGATGGCCAGGGTGACCGGCAGGCTGAGCAGCTCGGCCTGCCTGAAGTCCCGGCTCAGGGTGTCATTCAGCGCCTGGTCGATCGACGCCCCGCCGACCTGCTCGATCCGCAGCCGCGGGTGGGCGTCCTGGACCTGGGCGGTGGCGTCGCGCAACGGCTGCACCCGGTCCGCGGCGGTCTGCCGGTCCCCGCTCATGGTGACCGGCACCAGCAGCGCGGCACCGTCGCGGGCCGGCACCGGCGTACCGACCGAGGCCACGCCGGTGACCTGCCGCAGCCGGTCGGCTGCGTCGGTCGCCGCCGCCTTCGCGGCGACCTGGTCGAGGGCACCGGTACGCGGGGTGATGAGGATGTTCTCCACCGCCGGGTCGGTGAAGTTCCCCTCGGTGACGATCACGTCGGCGTGACCGGACTCCCCGATCGCCTGGTCCGCCTCGGTGGCCTCGTTCAGTCCGGCGGCGTTGCCCCCGACGAAGCACACCGCCACGAAGACCACCCAGAGCGCGATCGCGCGCCACGGATGCTCGGCGCTCCACCGCGCCAACCGCACCGTCACCGGTCTGCCACCCATCTCCGCCAGGCCCCCTCCCGCCGGCACCCTGCCGACGGTGCTGACGCTAGGGACTACGGCGGCCGGGCACATCGGGGAACAGCCCCGGCCCGCCCCGGACGGCCGAGAGCGGGTCGGTGCGGGCCGCCCGGTACGGCCGATCGGATGGATCGGGCGAATTCCGGCGGCGCTGCGGGGTGGCGTCGGCGCAGCACACCACCCCGACCCCGAACCGGCCCGGGGTCACCCTCTCAGGGCACCCCGGGGACGGGGCTGACAGCGGGGGCAGCTGTACGACGACCGGTTCATGAACGCCTCCCGGCGGATCGGCGTGCCGCAGCGCCGGCAGGGCTCACCTTCCCTGCCGTAGACGTTCAGCGACCGGTCGAAGTAGCCGCTCTCCCCGTTGACGTCGACGTAGAGGTCGTCGAAGCTGGTGCCGCCCTGCTTGATCGCCTCACCGAGGACGTCCCGCACGTGCCCGAGCAGCCGGCCGGCGGCGGGGGCGGTCAACACGTCGGTCGGGCGGGCGCCGTGCAGGCCGGCCCGCCACAACGCCTCGTCGGCGTAGATGTTGCCCACTCCGGAGAGCAGCGTCTGGTCCAGCAGGGCCCGCTTCACCTCCGTACGCCGTCGGCGCAGCGCGGCGACGAACCCGGCGTCGGAGAACTCCTGGTCCATCGGGTCGCGGGCGATGTGCGCGATCTCGCCGGGCAGCTCCGCGCCGCCCTCGCTGACCGCGAGGCCGCCGAAGGTGCGCTGGTCGACGAAGCGCAGCTGCGGGCCGTCGTCGGCGAACCGGAACCGGACCCGCAGGTGCAGCTCGTCGGCCGCCTCGGCCGGCTGGAGCAGCAGCTGCCCCGACATGCCCAGGTGGCCGACGAGTGCGTCACCGCTGTCCAGCGGCAGCCAGAGGTACTTGCCCCGACGCCGCACGTCGGTCACCGTCCGGCCGGCCAGCACGTCGGCGAAGTGCGCCGGGCCGGGAAGGTGTCGCCGGACGGCCCGGGGATGGCGCACCTCCACCGTCGCGATCCGCCGGCCGGTGACCCACTGGGCCAGCCCCTGCCGGACCGTCTCGACCTCGGGCAGCTCAGGCACGACCCAGCCCCGCCTCGACGGTCTCGTCCACCGTCGGCTCCACCGCACCGGCAGGCCCGTCCGGCCCCCCGCTTCCGTTCGGCCCGGCGACCCCGTCGGACCCGTTCAGCCGGGCCTCGTCGGACCCGTCCGACCCGTTCGGCCCGGGGGCCAGGTCGGACCCAGGGGCCGGGTCGGACCCAGGAGCCAGGTCAGACCCGGGGGCCGGGTCAGACCCGGGGGTCTCGGCCGGGGCGACGGTGTCGGGCTGCGCGGCCTCGGCCCGGTCCCGCTCGGCCTGCTCGGTGAGTTCCCGCCAGGCCGCCTCGGCGGCCCGCTGCTCGGCTTCCTTCTTGCTACGGCCCTCGGACCCGCCGTAGCGGTTGCCGGCCACCACCACCCACGCGGTGAAGGTCTTCAGGTGGTCCGGGCCGGTTCCCTCGATCCGGTACTCGGGGACGCCCAGGCCCAGCGCGGCGGTCAACTCCTGGAGGCTGGTCTTCCAGTCCAACGCAGCGCCCCGGCCCGCCGACTCGGCCATCAGCGGATCGAACAGCCGGTGGATGACGATGGCCGCGGTGTCCAGGCCGTACTGGAGGTAGATCGCGCCGAGCAGCGCCTCCAGGGTGTCGGCGAGGATGCTCGCCTTGTCCCGCCCGCCGGTGCTCTCCTCCCCCTTGCCGAGCAGCAGATAGGCGCCGAGCCCGTCCGGGCCGAGCCCCCGGGCCACGTCGGCCAGGGCACGCATGTTGACCACGCTGGCCCGTAGCTTCGCCAACTGCCCCTCGGGCAGGTCCGGGTGGTTGCGGAAGAGCGCCGTGGTGATCACCACGCCGAGCACCGAGTCACCGAGGAACTCCAGCCGCTCGTTGGTGGGCAGCCCGCCGTTCTCGTACGCGTACGACCGGTGGGTCAGCGCCCGCTCCAACAGCTCGGCGTCGAGCGTCACCCCGAACGCCGCCTCCAGGTGGCCGATCGGTGCGCGCCGCCGTTTGTCGATCGTCATGCTCCTACCTCTGCTTCGTTCACGACTGCCGGGTACGCGGGCCCACGGCTCGCGTACCCGGCAACCTGTTCGTTCACGACTGCGGGGCTGGCGGGGTCACGGCTCGCGCTCATGGCCACCTCTTCGTCTCGCTTCGATCTGTGCCGGGGTGACCGGCGGACCGGGCCGGCGCGTCCCCGCACTCCGGATCGGGACCGTCGCCGGCAGGAAGGAGGGCGACCTGCTCCCGGACCTGGTCGGCGGCCCGGCGACGCCACAGGTGGGCGGCCAGGGCGATACCGGAGGCGACGTCTTCCGGGGTCGCCGCGCCGTGGCAGACCACCACGGTGCCGGCCACCCCGAGCAGGGCCGCCGCCCGTGGGGCGCCACCGCTGGCAGGCGGACCCCCGGCCATCGCGTACGCCCCCTCGATGGCCTTGAGCAGCACGTTACCGGTGAAGCCATCGGTGACCACCACGTCGGCGCGGAGCCCGAGCGTCACGTCGTACCCCTCGACCAGGCCGACGTAGCTGGCGTCGCAGGGCAGCGGCGTGGCGGCGAGCAGCGGATCGGCGATCCGGCGCGGGCGGTCCCCCTTGCCGGCCTCGGTGCCCACCGAGAGCAGGCCGACCCGGGGCGCGACGACCGCGTGCGCGACGGCGGCGTAGGCCGCGCCGAGCACGGCGTGCCGGGCCAGGGTGGCCGGACGGGGTTCCAGCGAGCCGCCGACGTCGAGCAGGATCACCGGGCCGGAGACCGCCGGGAGGGTCGCCACCAGCGCGGGCCGGCGGACGTCGGCCCAGCGGCCGAAGCCGAGGGCGGCGGCGGAGACGGTGGCGCCGGTGGACCCGGCCGAGACGAGCGCGTCGGCGGCACCGTCGCGCACGGCGGAGACGGCCGCACGGACGGTGCTGTCGGCGCGGGGGGCATGGTCGGCCGACCCGGCGGCGGTACGGGTCACCCGGACCGTGATCCGGGTCCGCTGTGCCGGGGTCAGGGCGTCGACCACCCCGGCCGCGACCTCGGTCGGGCCGACGAGCAGCAGGTGCAGGTTCGGGTCGGCGCGCACCGCCCGCAGAGCGCCGTCAACCACGACGGCGGGAGCATCGTCCCCGCCGAGGAGGTCAACGGCGATCCGCGCGGTGCCCGGCTCCATCGGTACGCCGGCCGGAGCAGGCCGGCCGACGTCGGACGGAGCCGGGGCACCGGGCGATCGCCTGGGTGCGCGCGCCACCCGACCCGTGGTCGGGGGCGTCACTCGGCGTCCAGGTCAGACCTCGAGAACCTGGCGGCCGTTGTACGTGCCGCAGACGGAGCACGCTGCGTGCGGCAGCTTGGGGGACTTGCACTGCGGGCAGGCCACGGTCGCGACCACGGTCGCCTTCCAGTTCGCCCGGCGGGACCGGGTGTTGCTGCGCGACATCTTGCGCTTGGGGACGGCCACGGTTCCTACTCCTCTGTACGGTTCAGTTGCGACAGGCTCGCCCAACGCGGGTCGGTCTGCTGGTGGCTGTGATCGGCCGGCAGATCGTCCCAGTGCACCCCACACTCGGGGCACAACCCTGGGCAGTCCTCCCGGCAGAGCGGGTTGGTCGGCAGCGTGAGCACCACCGCGTCCCGCAGCGCCGGCTCCAGGTCGATCAGATCGTCCTGCATCCGGCCCACCTCGTCCTCGTCGGTCGTGATGTCCGTGGTGCTGTTCTCGTACGCGTACAGCTCCTGGATGTTCACGGCCACCGAGTAGTCGATCACGCGCAGGCAACGACCGCACTCGCCCTGAACGGGACCGGTGATGGTCCCGGAGACGAGCACGCCCTCGGACACCGACTCCAACCTCAGGTCGAGGTCGAGGTCCGCGCCCTCCGGCACGCCGATCAACTCCACGCCGAGGTCCGCCGGTGCCGGCACGACCCGCCGATGCGTACGCAACGCACCAGGGCGACGCGGCAGGTCCCTCGTGTCGAGGACCAGCGGCGCCCTGGGGTTGAGTGATGATGGCGAGTGTTTGGGCATAGTCAGACTCCGGCCGGTGAGAGGCCGACAAAAAAGGTTACCTGGGCGACCGCCGGGTCGTCGAACCGGGGGCGACGCCCGACCCGTCCGTCGGTGGGATGAGGTGCCGCTCAGAAGGGTAGCGGGCGTTCCGCCTCGTCCCCACCGAAGGTGCCGATCTCCCGTAGCGCGTGCATCTTGTCCCGCCCCCGCTCTATCGACGCCAGCGCCCGGGTGAGGAACTGCTCGAAGTTCGCCAGCGCGGTGTCGACGTAGTCGTCGACCTCATCCCGCAGCCGCTGCGCCTCGGCACGGGCCTCGGCGATGATCCGGGCCCCCTCGTGCTCGGCGGAGACCGTGATCTCGTTCACCGACACCAGCCGGGCGTGTTCCGCCTCACCCTCGCTGATGATCCGGTCGGCCTCCCGCTTGCCGGCGTCCATGATCTTGTCGCGCTCCTCCAGGAGGGCGGCGGCGCGGCGCAGGTCGGCGGGGAGGTCGGCGCGCATCTCGTCGAGGGCGGCGATCATCTCGCCCCGGTCGACCATGCAGTTGTTGCGCGACATCGGGACGGAGCGCGCCTGCTCCACCATGGCGATCAGTTCGTCGATGCGATCGAGCGGGTCCACCGGTACCTCACTCCTGTCGTTCGTCGGCCGACCTACATGATGCGGCCTGCGCCCGGCTTCGGCGCTGCACACATGATGTCGTGCCCCGGCCACCCCCACCGCCACCACCCCGACCCGACGCGCCGCCCGAGCCCTCGGGGCCGGAACGGACGATCAGGGTCCGGGGGCGGTGAGGCGGGCCTGGAGGGCCTGGCGGACGGTGTCGGGAACGTGGGAGGAGATGTCGCCGCCCCACTTGGCCACGTCCTTCACCAGGCTGGAGGAGAGGAACGAGTAGAGCGGATTGGTCGGCATGAAGAGCGTCTCCACGCCGGCCAGACCGATGTTCATCTGGGCCATCTGCAACTCGTAGTCGAAGTCGCTGACCGCCCGCAGGCCCTTGATCAGCACACTCGCCTCCTGCGCCCGGCAGAAGTCGACAAGCAGCCCACGGAAGGACGCGACCCGCACGTTGCCGTACGAGGAGGTCACCTCACGGAGCATGTCGATCCGCTCCTCGACGGTGAACAGGCCACTCTTCGACTGGTTCACCAGCACGCCGACGATCACCTCGTCGAAGAGCCGACTGGCTCGTCCGACGATGTCGAGGTGTCCGTTGGTGACCGGGTCGAACGAGCCGGGACACACCGCACGTCTCATGATCGGCGACCGTACCAAAGAGTGGTCTCGCCGTAACGCCGGCTGCGCTCGGCGGTGAGGCCCCGCACCCAGTCGACCGGTCCGCTGCGGGTGGACCGCTCGACCACCACCAGCGCGTCGGGGGCGAGCCAGGCGTGGTCGACCAGCGCGGCCAGCAGCGCGGTGAGTTCGGCCGCCGGCACCGCGTAGGGAGGGTCGGCGAAGACCACGTCGTACGGCTCGCCGCCGGGGCCGGCCGCGAGCACGCCGGCGACCTTCCCGGTGACCAGCCGCGCGGCCGGGGCGGCCCGGAGCGCGGCGACGTTCTCCCGGATCACCCGGGCGGCCCGGGGATCGGACTCGACCAGCAGCACGTGCTCGGCGCCCCGGGACAGCGCCTCCAACCCGACCGCGCCGGAGCCCGCGTACAGGTCGGCGAAGCGCACGCCGACCAGGTCCACCTCGGCGGAGACGGCGCTGAACAACGCCTCGCGCACCCGGTCGGAGGTGGGCCGGGTGCCGGCGCCGGCGGGTGCGGCGATCCGCCGACCGCCGAGCGTGCCGGCCACGATCCGGGTCACGGTCTCCCCCTGTCCATGCCTGTGACGCTACGCGACGGGTGGAGCGGGTGGGCGACGCGGTGCGTCCCGTCCGGGTGTTCAGGTGATCACCTGCCGTACATCAAAGATCTCAAATGCATAACAACGTACTTGGTGCAACCTGTGCGCTGTGCCCGCCGGGGCAAGCCCACTAGGGTCGGCCCGGTGCCGGTGCCGCTCCGCCGGCCAGGGCGCCGGAAGGCGCCGTCGCGGCGCTCCGCACGCGCGCCGCGACCCGGCAACGCCACCCCCGCCGCGCCCTGACGCACCTTTACCCCGGGAGTACGCGTGATCCGTCCCCAGCTGTCGCTCCGGCGACCGCTCGCCGTGACCGCCGCCGCCGTGGCCGGCCTGGCCACGGTCTTCGCCTGCACCGCTCCGGCGAGCGCCACCAATGCCTCGCCGTCCCCGACGCCCTCGGCGAGTGCGACCGCCACGCCGAGCCCCACGCCGAGCGCGACGGCCACCGCCCCGTCGGACGAGCCGCCCGCGTCGACCTGCGTCGCCGCCGCCGACGCGCGGTACACGCACACCTTCGACGGTCCGGCGGGCAAGGCCTCGATCACCCTGACCAACGGCCCGCTCTGCCGTGGCGAGGAGCAGGAACTGGCCCTGGTGTCGTACGTGACGCCGTCGGCGAAGTTCGCCGTGCCGCAGTACGTGCTCGACAAGTCGATCAAGAAGTTCACCGGGGTGGCCCCGGGCGAGCTGGGCGTGGCCACCCTCGACTTCGTCGTCGAGGTGCCGAGCTGCTACACCCAGGTCGACTTCGTCTTCGGCAGCAAGCTGATCGACCCGCTGACCGACACCAGCGACCGGTACGGCGACCGTAAGGTCGGCAGCCCCACCGGCATCGGTGCCCGCTCCACCGGCCCACAGGCCTGGTACAACGGCGGCTCGGGCACCTGCTCGGCGGCGCCCGAGGTGATCGCCGAGTCCGACTGCGACGGCAACATCGAGCTGACCCTGGTCAACCGCAGCGGCAACGCCGCCGCGACCTTCACCATCACCGGCACCGGCGGCTTCACCGAGAAGGTGACCGTCCCGATGCGCAAGATCGAGACCCGGAAGCTCAGCGCCGGGCAGGCCCAGGAGATCACCGTGGCCGCCCCCGGCATGAAGGACTTCACCGGTGGCTGGCAGAAGCCCGAGGACTGCCAGCAGCCCCAGGTGGGCACCCCCGACGCCAGCTACGAGTCCAGCTGCGAAAAGATGACCTTCCGGATCAGCAACCCGGAGGACGGGACCCCGCTGACCTCCGTCTTCACCCCCAGCAAGGGCGAGCCGAAGAAGCTCACCGTCGAGCCCGGCCGGACCGGCACGGT
This sequence comes from Micromonospora sp. NPDC051925, assembly GCF_044548625.1. Taxonomy (NCBI): domain Bacteria; kingdom Bacillati; phylum Actinomycetota; class Actinomycetes; order Micromonosporales; family Micromonosporaceae; genus Micromonospora; species Micromonospora sp. NPDC051925. The sequence goes on along the minus strand of NZ_JBIUCH010000013.1, from coordinate 162,388 downwards.
CACCTTCCCCGCCAGCAAGGGCCTCACCGTCACCGTCACCGGTGACCTCGACTCCGGCGGCCCGCTCAAGTGGGAGCAGCCGAAGGACTGCCCGTCCGCCGGCGGCGGTGGCGGCGGTGGCCAGGACGGCGGCCTCCCGGTGACCGGCGCGGCAGCCGGTGCCATCGCGGCCGGCGCGGCCGCCCTGCTGGCGGCCGGCGCGGTGCTCTTCGTCATCGCCCGACGCCGACGGATCCGCTTCACCGTCTGACCCGTACGTCCCGAGGCGCACGCCGACCGGTGGTCGGCGTGCGCCTCCGTCGTTCCGGCCCACCCGGCGGGCTCACCGCCCGGCACCTGAGGACGGCCCGCGGGCCCGTCGACCGACCGGGCCGCGCGGGGATCAGCCCTTTTCCAGGTACTCCGCACGCTCCTCGTCGACCAGGGCGGCGACCGAGGCGGCCAGCGCGGGGTGCCGCGCCAGCTCCGGGTCCTCCTCGACCAGGGTGAGCGCCTCGGCGCGGGCGTCCCGGATCAGGTCGGCGTCGCGCAGCAGGGACAGCAGCCGCAGGTGCGAACGGCGGCCGGACTGGGTCGCCCCCAGCACGTCACCCTCCCGACGCTGCTCCAGATCCAGCTCGGCCAGCTTGAACCCGTCGGTGGTGGAGGCGACCGCGTCCAGCCGCTCGCGCGCCGACGAGCCCTCGGCCGCCTCGCTCACCAGCAGGCAGAGCCCGGCGGCCGAGCCCCGGCCGACCCGGCCACGGAGCTGGTGCAGCTGCGAGACACCGAACCGGTCGGCGTCCAGCACGATCATCACGGTGGCGTTGGGCACGTTCACGCCGACCTCCACCACCGTGGTGGCGACCAGCACGTCCAGCTTGCCGTCGGCGAAGGACCGCATCACCGCGTCCTTCTCGTCGGCGGGCAGTTTGCCGTGCAGGACGGCGATCCGCAGCCCGTGCAGCGGCCCCTCGGCGAGCAGCGGGGCCACCTCGGTCACCGCCAGCGGTGGGCGTCGCCCGTTGTCGTCCTCCCGGGGCGGCTCCTCCTCGCCTGCCGGCCCCTCCCCGATCCGCGGGCAGACCACGTACGCCTGGTGGCCGGCGGTGACCTCCTCACGCAGCCGACGCCAGGCCCGGTCCAGGAAGGCCGGCTTCTCCGCCGCCGGCACCACGTGCGAGGCGATCGGCGAGCGGCCCTGCGGCAACTGGGACAGGGTGGACGTCTCCAGGTCGCCGTAGACGGTCATCGCCACCGTGCGCGGGATCGGGGTGGCGGTCATCACCAGCACGTGCGGCGGCTGGTCGGCCTTGGACCGCAGCGCGTCGCGCTGCTCCACCCCGAAACGGTGCTGCTCGTCGACCACCACCAGGCCAAGGTCGGCGAAGTCGACCCCCTCGTAGAGCAGGGCGTGGGTGCCGAGCACGATGCCGGCCCGTCCCTGCGCGACCTCGGCCAGGGCCCGCCGTCGGGCCGCCGCGCCCAGCGAGCCGGTGACCAGCTCCACCCGGGTCGCGTCGTTGGCCGCGCCCAGCTCACCGGCCTGGGCGAGCGGGCCGAGCAGGTCGAGCATGCCCCGGTGGTGCTGGGCGGCGAGCACCTCGGTCGGGGCGAGCAGCGCTGCCTGGCCGCCCGCGTCGACGACCTGGAGCATCGCCCGCAGCGCGACCACCGTCTTGCCGGAACCGACCTCACCCTGCAACAACCGGTGCATCGGATGCGGAGTGGCCAGGTCGGCGGCGATCTCGACGCCGACGTCGCGCTGCCCGGGGGTCAGCTCGTAGGGCAGCCGGGCGTCGAACGCGTCGAGCAGGCCGCCCGCCTTCGCCGGGCGCGGCTTGGCCGGCCAGGACGCCGCCCGCAGCTTGCGCTGCACCAGGGTCAGCTGCACGGCGAACGCCTCGTCCCACTTGAGCCGGCGACGGGCCCGGTACAGCTCCTCCTTGCTGGACGGCCGGTGGATCTCGCGCAGCGCGGTGTCGATGCCGACCAGCTTCCGGCCGACCCGCAGCTGCGCCGGCAGCGGATCGTCCGGCGGGGTGACGGTGTCCAGCACCACCCGTACGCAGCGGGCGATCACCCAGGTCGGCACGGCCGCGGCAGCCGGGTAGACCGGGATCAGCGCACCGGCGAACTCCTCGACCTCCTCGGACGCCGCCACCTCACCCTCGCCGCCCTCGCCGAGCAGGACGTACTCGGGGCCGTTGAGTTGCCGCTTGCCCCGGAACTCGGTGACCTTGCCGGCGAAGAGCCCCCACCGGCCGGGGCGCAGCTCCCGCTCCCGCCACGCCTGGTTGCCGAAGAAGGTCAACGTCAACGTCCCGCCGGAACCGTCGCCGACGGTCACCTCCAGCAGGTTGCCCCGGCGCTGCCGCATCGGCCGTACGGCGGTGCGCTGCACCTGGGCCAGCACGGTGACCTGCTCACCGACGTCCAACGAGCGGATGTCGGTGTGCTCGCCGCGCTCGTCGTAGCGGCGCGGGAAGTGGTACATCAGGTCACCGGCGGTGTGCAGGCCGAGGTGACCGGCGAGCGCCTTCGCGGTCTTCTCCCCGACCAGCTTCTTCAACGCGGTGTCCACCGTGGCCGGCTCGGACGTCGTCATTCGACCCCCACCAGGAGCGGATAGTGCGGTTGTCCACCCGGGTACGCCTGCACCTCGACGAAGGGCCAGCGCCGACCCACGTGCGCCCGGACCGCCTCGGCGAGGCCGGCCGGGGCGTCCGCGCCGGTGAGCAGGGTGACCAGCTCGCCGCCGCCGCCGAGCATCTGGTCGACCACGGCGGCACAGGTGTCGACCAGGTCGCTGCCGATCAGGTGCACCTCCCCCTCGACCAGGGCCAGCACGTCACCCGGACGGCACGGGCCGGCGACGGTCAGCGCCTCCCGGCTGGCGTGACACACCTCGGCGTACCGGCAGGCGCCGGCGGCCTCGGCCATCGCGATGACGTCGTCGGAGAACCGGCGCTGCGGATCCCGGACGGCGAGCGCCGCCAGCGCCTGCACCGGCGAGCGGGTCGGCACCACGCTCACCTTCACCCCGAGCCGGTGCGCCTCCTGGGCGGCGGCGTGCGCCACGGCCTGGGTGTTCGGGTCGTTGGGGAGCAGCACCACCCGGGCGGCGGCGGTGGCCCGGATCGCGTCCAGCAGCTCACCGGTGGACGGGTTGCCCGGCACCACGGTCGCCCCCTCGCCGCCCAGCAGCTCGGCGATGCCCACGCCGGCCGCGACCACCACGGCCGCCCGGCTGTCGGCGGGCCCGGGGGCCGACGCGGCCTGCTCGGCGAACCGGGTCACCGAGATCCGGTACGGCCGACCGGCGGTCACCCCGGCCTCGACGGCCGCCCCGACGTCGTTGACGTGGACGTGGACGTTCCAGGTGGTGGACGTGGCGGGTGAGCCGCCGTCGCCGACCACCACCAGCGAGTCGCCCAGCGCGGCCAGTTCGGCGCGCATCCGGGTCACCGCCTCGTGCGGGGCGTCGAGCAGGAACTGCACCTCGTAGGCGTACTCGGTGGAGCCGGTCTCCCGGACGGCGGTCAGCGGCGGACGCACCGTGCGGGTCACCGGCGTCGGCCGGGGCGGGGTCTCCCCCGTGATCACCTCGACCAGCGCGTCGAGCAGCAGGCAGAGCCCCCGGCCGCCGGCGTCGACCACGCCGGCGTGGGCCAGCGCGGGCAGTTGCTCGGGGGTACGGGCCAGCGCGCGGGCGGCCTCCCCCGCGGCGGCCCGCGCCACCGTACGCAGGTCGTCGCTGTCGGCCTGCTCGGCGGCGGTCGCGGCGGCGGCGATCACGCTGAGCACCGTGCCCTCCACCGGCCGGGCCACCGCGGCGTAGGCGGTGGTGGTGGCGTCGCGCAGCGCGCCGGCAAGCGCCCGGCCGGCGACGGTGGGCACGTCACCGAGCGTGTCGGCGAGGCCGCGCAGGATCTGCGAGAGGATCACCCCGGAGTTGCCCCGGGCGCCGAGCAGCGCACCCCGGGCCATCAGCCGCAACGCGTGCCCGTGCGCGGTGACGCCGTCCTCCGGCAGGGTGCCGAGGTCCATCGCCAGCGCCTGCTGGGCCGAGGTGAGGGTGAGCACGAGATTGGTGCCGGTGTCCCCGTCGGGGACGGGGTAGACGTTGAGGTCGTCGATCTCGCCCTGGTGCCGCCGCAGCGCGGTGAGGCCGCTCGCGCACCAGCGGCGTACCGCGGCGGCGTCGAGGGTCTCCAGCACGGCCAGAAGCCTACTGGCGGCGGCCGACACCCGCCGGGGTCGGCCGGCGTGTCCCCGCACCGGTCGACCCGACGCCCCGGACCGGTGCGCGGCCCGGTCGGCACGGGCGACCCGGACGGTGACCGGCCCGGTCGGCAGGGGCGGGTGGGCGGTGACCGGCCGCACACCGCAGCACACCGCAGCGGGCCGGTTGGTCCGGCCCCGGGTCCATCGGGTAACCTGGCCAGGTTGTCCGGGCAGCGCCTGCCGGCGACCTCATGAACGTATCAATCTCAGGAGTATCCCGTGGCTAGCGTGTGCGACGTCTGTGGCAAGGGGCCGGGCTTCGGCCACAACGTGTCCCACTCGCACCGGCGGACCAACCGCCGCTGGAACCCGAACATCCAGTCGGTGCGTACCCCGGCCGGTGGCGGCAACACCAAGAAGCTCCAGGTCTGCACCTCGTGCATCAAGGCTGGCAAGGTCACCCGCGCCTGACCCGGTAACACCCTCCACTGCTCCAGCTTCACCGGTACCGGCGGGCCGTCACGGCCCGCCGGTACTGTCGTGTCCCCGTACCCGGTGGCTGACCGACGTCGTGCCCGCCCCGGGACGGTCGCGGGACACCGGGCTTCGCCGAGGGGTCGGTAAGCGGGCGCGACTGTCAGAGCACCCGGCCGAACGACAGGCAGCCGGGGGCGTCGGCGTAGTAGCCGAAGTTGGGAATCCGCTCGTACCCCGCCGAGGTGTACAGGGCGACCGCCTCGGGTTGCCGGTCGCCGCACTCCAGGATGATCCGCTTGCGCCCGTGCCGGCGGGCCGAGTCCTCGACGGCGGCGAGCACCGCGCGGGCCACCCCGCGCCCCCGGACGGCCGGGACGGTGTACATCCGCTTCAGTTCGGCGCTGTCGTCGCCGTGGCTGCGCCACCCCGCGCAGCCGACCGGCTCGCCGTCGAGGCGGGCGACGAGGAAGTCGCCGTGCGGCGGCACGAACTCGATCGGGTCGACGGGGGTCTCGTCGCCTCCGCCGCCGTACCGGCTGCCCAGGTCGGCCAGGGTCGCCCGGATCAGCGTCTGCGCCACCGGCGAGTCGAAGCCCAGCGGGCGGATCTCGATCTCACTCACGGGTGAAGGGTACGACCACCCCTTACCGGAAGTGGTCCCAGCCGGGCGGTCCGTCGTACGCGTCACCGTCGACGGTCACCCCGGCCCCCTCGACCACCCGGCCCACCGCCCGCCACGACTCCGGCAGGGCGACCGCCGGGGGGAAGGTGGCGACCAGGGCGTGGTCGTCGCCACCGGCCAGAATCCAGGTGTACGGGTCGACGCCGAGCGCCCGGGCGGCGTCGCGCATCTGCGGGGGCACCTCGAAGGCGTCCCGGCGCAGGTCGACACCGACACCGCTGGCCTTCGCCAGGTGACCCAGATCGGCCAGCAACCCGTCCGAGACGTCGATCATGGCGGTGGCGCCGGCCAGGGCGGCGTCCGGCCCGGCCGGGTAGGGCACCTCCGGCCGCCGGTACGCCTCGACCAGCACCCGTGGTGTCCGGAAGCCCCGGGAGAGCACGGTCAGCCCGGCGGCGGCCCAGCCGGTCCGGCCGGCGAGCGCCACCACGTCGCCCGACCGGGCACCGGAACGGACCACCGGCGGTCGGCCGCCCAGGTCGCCGAGGGCGGTCACCGCGATGGTCAGGGTCGGGCTGGCGGACATGTCCCCGCCGACCACTCCCGCGTCGACCAGCGCCGCCTCGGCGGCCAGCCCGTCGGCCAGCTCCTCCGCCCAGGCGGTGTCCAGATCGGCGGGGAGGCAGAGGGCCACCAGCAGGGCGGTGGGGGTGGCGCCCATCGCGGCGATGTCGGCGAGGTTGGCCGCCGCCGCCCGGTGCCCGACGTCCCGCGCGCTCGACCAGTCCCGCCGGAAGTGCCGCCCCTCGACCAGCACGTCGGTGGAGGCGACCACCCGCCGGTCGGGGGCGGCCACCACGGCGGCGTCGTCACCCGGCCCGAGCAGGCAGGCCGATCCGTGGGTCAGCCGGGCGGTCACCCGGTCGATGAGGCCGAACTCGCCGACGTCCGCGACACCCATGTTTTCCTTCCGACGCGCTCGCTCGCTGCTTACCCTCGGCCACCGATAGGGATCACGCCTGCTCCGTAGGGTATTTTCACCCTTCGGGCCGCCCCTGGGCGGCGACGGACGGAGGTCGAGTCGTGGTACAGGCGTACATCCTCATCCAGACCGAGGTGGGCCGGGCGCGGGACGTGGCCGGTCTGATCGCGGACCTTACCGGCGTGGTACGCGTCGACGCCGTCACCGGGCCGTACGACGTGGTCGTCCTCACCGAGGCGAACACGGTCGACGAACTCGGCAAACTCATCGTCAGCAACGTGCAGATGGTGCCCGGCATCACCCGCACCCTCACGTGTTCGGTGGTGCGCCTGTAAGTGGACGACAAGACTCCCTCCCCAGCAACCCCGGCCGCCTCCGTGCCCGCCATCGACCCGGTGACCGGGGCGTCCGCCGCCCCGGCAGCCGGTGCGACCGAGGGGTCCGCCGCCGCCCCGGTCGAAGACCCGTCCGAGGTCGCCGCTTCGCCGGTGGCCGATCCGTCCGAGGCCGCCGTGGGGTCGGCCGACGGTCGACGGGCCGGTGGGGACCGGTCGACCCGGCGGGCGGCGCTGCTCGCCACCCTGGTCGCCGTTCCGGTGACGGTGGCCGTGGCCGGCTTCATCCTTGCCAAGCTGTCCCCGGACGTGCCGGCCGCCGCGCCGAGCCCGTCGTCCACCAGCCTCCGCCCCCAGTCCAGCACCCCGGTCGAGATGGCCGCCCCGGCGCTGGCCGAGCGGCCCGGTGTGGTCTGCCGGGCGCTGGTGTCCCAACTGCCGGCCACCGTCCGGGAACTCGCCCAGCGTCCGGTGACCGCCGGCCCCGAGCAGAATGCCGCGTACGGCGACCCGGCGCTGACCGTCGCCTGCGGCGGCCCCGAGCCGACCGTCGAGGCCACCGCCGACCTGTGGACGGTCAACCGGGTCTGCTGGTACGCCGCCGAGACGTCGGACGCCACCGTGCTCACCACGCTCGACCGGGAGACCGCGGTCACGGTGACGGTGCCGCGGGCCTACGAGGCGCCGTTGCAGTGGCTCTCCCCGATCTCCGACGCGGTGGTCAGCGCCGTACCGTCCGGCGGCGACAGCCCGTCCGGCTGCCGGGGCTGACGGTCCGGCAGCAGCCCGGCCACGGGTGCGACGGCAGAAAACCCTTTGACGGCACCGATAATCTGATCCTCCGTACCCGCGGCTGACCGTGGGTGGCGAGGGGGCCCTGCCCTCTCACCACCCAGGAGCCTCGATGCGCCGGGCACCCGCCCTCTCCTTCCTCCTCGTCACCGTCTTCCTGGACATGCTCGGGCTCGGCCTGATCGTGCCGATCATGCCGGCCCTGCTGACCACCGTCACCGAGGACGCCGCCGCCGCTGTCCGCTGGTCCGGCCTGCTCGGCTCGGTCTACGGCCTGCTGCAGTTCGTCGTCTCGCCGCTGCTCGGCCGGCTCTCCGACCGGTACGGCCGGCGGCCGGTCCTGCTGGTCTCGCTGAGCTGCCTCGGCGTCGACTGGCTGGCCCACGCGGCCTCCCCCACCCCGTGGACGCTGCTGCTGTTCCACGCGCTCGCCGGCGCCTGCGCGGGTACGTACACCGTGGTCAACGCGTACCTCGCGGACGTCACGGCACCCGAGGCGCGGGCCCGCGCGTACGGGCTGGTCGGTGCCGCGTTCGGGCTCGGCTTCGTCGCCGGCCCGACCATCGGCGGCCTGCTCGGCGGCGTCGACGTACGCCTGCTGTTCCTCGCCGCCGCCGCGCTCTCCTTCGCCAACGTCGGCTACGGCTGGTTCGTCCTGCCCGAGTCCCGGCCCGGCGACCGGACCACCCCGTTGACCCTGCGGACGACGAACCCGGTCAGCGCCATCGCCGTCGTCCTACGCCGGCCGGTGCTCGGGCGGCTCGCGTACGCCCGCCTCTGCGCCGACGTCGCCCGGATGACCCACCAGTCGACCTGGACGTTCTTCCTCACCCACCAGTTCGCCTGGGGCACCGCGCAGATCGGGGCCGTGCTGGCGGCGGGCGCGCTCGCCGGGGCGGTCTTCCAGGCCAGGGCGGTCGGGCCGGTCGTCCGCCGGCTCGGCGACAAGCCTGCCGCAGTGCTCGGCAGCCTGCTCGCCGTCGCCGCGTTGGCAGGTACGGCGGTCGTGACCGTGCCCTGGATGCTCTACCTGCTCCAGGCGGTCGGCGTGCTCGCCTCGGTCGGCGGTGCCGCCGCGCAGTCGTGGATCTCGCGGGCTGTCCGGGCCGACGAGCAGGGCACCGTACAGGGGGCACTGACCGGGATCGGGGCCGCCGCGGAGACCGTGGTGCCGGTCGCGGCCAGCGTGGCGTTCGGGTGGTCGCTGGCGTACGCGTCACCGGGCCTGGTCTTCGCCGGCGCGGCCGTCTTCGCGGCCGGTTCGACGCTCCTGCTGGCCACGACACCCGACCGACAGCGGCCGTGATCCCGTCGCTGCCGGTCACATGATCCCGTCGGTGCCGGTCCACCCGACGGCACCGAGGCCCGCCCAGCGGGCCGACGCGGTTCGCCGCGCCGGCCCGCTGCCGGCGGGTGTTCGCGAGAAAGCCGCCGACGTCGGAGAGTGCGGGGTCGGCGGGGAGACGAACCACCTCCGTCGATCTGCTGATCGGACCGCGCTGGTGGCTATCGGGTTCGGTGCCTGCCGAGTCACCCCGCCGGGCAACAGGAAAGCCATGAACATCGATTCATTCATTTGCAGACCACGGAAGTTCCAGCAGACCGGTCGACCTACCAGGAACGGTTTCGCCAAGAGCCTGATTGACGGAAAAGCGACAGGTTCCAACGGGTGGGAATGAGCAATTCCTGGAGCCAGGAACAGCGGACGGCGACACTTGTCGATCCAGCGGTCACCGCGGCGTTCTCCGCCATTCGCGGTCGATCAGGAGATCGCACCACAGGAGACGCACAGGATTTCCGGCCAGCACGGATCAGCTGGGGCTCCCAACTGCGGAAACACCAGAGAGCTCCGCCCTTCGGACACCCTGGTCCGCCAATATCCAACGCCGGATGACCAAAGGGATGGTTCGGCGTTCGACTGATCAGCCGGACAGCATGGACCGATCGGTCATACTTACGGCACGGCAATTGCACCACGCGAAGCGAACGGCCGATGCGCCCACCGATCCGCACCCCACCGACGACCTCATTCTGGCCGCCATCGGCTACGCCCCTGTGAAGCAAACGTGAATGACATGTTTCGGCACCTCCGAAAAAGAGCACGTCAGCACGCCGGACACCGGGAGAACTCGCCATCAAGAGCCGCCAAAAGCACGCTACCGAAAGTTGCTTTCGTGAGTGCGGCACTAACATCCGGCCATGCTTGCGTCAATGCTCTACTTGCGACAGGATCAGGCCCGGAATCCGAACGAACAATTGCTAGCCTTCGATGGCGACCCGCCGTCCATACAGGATCGCGGCATTGTTCATCTCCTCATCGGAGGTCACCACATGGTCCCCACCGGACCTGCGCCCCGTCGCGCGAAACGACTCGCCCTCGCCGGGCTGACCGCGCTCACGGTCGTCCTCGGCACCCAGGCTCCGGGCCTCGCCCAGCCGCCGACCGCGCCGAACGCGCTGGCCCAACCGCCGAGCGCCCCCGGGCTCGGTCAGGTCGCGAGCAAGAAGGAGGCCCGCCCCGGCCCGCTGCCGACCAGATCCGGCACCGTCAAGGTCACCGAGCCCAAGTCGAGCGCCCGCAGCGGCGGCGCGGGCACCCAGGCGATCAACGACAAGGTCGCGCTCCGGGCGCTGATCCTGGCCACCGACCCGGCGGACTTCGGTGTCGCCACGCTCACCACCACCCTCAACCGGGTCGGCGCGAGCTACGACATCCTCTACACCACCACCCAGACGCTCTCGGCGAGCACGCTCGCCGACGCCAACGGGGTCGGCAAGTACAACGCGATCCTCCTCACCAACAGCATGCAGCTCTACGAGTCGGGCGGTAGCTACCTCAGCGGCCTGACCAGCACGGAGTGGAACACCCTCTGGGCCTACGAGCGCAACTTCCAGGTGCGACAGGTCGCCCTCTACACCAGCTACGGCACCTGGCCGGAGGACTACTGCCTCGACTCCGCCGGCGAGGGCGCGGTCGGCGACACGCCCCTGCCCGTCTCGCTGACCAGCACCGGCGCGGCGATCTTCGACTACCTCAACAGCGCCGCCCAGATCCCGGTGACGCAGTCGTACGTCTACCGCACCTCGATCAGGTCCGGGTGCAACGCCGAGGCCCTGATGACCAACGGCTCCGACGTGCTGGCCGTACGCACCACCTCGACCGACGGCCGGGAGCGGGTCGCGCTGACCTTCACCGCGAACCAGTACCTGCTCCACGCGGACCTGCTGGTCTACGGCCTGTTCCGGTGGGCGTCCAAGGGCCTGTTCCTCGGTGAGCAGAAGCACCACCTGAACGTCGACATCGACGACTGGTTCGCCGTCTCGGCCCACTACAAGGAGGACGGCACCGTCGAGTACACCCCCGGCTACCACCTCACCGGGCACGACGCGGTCAACCTCGACGCGAAGCAGACCGCGCTGCGCACCGCGCACCCGCTGGCGTCCGGCTTCACCTTCAACATCCCCTACAACGGGGCCCAGATCGACCCGTTCGCTGGCGACACGTGCAGCCCGAACGGGGACGCCAACACCCTGACCGCCACCTCGAAGTGCCTGAAGAACAACTTCCGGTGGATCAACCACACGTACAGCCACCCCGCGCTGAACACGACGGACTACGCCACCAACCACGAAGAGATCGCCGAGAACCGGACCGCGGGGACCGCGATCGGGCTGAACGCCCCGAACAGCGTGCTGAAGACTCCCGAGTACTCCGGCCTCGGTGTCTACAACAACCCCAGCGGTGTGCTCACCGACTACGGCCTCGCCGCGTCCAACCCGGACCTGATCGAGGCGGCGGCCGATCTCGGCGTCGACACGGTGGCCGGCAACATGTCGTTCGCCGGCCACGTTCCGGCGAACTTCAACGGGTCCACCGCGCACCCGCTGGACCCGAGCATCGCGGTGGTGCCGTGCTGGCCGACGAACATCGCCTACCACACCACCAACCAGGCCGAGGAAGCGCACTTCTACAACTCCTTCTACGGCCCGAACGGCCAGTTCCCCTACTGGCCCACCGACCGGACCTACGCCCAGGTCCTGGAGTACGAGGCCACGGTGGGGCTGCAGCACGTGTCGTCCGGCTCGATCTACGCGCACACGTTCCACATCGCCAACGTGCGGGACTACGGCTCGGGCAACAGCCTGATCACCGACTGGGTCGGGGCGGTGCTGACCAAGTACAGCTCCTACTACTCGGTGCCGCTGCTGAACACGGCGTGGACCGGCATCTCCGCCTACGCCAAGGCGCGCAACGCCCACTTCGCCGCGCTCAGCGCCGGGGCGTCGGCGGTCTACGACCGGACCACCGGTGAGATCACGGTGACCTCGCCGGCCGCCGGCTCGCTCCAACTCGGGGGCGTGACCGCGGCCACCACGGGTGCCACCAGCTACGGCACCGACGTCACCGTGCCGGTGACGCTGGCGGCGAACACCGCCGTGACGTTCGACGCCGCTCCCCGCCCGTAGGGCCGGGCAGCGGGCTCAGATAGACGAAGGCGAACGGGGGCAATCGGTGAGGATCGCGCTGGTCTCGGAGGGCACCTACCCGTACGCGATGGGTGGGGTGAGCATCTGGTGCGAGCAGCTCATCCGGGGGATGCCGGACTACCGGTGGGAGGTCGTGGCGCTCACCGTGGACGGCAGCGAGGAACCGGTGTTCGAGCGGCCGGCGAACCTCGACCGAGTGCACTCGATCCCGTTGTGGGGCGGCCGGCCGGCAGGCCGCCGCCCCCGGCGGGGTGCGCTGGTCCCGTCCGGGCGACCCGGCGCGGAGTTCATCGAGTCCTACGAGGTGTTCCTGCGGGCGCTGGTCACCCCCCTGGAGTCGACCCGCTCCCAGGCCGGCGCGGTCAACCGGAGCACCTTCCTGCTCGCCCTGCGCGGCATGTTCGAGTACGCCGCCGGCGGCGGCGACCTGGGCGCGGGTCTGCTCTCCAACGAGGCGCTGCGGATGATGCTGGAGGCCTGGCACACCCTGCGGGTCGAGGAGACCGGGCCCGCGCCCACCGTCGCCGACGCGCTGGAGGCGGCCTGGCTCATCTCGCACATGCTGCGACCGTTGAGCGCGCCGCCGGTACGCGCCGACATCGTGCACTCGTCGATGAACGGTCTCGCCACCCTCGTCGGCATGGCGGCGACCTGGACGTACGGCACCCCGCTGGTGCTCTCGGAGCACGGCATCTACCTGCGCGAACGCTACATCTCCTATCTGCACGACGACGCGCCGCACCCGGTCCGGGTGCTGGTGCTCAGCTTCTTCCGCTCGCTCGCCGGCGCGGCCTACCTGATCACCGGCGCGCTCGCGCCGCACTCGCAGTACAACCGGCGGTGGCAGCTGCACAACGGCGCCGACCCCGAGCGGATGTGGACGATGTACAACGGCGTCGACCCGGACGAGTTTCCGCCCGCGGCCGGCGAGCCGGACGTGCCGACCATCTCGTTCATGGGCCGGATCGACCCGCTCAAGGACCTGCACACCCTGATCCGGGCGTTCGCGCTGGTCCGCGTGGAGATCCCGAACGCCCGGCTGCGCATCTTCGGCGGCACGCCGGCCGCCAACAAGGTCTACCACGAGAGCTGCCTGGCGCTGATCGAGGAACTCGGGTTGACCGGGCAGGCCGTCCTGGAGGGTCGGGTCGGCAATGCCGTCGAGGCGTACCACGCCGGCAACCTGGTCGCGCTCACCAGCATCTCCGAGGGCTTCCCCTACACGGTGGTGGAGGCGATGGCGTGCGGCCGGCCGACCGTGTGCACCAACGTCGGTGGTGTCGCCGAGGCGGTCGGCGACACCGGCTTCGTCGTCGCGCCGCGTGACGTCGCCGCGATCGCCGACGCCTGCGTACGGATGCTGAACGACCGGGAGCTGCGGCTGCGGCTCGGCGCGAACGCCCGCGCCCGGGTGCTGGAGAGGTTCACCCTGCAACGCTCGTTGCAGGCGTACCGCGACATCTACGAGGGCCTCGCCGCGCCCCGGACGGCGTCCCCCGCGCCGAAGCACCTGCGCGGTCAGGCGCAGGGCTGGGTCCGGGTTCCGAACCGGACGATCCGGCCCGGGGTGGCGTCCGTGGCCGCCCGGCCCGACCTGACGCCCGTCGCCGCCGGTCCCGACCTCACGCCAGTCGCCGCCGGGCCCGAGGTGACGCCCGTCGTCGCCCGGGTGCCCCGCCAGCGTGGGCCCGAGCAGTACTCGTCCGCCGCGTACCCGACCCGCCACGACCCGAACTCGGCCGGGGATCCGCTGCCGCTTCCTGCCGGGACGCACCCGGACGACGAGCCGACGGTCGGCATCCTGCGCCCCACCGGCGGTCGTTGATGACCGACGCCAGCGACCCGGAGGTCACCGACCCGCTGTTCCGGCCCACCGCCACGATGACCACCGAGGCGGGGCCGCGCGCCGACGACCGGGCGGACGGGCCCGAGCGCACGATCCTGCTGCCCCGGATCTCCACCGACCCGGTCGACGACCTGGTCGAGCGGGTCCGGCCCCAGCTGACCCGGGCGGTGGACGCGCTCCAGGTCGCCGCCGCCCTCGAGGCCGACGGGCACACCGACCGGACCGCCCAGGTCGAGTACGGCTACCGCGACGTCTTCGTCCTCGCCGCGGAGGTGTTCCGGCGGATGGGGCCGATCCCGCCGGGCGACGACCGGACGCCCACCGCGCCGACGACCGGCCCCGGCCGTCGTGGGGACCTGCGGACGATCTCGCACGGTCTGCTGTACGTGCTGCCCAGCGCCGCGTTCCCGGCCGTGCTGGCGGTGGTCGGGCGACCGGGCCTGGTGCTCGGGATGATCCTCGCCGGGACGGTCGGCTGGATCTACTCGGGCGTGGTCGCCTACTCGGCGTTCCGCCTGCTCGGCCTCGGCCGGCCCCGCTCGGCGAGCCGGGTCCTGCGGCTCGCCGCGCTGACCGCTCCCCTGCTCGGCGTGGCGGCCGGCGTCGCGATGCTGCCGTACGGCGGGGTGCCGCTCGCCGCGATGATGGTCTTCCAGTTGACGTACCAGCTGGCGAGCACGCTGCTGCTCTTCTACCGGCGTGAGTGGTGGCTGGCCGCGGCCATGCTCCCGGCCCTGCTGTTCGGTGCGATCTTCCTGGTCTCCGGTGGCGTGGCACAGCGGCGCTGGGCGGTGGGCGCGGCGGCCCTCGGCGTGCTGGCCACCCTCGCCGCCGGGCTCTGGGCCACCCGTTCGGCCGCCCGGGTCGAGGAGCCGACGCCCCGGGATCCGCTCTGGCCGCCGTGGCCCGCGCTGCTCGGCGTCGTCGGCTACGGGCTCTGCTCGGCGACGCTGCTCTTCCACGCGCAGGCGCCGTACCTGCTGGGTCAGTTGGACGTCGCGGCGGCGGCGGTCCCGCTGATTCTGTCCATGGGGTTCGTGGAGTGGCGGACCAGCCGGTTCTGGGCGAGCGCGGTCGCGCTGTCCCGACGGGCCCGGGTGCCGAGCGGATTCGTCGCCGGGGTCTGGCGCACGATCGGCCGGGAGGTCGCGGCCTGCCTCTCGGTGCCGGCGGTGCTGGGGGCGGTGCTGCTCGCCGGGCTCGCCTACGCGGGTCTGCTCTCGGCCGCCGGGGTGGTGATGACGGCCGCGCACGTGGCCCTCGCCGGCGCGTACTACCTGGCCTTCCTGCTGGTCGGCCGGGGCCGGTACGGCTGGCTGTGTCTGTCCATGACGGTCGTGATCGTGCTGCACGTCGGCCTCGGCGCGCTGCTCGGTGTCGCCCCGCTGCTCGGGCAGGGCGGCGATCCGGTCGCCGACACCTCGCTCTACCTGGGCAGCGTGCTGCTGCTCCAGGCGCTGTTCGCGCTCGGTCTGGCTCCGGTGATCGGGCAGGTTCGGCACTACCGATAGTCCACGCGAGACCTATGGGGAGGTCCGGTTGCACGCGGTGATCCTTGCCGGTGGCAAAGGGGTGCGGTTGCGGCCGTACACGACGACGCTGCCGAAACCCCTGATGCCGATCGGGGACAGCCACTCGATCCTGCAGATCGTGCTCGACCAGCTCGCCTCGCGCGGGTTCACCTCGGTGACCCTGGCGATCAACCACCTCGGCCCGCTGATCCGGGCGTTCGTCGGGGACGGCAACCGGTGGGGCCTCGCCATCGACTACATCGAGGAGGACCGGCCACTGTCCACGGTCGGTCCGCTGTTCGGCCTGAAGGACCGGCTGCCCGACGAGTTCCTGGTGATGAACGGGGACGTCCTCACCGACCTGGACTACGGCGACCTGCTGCGCAGCCATCAGCTCTCCGGGGCCGGGCTGACCCTGGCGACCTCCGAACGGGTGCACCGGATCGACTTCGGCGTGCTCGACGTCGACGCCGGGCGGGTCGTCGGGTTCCGGGAGAAGCCGGCGCTGCGCTACCCGGTCAGCATGGGTGTCTACGGGATGTCGCGCCGGACGCTCGACCCCTATCCGGCCGGGTTGGCCCTCGGCTTCGACCAGCTGGTGCTGGACCTGCTCGCGGGCGGCGACCCGCCGATGACGTACCCGTTCGACGGGTTCTGGCTGGACATCGGCCGACCGGAGGACTACGACGAGGCCAACCGCTCGTTCCCCCAGCTCAAGCCGATCCTGCTGCCCACCCGGCCGAGGCCGGTGGAGGTGGCCGTCGGTGACGGGGCGGCGGCCACCGCCGAGCCGTTGGCCGTCGCGGACCTGCCAGGCGTCGCGGACCTGCCGGGCGTCGTGCGGGCCGGGGAGCTGACGTGACGCGGGTACTGCTCTTCGGGTCGTCCGGGTTCATCGGCGGGCACGCCCGCGACGCCCTGGCGGCGGACCCTCGGGTGACCGAGGTGATCTGCCCGGGGCGGGCGACCTTCGACCTGCTCGACGGCGAACCGGCAGCGCTCGCGGCGCTGCTGCGCGAGGTCGCCCCGGACGCGGTGGTCAACTGCGTGGGCGCCCTCACCGGCTCCGCCGCGCAACTGGTCACGGCGAACACGACGGTCGCGGCGAAACTGCTGGAGGCGACCGCCGACGCGGCGCCGCAGGCCCGACTGGTCCGGCTCGGCTCGGCCGGCGAGTACGGGCCGGTGCCGGACCGCGTCCCGGTCACCGAGGAGGCCCCCGCCCGACCAGTCAGCGCGTACGGCGTCAGCCATCTGGCCGGCACCCGGCTGTTCCAGCTCGCCGGGGAGGCCGGGCAGGTCGACGCGGTCTCGCTGCGGGTCTTCAACCCCATCGGTCCCGGCATGTCGCAGGAGAACCTGCTCGGTCGGGCCGCGGCGCGGATCCGGGCCGCGTTGGCCGACGGGGCCACGGAGATCACCCTGGGGCCGCTGTCGGCGTACCGGGACTTCGTCGACGTGCGGGACCTCGCCGCGCTGATCGTCGCGGCGGCCCTCGCGCCCGAGCTGCGCCACCGGGTCGTCAACGCGGGCAGCGGCCGGGCCGTCACCGCGCGGCAGGCGGTCGAACTGCTGGCCGACGCGGCAGGCTACGGCGGCCGGATCCGCGAGGCCGGCGTCGGGCCGCAGCGCTCGCTGGCGGTCGACTGGATCCAGGCCGACATCGGCCGGGCCGGTCACGAGCTGGGCTGGGCCCCGCTGCGTGACCTGGCGACGTCGATCAAGGACATCTGGGCCGACGGGGCGGTGCGGTGACCCGCACCCCCATCACGACACACCCGCAACACGAGAGGACACCGCAGATGAGTACGAAGATCGGGGTCGTGGGCCTGGGCTACGTGGGGCTCACCCTCACCGCCGCCCTCGCCGACAAGGGCTTCACGGTGTACGGCGCGGACGTGTCGCCAGCGGTGCTGGACGCGCTCTCGCACGGCCGCCCGCACATCTTCGAGCCCGGCATCGAGGACGTCTTCGCCGCCCACCTCGGCACGAGCATCCACGTCGGCGCCGACCTGCCGAAGGACACCGTCGACGTGGCGGTGATCAGCGTGTCGACGCCGGTCGACAACATGACCCAGCGTCCCAACCTGGCGAACCTGGCCGCCGCGGCCCGGGTGGTGGCCGCCAGCTGCCGCCCGGACACCCTCGTGGTGGTCCGCAGCACGGTGCCGGTCGGCACCAGCCGCCGGGTGGTGCTGCCGGAGCTGCAGGCCGCCTGGGGCGAACAGGTCCGGCTGGTGATGGCACCGGAGCGGACCATCCAGGGCCAGGCGCTACGGGAACTCGTCGAGCTGCCGCAGGTGGTCGGCGGCCTGGACGCCGAGAGTCTGGCCGCCGGGATCGAGTTCTTCAACGGGCTGGTGCGTACCGTCGTCCCGGTCTCCGGGCTGGAGACCGCCGAGCTGGTGAAGTTGTCGAACAACTGCCACACCGACCTGATCTACGCCTTCGGCAACGAGATCGCGCTGATCGCCGAGCGGCACGGCCTCGATCCGCTGGAGGTGATCAGGGCGACGAACGTCGACTACCCGCGCCCGGACCTCGCCAAGCCCGGGTACGTGGGCGGCGGCTGCCTCTCCAAGGACCCGTACATCATGATCGACAGCGCCGGCGACCGCCGGCCGTTCCTCGTCGGCAAGGCCCGCCAGCTCAACGAGTACCTGCCGATCCACGTCGGTGAGACCGTGGTCCGGATGCTGGTCGAGGCGCGCGGGCGCAGCCTCGGCGCACGCCTGGCGGTGCTCGGCTGGGCGTACAAGGGCTGGCCGGCCACCGACGACATGCGCGGCACTCCGATCGAACCGATGATGCGGGTCTTCTCCGCCGCCGGCATCACCGTCCTCGGCCACGACCCGATGGTCACCGACGACGTGATCCGCCAGTACGGTGGCGAGCCGGTCAGCCTGGACAAGGCGTTCACCGACGCGGACGCCGTGCTGATCATCAACGACCACCCGGACTACCGGGCGTTGCGGGTCCCGGAGGTGCTCGGCGCGACGCCGCCGGCTTTCGTCTACGACTCGTGGCGGGTGCTCGACGGCGACGCGGTGATGGCCGCCGGGGTCCGCTACGCCGGACTCGGCTACCTGCCGCCCGCCCCCGACCCGGCCGGTACGGACACGTCAGCCGTCGACCCGGCCGGTACGGGCGCGTCGACCGCCGAGGCGGTGTCGGCATGAGGGCTCTCCTGCTCGGCGGGGCCGGCTTCATCGGCCTGCACCTGGCCCGCCGCCTCGTCGCCGACGGTCACCAGGTGACGATCGTGGACGACTTCTCCCGGGGGCGCGACGACGCCGACCTCGACCTGCTGCGCGGCGATCCGGCCGTGCAGGTGGTTTCCGGCGATCTGACCAGCCCGGACACCTGGGCCGCCCTGCCGACCGGCTGGGACCAGATCTACCTGCTCGCCGCCGTCGTCGGCGTCCGTAACGTGGAGCAGGACCCGGCCCGGGTGGTCCGGGTCAACACCCTGTCCGCAATGCACCTGCTCGACTGGGTGGCCCCGGGTGAGCGGGTCTTCTTCGCCTCCACCAGCGAGGTCTACGCCGGGGGCGTGACGGCCGGGGTGGTGCCGGTGCCGTCGGCCGAGACGGTGCCGACGATGATCTCCGACATCACGGCGCCCCGCTTCGCGTACGCGGCCAGCAAGCTGCTCGGCGAGGCCGCCTTCCTGCACACGGCTCGGGCGCGCGGCTTCGAGACCGTGGTGGGCCGCTTCCACAACGTGTACGGCCCACGGATGGGCGCCGACCACGTCATCCCGGAGATGTCCCTGCGCGCCCTGCGGGGGGCCGACCCGTTCCCGGTCCCCGGCGCCGACCAGTACCGGGCGTTCTGCCACGTCGACGACGCGGTCGAGGCGATGCTGCGGCTGATGGCCGCCCCGGCCGCCGCCGGTCAGATCGTGCACATCGGCAACGACCGGGAGGAGACCAACATCGGCGACCTGGCCAAGCTGGTCCTGCGGGTGGCCGGGGTGAGCCCCGCCATCGCACCCGAGACCGCGCCGCCGGGATCGGTCGCCCGCCGCTGCCCGGACCTGTCCCGGCTGCGGGAGCTGACGGGTTACGAACCGAGCGTCAGCCTGGAAGAGGGCGTACGCAGCACGTTCGCCTGGTACCGGGAGCACGGGTGGACGTAGTGAGCCGACGTCCCATCTGCTTCTACTACGGCGAGGGACGCCTGCCCGACCTCGCCGGGTACGTCCGGGTCGTCCTGCAACCGGACTTCTACCGGCCCGCCGAGCTGCGCTACCTCGCGGAGCAGGACGTGCAGACGCTCGGCTACCTGTCGCTGTCGGAGGACCAGGGGCCGCCCGCGCCCTGGCAGCGCCAGGAACGCAACCCGGACTGGGGCGGCGCGTTCGTCCACGTCGACCATCCACTCTGGGTGGCGCACGTGGTCGGGCAGGCGAAGCAGGCGATGGCGCAGGGTTTCGCGGGGCTCTTCCTGGACACGCTCAACGTCGAGCTGACCTTCCCCGAGGACGTGCCGCACCTGCTCACCCTGGTCGCCGCCGTACGGGAGGAGGCTGAGCCGGCGTACCTGCTGGCCAACCGGGGGTTCGGCATGCTGCCCCGGCTGGCCGAGATCGTCGACGGGATCGTCTTCGAGTCGTTCTCGGCCCGGTGGACCGACGAGGGCTACGCCCCGTGGCCGCCCGACGTGCTGGAGTTCCACGCCCAGATCGCCGAGCAACTGCTCCAGCTGGAGCTGGACCTCTACAGCCTCGACTACGCCGACAGCCAGGGGCTCACCGATTTCGCCGAGCGCCGGGCCCGCCAGTTCGGGCTCCAGTCCTCGGTCAGCGACCGCGCCCTGTCCCGGACCTGACCACCCCACCCCGCGCACCCGCCCCGCCGGGGCCGGGCCGGGACCGGATCGCGAGTCGTACCGACCCGCGACCGGCTCCCGCCCGGCGGGGCGGGGCCCGTGGACCATTCGGACGGCACGAGTACGGCGGGTCAGGCCCTCGCGGCGGCTGAGCGCATCACGGCCGGCGGCCGAGCGGGTCAGGGCTTCGCGGCGGCGTCGAGCGCGGGGGCGAGCGGCGTCAGTGCGGCCCGGACGAGATCCGGCAGCGACCCGGACGGCACCACGAAACCGACCATCGACGGCATCTCGCTCGTGGCGTGCAGCCACTGCCGAAGTGCCACCTTCGCCGCCGCGCCGACGCCGGCGGCCAACACCTGGGCGGTCAGGCGTGCGATGCCCGGACAGCGTGCGGTGATCGCTTCGGCGAGTGGCTCCTCGATCGTGGTGACGGCGTCGACGTAACAGGCCCGCAGCGCGGAGCTGGCGGCGATCATCAGCAGCGCGTCGCGCGGGTGGTCGCCCGAATCGGTGTACAGCGCCACGACGGCGTCGACGACGGTGTCGCCGAGGCTGACCTCGGCCGG
Organism: Micromonospora sp. NPDC051925; assembly: GCF_044548625.1. Classification (NCBI taxonomy): domain Bacteria; kingdom Bacillati; phylum Actinomycetota; class Actinomycetes; order Micromonosporales; family Micromonosporaceae; genus Micromonospora; species Micromonospora sp. NPDC051925. The sequence continues at coordinate 141,730 of NZ_JBIUCH010000013.1, read as the reverse complement.
CCGGGCGACCACGGCTGCCGCGATCCCTGCCGCGCGAACTGCGGCGACCCCGGCGACGATCGCCTGCTCGCGGCTCTGGAAATAGTTGTTGTAGGTCCGGGGCGACACACCTGCCGCCTGGGCGATCTCCTCGACGCGGACGTTGTCCGGCCCGCGTTCCAGCGCGAGGCGCAGCGCCGCCGACTGGAGCGCCTCCCGGGTGGCCCGCTTCTTCCGTTCCCGCAGCGTCGATGGACCGGTCACGACGCCACTGTCGCACACATGGTACGTGCACGCAAAATTGCGTGCACGCAAAAATATGCTACGGTCCCCCCGACCTCTGGAGCACCACGACCGAAAGGGACCGACATGCGTGCCAAGGGCATGGCCTACGACACCGGCTTCGTCACCAACGGCGTCAACTCGGTGCCGCACTGGGACCTCGACCTGGTCCGGCGGGAGTTGGCCATCATCCGGGACGACCTGCACTGCACCGCCGTCCACCTGGTCGGCGGCGACCCCGGGCGGCTGGAGTCCGCCGCCCGCGTCGCCGCCGAACTCGGCCTGGAGATCTGGTTCTCGCCGTATCCGCTGGAGCTGGAACCCGACCTGATCCGCGCGCTGTTCCTCGACTGCGCCGAGCGGGCCGAGCGACTCCGCGCGACGGGGGCCGAGGTCGTGTTCGTCACCGGCGCCGAGCTGAGCATCATGAACCGTGGCTTCATCGCCGGGGACCGCCTCGGGGACCGCCTCGACCACCTGCTGACCGACCCGAACGGTCGCGCCGAGCGCATGGCCGAGGTCAGCGACCGCCTCGGCCGGTTCCTGCGCACCACCGTGGCGGCGGTCCGCGAACGTTTCCACGGGAAGGTCACCTACGCCGCGATCCCGTTCGAGGGCGTCGACTGGGACCTGTTCGACGTGGTGACCCTCGAACTCATCCGGTCCGCCGAGGTCGCCAACCAGTTCCGCGACGGCGTACGCCGGCTCGTCGACCAGCCCAAGCCGGTCGCCGTCACCGGCTTCGGCACCGCGACCTGGCGCGGCGCGGGCGACGTCGCGCCGCGCAGCATGGAGATCATCGAGTACGACGCGGCCAGCGGCATGCCCCAGCGACTGAACGGGGTGTACGAGCGCGACGAGCAGGGCCAGGCCGACTACCTGCGCGAACTACTCGACATCTTCGACAGCGAGGGCGTCGACAGCACGTTCGTCCACCTCTTCGCGCTGCCCAGCCTTCCGCACCGGCCGGACGGCGACCCCCGCGACGACCTCGACCTCGCCAGCCCCGGGATCGTCAAGGTGCTCGACGGCCGCACCGGCGACACGTACCCCGGCCTGCCCTGGGAGCCGAAGGCCGCCTTCGCCGCCGTCGCCGAGCACTACTCCCGGTCGGCCGACCGGCACGGCTGAGCGGACGACGTCCGCCTGAGGGGGCGGTGTCCGGGATGCCGGGCACCGCCCCTCAGCGCAGGCGCAGCCCCGCGACGAGGAGCCCGACCATGCGGCGGGCGTCGTAGTGGGGGGCCCGGCCCGCGCAGAGGTTGCCGACGGCGAACAGCAGTTCCTGGGCGTTGGTCCCGGGGTGGATCTCGCCGGCCTCGACGGCGGCGTCGAGCAGGCGAGCACACGCGGGGACGAGGTGGTCGAGGAAGTACCCGTGCAGCGTCTCGAAGGCGGCGGTATCCGAGTTCAGCGCCTCGGCGAGGCCGTGCTTGGTGACGAGGAAGTCGACGAAGAGGTCGATCCAGGCTGCCAGGGCGGCGTGCGGCGTACCACTGGTGGCGAGCAGGGTCGGCGCGGCCTCGGCGCACGCCTGCACCTGGTGTCGGTAGACGGCGACGATCAGGTCGGCCCGGGTCGGGAAGTGACGGTAGATCGTGCCCACCCCGACGCCGGCCCGAGCGGCGATGTCGCGTACGGGCGCATCGACGCCGGCGGCGAGGAAGGCCGCGGCGGCGGCCTCCAGCAGGGTCGCCTCGTTGCGCCGGGCGTCGGCCCGCTTGCGCAGCGGCGGCCCCGATCCGGCTTCGGGGTCGACGATCGCCACCACCTCCGACACCCCCTTGGCAAGCGGAACACTGTTCCGTATAGTTCCAAGCGGAACGCGGTTCCGCTTGATCCCATGATGCCAGAACCGGCGACCCGGGACCAGGCCACGCGTCACCTTCCCATGCAGCACCAGCCCACCGGCCGGCACCCCATCGCCCGGCACCCCGCTCGGAGGAACAGTCATGCGATACCGCACCTTGGGCCGCACCGGCGTGGAGGTCAGCACGCTCGTGCTCGGCGCGATGAACTTCGGCAGCCAGGGCGGAACCACCCAGGCCGAGGCCACCGCCATGATCGACGCCGCCCTGGCGGCCGGGATCAACCTCATCGACACCGCCGACCGGTACAGCCAGGGCGAGTCGGAGGAACTGGTCGGTCGGGCCATCGCCGGCCGCCGCGACGACATCGTGCTGGCCACCAAGGCGACCCTGCCGATGAGCGACGAGCGCAACCACCGGGGCGGCTCACGCCGCTGGCTGTTCACCGCGCTGCACGACAGCCTGCGCCGGCTCGGCGTCGATCACATCGACCTCTACCAGATCCACCGGTGGGATCCGACCACCAGCGACGAGGAGACGCTGTCCGCGTTGACCGACCTCCAGCGGGCCGGCAAGATCCGCTACTTCGGCTGCTCGACGTTCCCCGCGTACCGCATCGTGCAGGCCGAGTGGGCGGCCCGGGAGCACCACCTGGGCCGGTACGTCACCGAGCAGCCCAGCTACTCGATCCTGCAACGCGGCATCGAGGCCCACGTCCTGCCCGTCACCGAGCAGTACGGCCTCGGCGTGCTGGCGCGGAGCCCGCTCGCCTCGGGCTGGCTGTCGGGCGCGGTCCGCGCCGGCCGGGAGGTCGCCACCCACCGCGCCGCCGTCCTGCCGCAACGCTTCGACCTGACCATTCCAGCCAACCGGGCCCGGCTCGACGCCGTCGAGCAGTTGGCCAAGGTCGCCGACCAGGCCGGCCTGACCCTGATCCAGCTCGCGCTCGGCTTCGTCACCGCGCACCCCGCCGTGACCAGCGCGATCATCGGCCCGCGCACGATGGACCACCTGCGATCCCAGCTCGCCGCCGCCGACACCGCGCTCACCGCCGACGTGCTCGACGCGATCGACGCGATCGTCGCCCCCGGCCTGGACCTCGCCCCCGACGAGAAGCACGACACCCCGCCGGCCCTGCTCGACCCGGCACTGCGCCGACGCTGAGCACAGAATCAGGAAGGGCGGACCATGCCGCAGCCCACCCCACCCCGTTTCGGGATCATGACCGCACCGATGCAGGTCGACTACCACGACGTGCTGCGGGTCTGGCGCGAGGCGGACGACATCCCCGAGATCGCGCACGCCTGGCTGTTCGACCACCTCATGCCGATCGGCGGCGACCCGGCCGGACCGGCGTACGAGGGCTGGACCCTGCTCGCGGCCCTCGCTGCCCACACCCGACGGCTGCGCCTCGGCGTGCTCGTCACCAGCAACCGCTTCCGGCCACCCGCGATGCTGGCCAAGATCGCCACGACCGTCGACGTCGTCTCCGGCGGACGGCTCGACTTCGGCATCGGTGCCGGGTCGCGCCCCGCACACCCGCTGGCCCGCCGCGAATACGAGGCCCACGACCTGCCCTTCCACGACTTCACCCACTCGGTGCAGAGCCTCGCTGAGGCGTGCACGGTCATCCGGCGACTGTGGACCGAGGACGCGCCGTTCGACTTCCACGGCGACCACGTCCGGCTGGTCGGGGCGTACGGCAACCCGAAGCCGGTCCAGCGCCCGTACCCGCCGATCCTCATCGGCGGACGTTCCGCCGCCGTGCTGCGGGTGGTCGCCGAGCACGCCGACCTGTGGAACATCCCCGGCGGGGACATCGACGACGTGATCGCCCGCAGCGCGCTGCTGGACCGCTACTGCGCCGCGATCGGCCGGGATCCCGCCTCGATCACCCGCTCGATCCACCTGCCGGTCTCCTACGACCGGCCCGAGGAGACCCGGAAGGCGATCGACGCGGCGACCGCCGCCGGCTTCGGGCACGTGATCCTCGGGTTGTCGGCACCCTATCCGGCCGGTGTCGCCCGGTGGGTCGCCGACGAACTCGTCATCCCGTCGCGCTGAAGCCGACGCCGCCGCCACGCGCCGACCCCCGCCGCCTACCGGGTGGGCTGGGCGGCCAGCGGGAAGGTGACGCCGGTCAACTCCTCGGAGACCGTCCACAGCCGACGGGCGACACCGCCGTCCCGGGCTGCCTTCGACCGGCCGACGAGCTTCGGCGCACCGCGCCCCTCGAGGAAGCCGCCCGGCCCGGCGTAACTGCCGCCCGGGACCTCGGCCACCGCCGCGTAGAGCGTGGGCAGTGCCCCGTCGTCGTCGCTCTGCGCGAGAAGGTTGACGACCGCCTCGTTGATCCGGTGCGGCAGGGACCGCTTCCCGTCGGGGTGCCGGACCAGGTTGGTGGCGGCCAGGCCGGGGTGGGCGGCGGTCGCGAGGACCGGCGATCCGACCTCGGTGAGGCGGCGCTGGAGTTCCGCGGTGAACAGCAGGTTGGCCAGCTTCGACTGGGCGTACGCGGGGAACGCCCGGTAGGGACGGCGTTCCCAGTTGAGGTCCGCGAAGTCGATCGCTCCCGCCCGGTGCCCGGAGGAGGAGACGGTGACCACCCGGCCGTGGATCTGCGGCAGCAACAGGTTGGTCAGTGCGAAGTGCCCGAGGTGGTTGGTGCCGAACTGGAGCTCGAAGCCGTCGACGGTACGGCCGAGCGGCGGGATCATCAGGCCCGCGTTGTTGATCAGCAGGTCGATCGGCTCGGTGAAGCCTCCGGCGAACGCGCGCACCGAGGCGAGGTCGGCGAGGTCGAGCCGTCGTACGACGACGTCGCCGGTCATGCTCGCGGCGGCGGCGACGCCCTTGGCGGGGTCACGGACGGCGAGCACGACGCGGGCACCCTTCGCCGCGAGCGCGCGGGCGGTGGTGCGGCCGATGCCGCTGTTCGCGCCGGTGACGACGACGGTACGGCCGGTCATGGCGGGGATCTGCGCGGTCGTGAATGTTGTCATGGGAAACAATGTATGCGGTGGCAACAATGTCGTCAACGGCGACATTTTTTCGGCTACGATGACCCTCGTGCCCGCGTACCACCATGGAAACCTCCGGCCGACGCTGCTGGCTGCCGCCGAGCGCAGCCTGCGCCAGCACGGCGCGGGCCAGCTCTCGCTGCGTGAGCTGGCCCGGGAGGCCGGCGTCAGCCACGCCGCGCCGCGCCGGCACTTCGCCGACCGTCAGGCGCTGCTGGACGCGCTGGCCGAGGCCGGGTTCGCCCGGCTGGACGCGGAGCTGCGCGCGGCGCTCGCCGCCGCCGGCAACGACTTCGGGCCGCGCCTGCACGCCATGGCGGCGGCCTACCTGAGGTTCGCCACCGAGGACGCCGCCCTGCTGGAGCTGATGTTCACCGGCAAGCACCGCGAGGGGGCCGGCCATCTGGTCGAGGCCGCCGCCGGTCCGTTCGGACTGATGCACGGCCTGATCGCCGAGGGGCAGGCCCAGGGCATGCTGGAGCCCGGTGCCCCGGATCGCGCCGGCATCGTGCTGTTCGCCACGTTGCAGGGCATCGCCACGCTGGTCAACGGCAACCTGCTGGAACCGGAGCTGCTCGACGGGATCACCGAGACCGCCGTCGACCAGTTCATCCGGGGATCCCGCCGCCGATAGCGCGCGACGACGGAGAACCCCGACCCACGGCGGCCATGAACGCCCGCCACTGCGGGCCGTCACGTCGCAGGCTGCCCGCCGGTGACCTGGTCATGACTCGCCGTCCACCGCCGAGCCGGGAGACGCGGGTCACGTTCAGGTGTGTCACTGGGAGCCGGGCCGCCCCGTCTCAGGGGGTGTAGCCATGGACGACCGTAGAGGAGCACATCATGGACGCGCGACTGAACTTCCTCGCCGAACCGACCGCCGGCAAGGCCCTCAAGCACATGATGTCGGCGGGCAGGGCGCTGAAGGAGTCATCGCTGCCGACCACCACGCAGGAGTTGGTGGCGCTTCGCGTGAGTCAGATCAACGGCTGCGCCTTCTGCGTCGACATGCACACCAAGGAGGCCGCCGCGGCCGGCGAGACCTCGGTGCGGCTGAACCTGGTCGTGGCGTGGCGGGAGGCCACGGTCTTCACCGGGGCCGAGCGGGCCGCGTTGGCGCTGGCGGAGGAGGGCACCCGGGTCGCGGACGCGGCCGGTGGGGTCAGCGACGAGGTGTGGGCGCAGGCCGCCAAGCACTACGACGAGGAGCAGCTCACCGCCCTGGTGGTCCTGGTCTCGTTCATGAACATGGCGAACCGGATGAACGTCATCACCCAGCAGCCGGCCGGCGCCTACCAGCCCGGACAGTTCCACTGACCGCACGACAGCCACCGGCTCGGGGCCCGGCTGCGGGCCCCGAGCCCGCTGGCACGCATGATCGGGTGGGAGGGGGTTCCGCGTGAGCGAGGTCGAGGAGTTCGAGGAACTGCGACCGCTGCTGTTCTCGATCGCCTATCGAATCCTGGGCAGTGTGGGTGAGGCCGAGGACGCGGTGCAGGAGACCTGGCTGCGCTTTGCCGGCTCGGCGACCCGGCCCACGTCGACCAGGGCTTTCCTGTCGACCACGGTGACCCGGCTCTCGATCGATGTGCTGCGCTCCGCGCGGAGACGGCGGGAGGAGTACGTGGGCCCGTGGTTTCCCGAGCCGCTGCTGAGCGACCCGTACCAGGACCCGGCACGGTCGGTGGAGCTGGCCGACTCGGTGTCGATGGCGGCGTTGCTGCTGCTGGAGCGGCTCAGCCCGCTGGAGCGGGCGGTGTTCGTGCTGCGGGACGTGTTCGCCTTCGGGTTCGACGAGATCGCCAGCGCGATCGGACGATCGGAGTCGGCATGCCGGCAACTGCTGGTGCGGGCACGCCGGCACATGGCGGCCGGAGCGCCGCGGTTCGAGGCGGACCGCCAGGAACGGCAGAAGCTGGCGAGCCGGTTCTTCGACGCGCTGACCGACGGCAACGTCGACGAACTGCGCCATCTACTGGCCGCCGACGTGCAGCTGGTCGGCGACGGCGGCGGCAAGGCCCCACAGCTGGCCAGGGCCGTCATGGGCGCGGAGAACGTGGCCCGGGTGCTGGGCACGGTCCTGCCCCTGCTGATCCGGATCGACGTGTCGGTCGCGCCGCACGAGGTCAACGGCCAGCCCGGCGCGATCTTCCGCGACCGGGACGGCAGGGTGCTCCAGGTCCTGGCCCTCGACGTGCGCGACGGGCAGATCCAGACCATCCGGACGGTCATCAATCCCGACAAGATCCGCCACATCGGGCCGGTCGCCGATGCCTGGGCCATCAGTCGTGCGGCGAAGCGGGCCCGTCGGCAACAGGACTGACCTCGAGAGCGACGCACAACGGCACCCGCGAGGTCCTACGAACCCGCGATCAGGGCGGCGGTCGAGGGTGGCGACGAATACCACCGGCTCCTGCGCGACCTGCGTGCCCACCGGAACCGACCGGGCGGCTTCTGGCTGGCCAAGGACGATCCGCAGGCCGCCGCCGAGGCGCTCACCGGCTGCTGCCCCGCTCCCGAGCTGGCCGGCGCGGTGCTGCTCAGCAACGGGGCCAGCCGCATCGTGGACCGGTTCCGGCTCGCCGACTGGCCCGAGGTCGTCGCCACCCTGACGGCCCGCGGCCCCACCGAGATCATCGATCGGGTACGGCAGGAGGAGGCCCGTCACGCGGTGCCGCCGAACGACGCGACGATCGTCCACTGCACCGACCTCGGTGAGACATGACGCCCCTGAGGATGCCGAACCCAGCAACGTTCCGGCTGTCCGGTCGGTGCGGGACGGCGCTTGGGCGACGCGGCGGTATTCGAGCTGCCGGGTGCGGCGGGTCAGGTCAGCCCCTGCTCATCTGCCCACCTGGCGAAACCTCCCGGACCGAATGGCAGCCGGTAGGAGTCCCGTAGAAGGTCGTCGGCGAGTGCCGACACCAGAGGTACGGTGAGAAGGCCTTGGCGAATCGCCTCACACAACAGCCCCAGCGTTCGCCGAACTTCTACCTTGCGACCTTTGGCAGCGTTCACCGCCAGCGGTCATCGACAACGGCTATGGCATGAGCCGTAGTCTCGGCGAGCGCGAGCACACCGCATTCTCCAATGTTGCGACCGTCGGTGCCGACCAGTCTTTGCTCGTAGTAGGCGAACGCGGCCAACTGCTCAGGAGCATCCAGGGGAACGACCTCGATCCAGTCGGCGTCCAGCACCGCCTGGAGGTACGCATTCTGCACACTACCGCTACGCAGCTCGACCTCGACCACGTCGGGAATCACGACTCGAACGTCTCTGAGGACAGCCTTGAGCACACCGAGCCACTGGCTGCGGGAGAAGTGGCTCAGCGGTCCCGTATCCAAGACGTACACGCAAGGTTCGCTCGTCACGAGGTGACGGTCCAGATCTCGGCGTCTGGTACCGCAGGGCGGTCGGGTAGCGCATCTTCGTCAAAGGTGCCCAACAGCAATCCGAGTGCACGGTCAACCGTAACCGTCTCGTTCCGGTACAGCCGAAGGACAGCCTGCTCGTAAGGGCGGGGAAGGGCAATCGGCTCCATCTCACGGGGAACGACGAGGTTCTTCTCGACGATGTCGGCCTTCTTTGTTCCCACCCCACGAATCCTGTTGGCCTGTTGACTGTCGACGATCCCGAGTTCGTCCAGCCGCCGCGCGAGAGTAGCCATGTCCACCTGGTAGTGGCTACCAGCACGGACGGCTGCGTCCCGCAACGTCTCATCCTCGCTGGCGGACCATTCCGCCCACCGGTCATGGAGATCACGAGCAGGGAGGAGCAGGGCACGCGCGAAGCGGTCGAGGCGGGCCTCCAGAGCGTCGGCCTCCGTTGCAGCGACGCGCCAGTCCGTGGTGTATGGGTCGGCAATCAGGTAGTGGCCCAGTTCGTGTGCAAGCGCGAGCCGGCGGCGACCAACCCGGAGATCGCCGTTGATGACGCACACTCCGCCGGCTCGGAGCAGCACGGTGCCTGCATCAGCCCCGTCTCCCAACGGCAACGCAAAAGGCAGCAACCCGATGACGGCAACCAAACGGGACAGCTCAAGCACGGGTTCGTCGGCTCCGAGCTTGAGTAGAGAACGGGCCGTAGCGGCAAGATCCTCCGCTGCGGGCATGGACGCGGGCGTCGGCTGCTGGTCGGGCTGACCGTTGACGAGTTCGGGTACCTCGCCTACGACGAATTCGACGTCCCTGGCAATCCGATCCAACGCTTCGTCGATGGCCTGGGTCGCCAGACCCGACCGTGATGCGCGGTAGGAGACGATGGACGGCGGACCCGGGTCGACAAACCACTCCACCCGACGTCGCAGTTCCCGCGCGATGGCAACCAACTCCACCGCGGAGACCCCGCGCAGCCCGGTTTCGATCTTTGCCAACGCGCTTCGAGCCATGCCGACCGCAGCGGCCAACTGAGCCTGAGTGAGCCCGGACTCCGTCCGCGCTGCGGCAATGCGCTCCCCTACGCTCACGTGTTCGATTCTAGAACATCGCCTGACCTCTGCACATGGCGACATCAAGCTCGCACGACAACACGACCACCGATGTGGCGGCATCCGAGGAACGGGAGGCCGCCACATCGGTGGCACGGTGTGGATCAAGCGCATCCGGGCTGCGGAGGCAGGGCGGCACCGCAGGGTGGGTGGGGCTGTTCGGACGGGCCGGTCAGTGGGACCGGTAGATGGTAGTGAGGAAGTTCCGCCACGCCTGCGGGGAGAACACCAGCACGGGGCCGGCGATGTCCTTGCTGTCCCGCACACCCACGACCGCAGGCAGGTTGCCGGCGACCTCCACACAGTTCCCCTGGTCACTGCTACGGCTACTCTTGCGCCAGGTCGCGCCGACGAGTTCAGTCATGGTGCTGCTCCTTGATCTCCCGCATGAGTTCGCATGATTCCTCCACACTCAGCGCCTGGCCTGTGAGCGTGCTCCACACGTTGGCGTAAGCCCTGACCTCTTCGACGCGATCGAGGTAGAGGGCTCCGGACAATCCCTCGTTGTAGACCGTCGTCGGCTCGGCGGATCGGGCACCCTTGGTGGGGAAATCAAGGATGACGAAGCTTCCCGCGATGGCCGCCCTGCTCAGCCCACTGTCGAGCGGAAGAACCCTGACCGTGACGTTCGGGGCTTGGTTGGCCTCCAGCAGCTTGTCCAACTGCCCAGCCATGCCGGGCACCCGCTTGCGCAGCGCGGCTTCCTCGATGATCGCCTCGAAGTCGGGAGCGGTCGGCCGTTTCCTGACGAGCAGGCGTTGACGTTCCTGTCGGAGTTCGACGAGTTTCGCCACGTCCTCATCCGTGATACCCGGCCTGGTTCGCGCGACCTCAGCGACGTACTCCGGGGTCTGAAGCAGGCCCGGGACGGGCTGCGGAAGGTCGGGGAAACTCGCGCGTAATTCCCCGGCGCAGGTCACGCATTCCCGGGGACAACAAGCCCAGACCAGAGCCCTGGCCGGTGGCCAGGGCTCTGGTGGGGAGGGCGAATTTACGCCGGGGAGCCCGCTTCCGCGTAGTCGTACAGGCTCTTGATGTCGTCGTCGTAGTACGGGCCGTCGAATTGCCCGTTGCCGGGATTGTCGCCGTGGCTGACGGTGCTGTTGATGTATCCGGCACCGATCGAGTCGTTGCATTCCTGCAGCCAGGGGCCGCCGCTCGACCCGTAGGTCATGTTGCAGCTCATCCGGATCTGCTGGCCGCCGGCGTCCCAGGTCGTACCCTGGCAGAAGTACTGGCTCTCACCGCCGCCGAGATTGGACGGATAGCCGAGGGCGGTGACCGCGACGGTGTAGCCCCAGTTCCAGCGCAGTCCGTTTCCACCGACCGTGTCGACGACCTTCGCCCCGTAGATGCCGCCATTCGACATCACCGCGATACCCATGTCCTCGGCGTAGCTGGAGGAACTGGCCCACGCGCCACGGGTCGAGAGGCTGTAGGCCACAAAGGCACCGAACGGCTGAACACCGTTGCGGTACCGGGGGACGAACTGCCAGTTGCTGTACCACTGACCACCAGCACCCTGGTGTACGCAGTGGCCCGCAGTCACCACCAGCCGCCGCTTGGTGCTGGCCACGGTGCTGGCCGAGCAGGAGGCGGTGCCCCCGCCGGGAACCGTGAAGTAGACCTTGCCGACGGTCACCGCCTCGTTCAGCAGCGTCCCGGCACGGTCGACGCCGGCGATGCTCGGCGCCATGGGCGCGACCGCACCGGCCGGTCCGGTGGGAATCGGTGCCCGGCTCGGCGACCCAGCGGCATGCGCCGACTTCGGAAAGTCCAGGTCGACGGCGGATGCCATTCGCGCCGGAGTCCAGAAGTCGGTGACCTCCTTGGCGATTTTCTCGTTGGTGATCGCCCGGCCGTCCAGGGTACGAGCAACCGCGGTGATGTTTCCTTTCTGGTCGATTGTGGTCGACTTCGCCTCGGCGACCGGCGCACCGGTCAGGGTCAGCACAAGCGCCGTACCGGCACTCACAGACCAACGCAGAGCGGATCTCAAGAGGACCTCCCTTTGCCTCTTGCAGCCATCCAAGCTCCGGCAGCCTATTGACGTATTGCGATTGATCACAATGCGTAACGAGTGGATAACATGAATCCGCGTCACCGACCGCACCGCCGTACCCACGCGCTGCTTATTTCGTACCTGGGATATGCCCGGGAATTAGTTCTGACCGCGGTACGACAGGCGACACAGAAGGCACGGCAAAGGCACACAGATTGCCGTTTCTCGGCAATTGACCACAGCCCCGACCGACCCCCGGAATACGCCGAACGCCGACTCCGGAAGGGGTTGATCTACCGATGACGACGGAGGTCAGCGCGGAGAAGGTCAGCGCGGAGGACGTCAGCGGCGGTGCAGGGCGGTGCGGATCAGCCGACTGACCAGCTTCGGGTACTCCAGGCCGCTGGCCGCCCACATCCGGGGGAACATCGACGTCGGGGTGAACCCGGGCATCGTGTTGAGCTCGTTGAGATAGACGTCCAGGTCGGGGGTGACGAAGAAGTCGACCCGGGCCAGGCCGGCGCAGTCGAGCGCGGTGAAGGCGCGGGTGGCGTACTCCTGGACCTGGCGGGTGACCCGGTCGGGCAGTCCGGCCGGGACGTCGTACTCGCAGACCTCGTCGGCGAAGAGGTACTTGGCCTCGAAGTCGTACCAGTCGCGGTCGCCGACCATCCGGACCTCGGCCAGCACCGACGCCTCGGGTGCGCCGCCGGCCTCCCCCTCCAGCACGCCGCACTCGACCTCCCGGCCGACGACCGCCGCCTCGACGAGGACCTTCGTGTCGATCTCGCGGGCGGCGGCGACGGCGTCGTCGAGCTTCGCCCAGTCGTCGACCTTGCTGATCCCGAACGACGAGCCGGCCCGGGACGGCTTGACGAAGACCGGCAGCCCCAGCCGTTGCTTGTCGGCCTCGCTGAGGGTCATGCCGTTGCGCAGCACCGCGTACGGCCCGACCGGGATGCCCTCGACGGCGCAGAGCTTCTTGGTGAACTCCTTGTCCATCGCGGCGGCGGAGGCGAAGACGTTCGCGCCGACGTAGGGGATGTCGGCCATCTCCAGCATGCCCTGGATGGTGCCGTCCTCGCCGTACGCGCCGTGCAGCACCGGGAAGACCACGTCGACGTCGGCGAGCGCCCGGGGGCCCTCGGTCGGGTCGAGCACCAGCAGACCACCGGCGGTCGGATCGGCGCGGAACACCACCTCGGCACCGGACCCACCGGTGATCTCCGGCAGCTTGCGCGCCTGGATCGACAGCTCACCCGGATCACCACTGGTCAGCACCCACTGGCCCTGCCGGGTGATGCCGACCGGCACCACCTCGTACTCGTCGGGGTCGAGCGCGCCGAGCACGCTGCCGGCGCTGACGCAGGAGATGCCGTGCTCGGGGCTGCGTCCGCCGAAGACGATTGCCACACGGGTCTTGCCTGGGGTGGTCACTCGGGTCACCTCTCGGTACGCGACTGCGGAGCCGTCAGTTGCGCTCACCTGATTGACCTTACTGTGGGTGGCGACACGCCGAAGGCGATACCCGGCAGGACCCGAGCGACCCTCGCAAACGGTCATCCACCCCGATACGGTACGTGACGGTCAGCTCGGATCGGCGGGCCGGACGCGCCGCCGCCTCCCGACGGCGATCACCTTCACCCGCTGTCGCCCGGCCCGGACCATGCCCAGCGCCATGAACGCCCCGGCGATCCGGTCGGCAGCCTCCCTGCTGTTGGCACCGACGACCTGGCGGCGACGCTCGGGACAGGATCGCTCGTCGCGCAGCTCGGTATCCACCGGCCGGACGTCGCTGAGCACCACCAGGAACCGCGTCATCGCCGTCACCAGGCCTCTCACGATCCGAAGTCCTTTCCAGGCGGGACGGCGACGGTGGCACGTGGCGATCGGATACGGGGGAGTAAACCCGATCGCCACGCGCCCCATCCCCTCCGGTCACTCACCATCGCCGTCGCCACGACAACCGTTGGTGAGGACTACGTCACAGAGTGACAGGTATACACGCGTGAATGCAACTCTCATCGACGTTCTCTCATGCACGAGTTCCCAAAGACATATGTCACCATCGACGTATGGCACCGAAGACCGCTCGGGCTCGCCGCCTGGGCATCGCCCTGCGCACCCACCGAGAGGCGGCCGGCCTCACTCTGGAGGCCGCCGCCGACGAGATCAACAGCACCCGCAGCACGCTCAGCCGCTACGAGAACGCGCAGACCCTGGTCAACCCGGCCACCGTCCGCGCGCTGCTCAGCCTCTACGGGGTCAAGCCCGACGAGATCGCCGCGGCGGTCCAGCTGGCCAAGGACACCCGCAAGCCCGGCTGGTGGGTGCCCTACTCACACCTGCTGGACAAACGCACCATCGACTTCATCGCACTGGAGGCCGAGGCCACTGGAATCGCCAACTTCGAACCGTCGATCGTGCCGGGCCTGCTCCAGACCGCCGACTACGTCCGGGGCGTGATGCGGGGTGGACCGCACACCCTCACCGACGACCAGGTCGAGCAGCGGGTCAAGGTCCGCCTGGACCGACAACAGCGGATCACCGCCGCCGACCCGCCGATCTTCGACGCGATCATCGACGAGGGCGCGCTGCTGCGCCCGGTGGGTGACCGCACGGTGATGGAGGCGCAGCTACGCCACCTGCTCAAGACGTCGGAGCTGCCGAACATCACCGTCCAGGTGATCCCGCTCTCCGCCGGTTACCACCGGGGCACCCGGGGCTCGCTGCACATCCTGGAGTTCGCCGACCCGGAGGATCCACTGATCGCCTCGGTGGAGACGGTCGCCGGTCAGATGGTTCTGGACCGACCCGGTGACCTGCGCACCTGCACCAAGATCATGGAGCACCTGCGGACCGTGGCGCTCAGCCCGGCGGACAGCCGCGACCAGCTCCTGCAACTGATGAAGGGACGGTAGGAGACCGATGACACCGACGATCAGCGCGGCCCTGGCCAGGGCAGCCTGGCGCAAGAGCAGCCGCAGCGGGGACGAGGGGGCCTGCGTCGAGCTGGCGCCACTTCCGGGCCAGGTCGCGATCCGCGACTCCAAGGACCCGACCGGCCCGGTGCTGCTCTTCCCACCCGCCGCCTGGGCCGCTTTCGCCACCGCCCCGCCGCGCCGCTGACCCGTATCCGCACCGCGACGACGCGGTGCGGACGCGGCCGGCACCGCCACGTCGGGTCCGGGGTACGCGACCCGACGCGACCCGGACCCGACGTGGCGTCCCTGAATACAGCCTGAACACCTCCCGGACGCGGACCACAACCCGGACGCGGACCGGGGCACCGCCCACGGACCGGATGCAGACCCCGGACCGGGACGCAGACCGGGCCGGACCGGATCAGTCGAGCAGGACTGCGGGTGTGGTGGAGGTGGGCCGGACCGCCTCCGACGCGGCGATGGCCACCCCGCGCGCACCGGCCATGTCCCGGTCCGGCACCAGGGCGAAGGCGGCCAACGCGGCCTGCTCCTCGCGGAGCACGGTGTGCGCGCGGACGGTGGCGAGAAACCAGTCCCGGAACTCCGGCGCCGCCTCCACCACCCCACCGCCGACGAAGTACGCGTGCGGGTCGGTGAAGTTCGCCGCGATGGTGAACAACCGGCCGAGCGCCGCCGCCTGCTGGGCGAAGACCTCCCGGGCCAGCGCGTCCCCCCGCTCGGCGTACCCCCGGACCAGCTTGGCGGCGCGTTCGGGCGGCTCCTGGGCCAGCGGGTGACCGGGATACCGGGACAGCCAGTAGGGCAACAGGTTGCGCCCGATCGCGGTCAGCGAGGCGACGCTCTCCGCGTCGCCGACGAAGCCGCAGGCACACTGCGGTTCGGGCTGCCCGGGGGCGAGCAACCCGGTCAACGGGATGTGCACGTGGCCGAACTCCCCGGCCATCCCGGCCGCCCCGGTGACCACCCGGCCGTCGACCACCACCCCGCCGCCGAGGCCGGTGCCGACGATCGCCGCCACCGAGGACCGGGTCGCCGCGTCCGCTCCGAAGTGGACGTGGTGGGCGTAGAGCGCGGCGGCGTTGCCGTCGTTGTGGTAGATCACCGGCAGCCCGAGCCGCCGTTCCAATGCACCCCGCACGTCGAAGCCGTGCCAGGCCGGCTGGGCGAAGTTCGTCGAGCCCCGCGACGAGATGACCCCGGTGGCGCTGGCCGGACCGGGGGTGTCCAACCCGACCGCCCGGACCTGCTCGCGGTGCACGCCGGCATGCACCAGCACCCCGTCGAACGCACGGGCCAACGCCTCGATCGCCGCCTGCGGCCCGGCGGTCACCTCGCTGGGGATCTCCACCAGCCCGTCCACCAGGAACTGGCCGTCCAGGCTGAGCACCGTGGCGTTGTTGCTGGTGCCACCGTTGTCGAGGCCGACCACCACCGGCACGCCCACGCCACCCATCCGACACCTCCGCCCGAGCCTGATGCGAGGTTAGTTCCCGTTCCCGATGCCCGCCACGTCCCACCGGAGGCGGAGCCCGGCGGCCGGGTCAGCCCGACCGACCCGACCGACCGGACTCCGGGCCGACACGACCCGACCGACCGGACTCCGGGCCGACACGATCCGGCCGGCGGGCGAGGACGCCGGTGGCGTCCCACTCCTCGGCGCGCAGCACGGTCGGCAGCAGACCCAGCCCGGTCATCGCGGTGCACAACGCCTCGGCCTGCCCGGCGCTGACCTCCACCACCAGGTGGCCGCCGGGCCGCAGCCAGTCGACCGCCCCGGCGGCCACCCGGCGCAGCACGGTCAGCCCGTCGGTGCCGCCGTCCAACGCCACCGACGCCTCGTGCAGCCGGGCCTCCGCCGGCAGCAGCGCCACCGCCGGGGTCGGCACGTACGGGGCGTTGGCGACCACCACGTCCAGCCGGCCCCGCCAGTCGGGCGGCAGCGGGTCGTACAGGTCGCCCTGCACGACGGTGACGTCCCGGCCGGCCAGGTTGCGGCGGGCACAGTCCACGGCCGCCGGGTCGACGTCGACGGCGGCGAGCCAGCGCGGGGCGAGCCGGTCGACCAGCGCGACGCTGATCGCGCCCGAACCGCAGCAGAGGTCGACCAGCGCCGGAGCCGGCCCGGCGACCGACGCGGCGGCCTCCACCAGCAGCGCGGTACGGGCCCGGGGGACGAACACCCCCGGGTCCACGGCGACCCGACGGCCGCAGAACTCGGCCCAGCCGAGCAGATGCTCCAACGGCTCACCGGCGACCCGACGGTCGGTGAGGGCGGCCAGGGCCTGCGGCGAGCCGGCCGCGGCGGTGAGCAGATCCGCCTCGTCCTCGGCGTAGACGCAGCCGGCGGCACGCAGCCGGGCGACGAGAGCGGCATGGTCGTGCTGGAACGGATCAGGTGCCATGGTGATGCCTTCCGGGAGCGCACGTCGGCGCTCCCACCGTCGCTACCGCAGCGACGGGGACTCGACGGGGAGCGCCGGTCCTGATGTCTGGTGGATCGGACTCACCTCCTCCGGTCGGGGCCCGTGCGGGCCGGGGATCACGATAGCGGACCGGCCGTCCCCGCGGTGTCCAGTGCGGCGGCGAGGTCGGCGACCAGGTCCACGGTGTCCTCCACCCCGCAGGAGAGCCGGACGAACCCGGGGGCGGTGTCGTCGCCCCACTGCGCCCGCCGGTCGGCGCTGGTGTGCAGGCCACCGAACGAGGTCGCGGCGGCGACCAGCCGGGACGCGGCCACGAACCGGGCCACCCGGTCGGCGTCGCCGAGGTCGAACGAGAGCACCCCCGGCATCCGCCGCAGCTGCCTCGACGCCACCGGGTACGCCGGATCGTCGGGCCGCCCCGGCCAGCGCAGCCCGGTCACGTCGTCCCGGTCGGCGAGCAGCTCGACGACCGCCGCCGCGTTGGCGGACTGACGGGCCAGCCGCAGGTCCAGGGTGGCCAGCGAGCGGTGCGCCAGCCAGGCGTCGAACGCCCCGGGCACCGCGCCGGTGGTGGTCCGCCAGCCGGTCACCGTCTCCAGCAGCTCCGCCGACCGGGCCGCCACGTAGCCGAGCAGCAGATCCGAGTGACCGGTCAACGCCTTGGTGCCGGAGGCGACCACCACGTCCGCGCCGAGGTCCAGCGGGCGCTGCCCGAGCGGGGTGGCGGTGGTGTTGTCCACCGCCACCAGCGCACCGGCCGCGTGCGCCGCCCCGGCGAGCACCGCGATGTCGGCCACGTCCAGGCCGGGGTTCGCCGGGGTCTCCAGCAGCACCAGCCGCACCCCGTCGAACGACGGGTACGGCCCGGCGGTGGGTACGAAGCCGACCCGTACCCCCATCCCCGCCAGGGTGGCGGTGGCGAACGCCCGGACCGGGAAGTAGCCGTCGGCGGGGAGCAGCACGGTGTCGCCGGGCCGCAGCACGGCCAGCAGCAGCCCGGTGATGGCCGCCTGACCGGAGGCGAAGACCCGGCACTCGCCCCCCTCCAACTCACCGATGGCCGCCTCCAGCAGCCGCCGGGTCGGATTGTCGGGGCGGCCGTAGCCGTTCGGTGTCGCGGCCGGCCCCTGCCACGGGTCGAGGTGGTACGGCGCGGCGAAGACCGGGCCGGGCAGGAACGGCTGGCCCGGCGTCGGTTCGGGCAGCCCGGCGTGCACGCACCGGGTGCCGTCGTGCCAGTGCGCCGCCGTCGGGTCGGCGGGGTGGACCGGCCCGCCGCTCACTCGTACGACTCCGGCTTGGCGGTACGGCTCATCAGCGCGTCCACCGCCAGCCTCGGGTCCATCCCCTCGTGGCAGATCCGCTCGATCTGCTCGGTGATCGGCATCTCCACCCCGTGCGCGCGGGCCAGGTCCCGGATCGCCAGGCAACTCTTCACGCCCTCGGCGGTCTGCCGGGTGGCCGCCTGCGCCTGTTCCAGGGTCTCCCCCCGGCCCAGGTGCTCACCGAAGGTGCGGTTGCGGGCCAACGGCGACGAGCAGGAGGCCACCAGGTCACCCATCCCGGCCAGGCCGGCGAAGGTGATCGGGTCGGCGCCGAGCGCCACCCCCAGCCGGGCGGTCTCGGCCAGCCCCCGGGTCATCAGCATGGCCCGGGTGTTGTCGCCGAAGCCCATCGCGGTGGCGATCCCGTACGACAGGGCGATCACGTTCTTGACCGCCCCGCCCAGCTCACAGCCGATCACGTCGTCGTTGGTGTACGGCCGGAAGTACGGGGTGCGGATCGACTGCTGCACCAGTTCGGCGCGGCGGGCGTCGGTGCCGGCGACCACCGTCGCGGCCGGCTGCTCGACGGCGATCTCGGGAGCCAGGTTGGGGCCGGAGACCACCACCACCCGATCCGGGGTGACCCGGGCGGTCTCCACGATCACCTCGCTCATCCGCCGGGTGGTGCCCAGCTCGATCCCCTTCATCAGGGAGACGAGCGTGGCGTCCGGGGCGAGGTACCCGGCCCACTCGGCGAGGTTGCCGCGCAGCGTCTGCGACGGCACCGACAGCACCACCAGTTCGGCGCCGGAGATCGCCTTGGCCGCGTCGCCGGTCGCGGTGACCCGGTCGGGCAGCCGCAGCTCCGGTAGGTAGTCGGGGTTGCGCCGGTGGGTGCGGATGGCCTCGGCAACCGGCTCCCGCCGGGCCAGGATCGTCACCTCCCGACCGGCGTCGGCGAGGATCTTGGCGAACGCCGTCCCCCAGGAACCCGCCCCCAGCACCGCCACGTGACCGCTCATGCCGTCGCCCCCCTACCGTCGCCGACGCCGTGCGGCGTCGGCGCACCGAGCCGACCGATCCGCCCGCTCTGCTCGCTCATGCCCCTGCCGCCCCTGCGTCGCGCCGATCGATCCACTCGCTCATTCGGTCCCCTCGGGAGTACGCGGACGGACGGGACGTTCCCACAGCGGCGGCGGTGTACCGCCCCGGATGCCGGCGAGCAGGTCACGCAGGGTCAACATGATCTGATCGGTCATCTCCTCCAGCACCACCCGGTCGGGGGTCGCACCCGCCCACCGGCTCAGGTCGACCGGCGGGCCGGCCACCACCGTCACCGGGGTCCGGGGCCGCAAGCCGACCCGGCCGGTACGCGGGTCGAAGAGTCGCTCCGGCCCCCACATCGCCACCGGGACCACAGGTGCGCCGGTGGCCAGCGCCAGCCGGGCCGCCCCGGTCTTGCCCTTCATCGGCCACAGCTGCGGCTCCCGGGTGATGGTGCCCTCCGGATAGATGACCACCGCGCCGCCCGCGTCCAACGCGGCGACCAGCCGGTCCAGCGAGTTGACCGCGGTGGCGGTCTCGCGTTCCACCGGGATCTGCCGGCAGCGGCGCAGGATGTAGCCGACCACCGGGATCCGGAACACGCTGGCCTTGCCGAGGAACTGCGGCCACCGGCCGGCGTCGTGGATGAAGTGCGCGCAGACCAGCGGGTCGGTGTGCGAGATGTGGTTGGGGACGATGATGATGCCCCCCGCGCGGCGCAACTCCTCGGCCCCGTGCCAGGTGCGCCGGGTCCAGGCGAGCATCACGGGCTTGACCAGCGACACGGCGAACCGTCGCCAGAAACCCAGCCTGCGCCGTGTCACCGTGCCTCCTCGTCGCCCCACCCGCGTGCCGCATCCCCACCGTTGCGTGCCCGCAGCGGAAATCATGCCTGCTCGTCCCGGGTACGGCCAGTGAGGGTACCGCCGTCGGCGCTGGCAGGATTGTCGACGTGGGCCAGGCGAGGTGGGTGGTGGTGGTGCCGGTGAAGCGGCTCCGCGCGGCGAAGAGCCGGCTGCGGGGCGCGCTGCCCGTCGTACCGCATGAGGAGCTGGCGCTGGCGCTGGCGGCCGACACGGTCGGTGCGGCGCTGGCCTGCCCGGCGGTCGCCGAGGTCCTGGTGGTCACCGCCGATCCGGTGGTGACGGCGACGGTCGGCGCGGCGGGGGCCCGGGTGGTGCCGGACCGCCCGGACGCCGGGTTGAACGCCGCCCTGCGGCACGGTGTCGAGGTGGCGGTTACCGACGGTGACACCCGGACCTGGGTGGCCGCGCTCACCGCCGACCTGCCCGCGCTGCGCCCGGCCGAGCTGGCCGCCGCGCTGCACGCGGTCGCCACCGGCCCGGCGGGGGTACGCCGGTTCGTGGCCGACGCCCCCGGCACCGGCACCACGCTGCTCGCCACGCCCCCGGGGTTGCCCCTGGACCCCCGGTTCGGGGTCGGCTCCGCCGCGGCGCACCTGGCCTCCGGGGCGGTGCCGCTGACCGGTGCCTGGCCGAGCCTGCGGCGCGACGTGGACACCGCCGCCGACCTGGCCGACGCGGCCCGGCTCGGCCTCGGCCCGGCCACCGGCGCGCTGACCGGCGTCGTCGCGGCGGGACCTGGCCCGGCCGGCCACCCCGGCTGAACCACCGGTGTACGGTGCTGGCATGCAGGGCACCGTGGCGACCTTCGACGCGCAGACCCGCACCGGCGTGCTGCTCCTCGACGACGGCACCGAGCTGGCTTTCCCGGCACCCGCCTTCGACGCCTCCGGGCTGCGCCTGCTCCGCCTCGGCCAGCGGTTGAAGGTCGAAACAGATCCGGACGGCGGGGTCGTCCGGGTGACGTTGCCGACCATGGCCTGAACAACCCAGCCCAAGTTCATTTTGCGTTAACCCGGATCGGGTGATTATGAGCGGGTGAGCACCCCTCGCGAGCACCCCACCAGCCCGTCCTCCGCCACCGACCCGACCGGCTCCCGCAACGGCACCCGCCGTCGGGGCGGTTCCCGCGCCCGCCGCGCCCCCGAGGACGTCGCCGCCACGGCACCCGACTCCCCCGGTGCCAGCGCCGCCGGGGCCTCCGCCGGCCTGGACGAGGTGCTCGACACCGGCGAGCGGCCCGCCGCCGACGACGCGCCCGCCGCCGGGGGGTCGGCTGCGGCCGACAGCACGCCCGCCGACGAGCCGCTGCCGGCGGATCGTTTCCTCAACCGGGAGCTGTCCTGGCTCGACTTCAACGGTCGGGTGCTGGCACTGGCCGAGGACCCCCGCACCCCCCTGCTGGAACGGGCCAAGTTCCTGGCCATCTTCGCCAGCAACCTCGACGAGTTCTACATGGTGCGGGTGGCCGGGCTCAAGCGCCGGCTCTCCGCCGGGCTGCCGGTACGCGGCGGGGACCGGCTGCCGCTGCGTACCCAGCTGGAGCGGATCACCGAGTGCGCCGCCGGCCTGGTCGCCCGGCAGGCCGCCTGCTTCGTCGACGAGTTGCTGCCGAAGCTGGCCCGGGAGGACATCCGGATTCTGCGCTGGGCGGAGCTGGACGATCCGGAGCGGGAGCGACTGCGCACCTACTTCCGGGAACACATCTTCCCGGTGCTCACCCCGCTCGCGGTGGACCCGGCGCACCCGTTCCCGTACATCTCCGGGCGGTCGCTGAACCTGGCCGTGGCGGTTCGGGATCCGGACGGCGGCTCGGAGCTGTTCGCCCGGGTGAAGGTACCCAACAACGTGCCCCGTTTCGTCCGGGTGCGCCGGGACCAGCCGGGGCTGCGGATGCTGCCCGTCGAGGAGCTCATCTCGGTGCACCTGGGGCAGCTCTTCTCCGGCATGCAGGTGGTCGAGTGCCACCTGTTCCGGGTCACCCGCAACGCCGAGGTGGAGGTCGACGAGGACCGCGACGAGGATCTGCTCCAGGCCCTGGAACGGGAGCTGGCCCGGCGGCGCTTCGGCCCCCCGGTACGGCTGGAGGTGGCCGCCTCGATCTCCGACCACATGCTGGAGCTGCTCGTCCGCGAGCTGGACATGGACGGTCACGACGTGCTGCGGGTACGCGGCCTGCTGGACCTGTCGGCGCTCTGGCAGCTCTACGGCGAGGCCGACCGCCCCGACCTGAAGGACAAGCCGTTCGTGCCGGCCACCCATCCCCGGCTGGCCGAGGGCGAGGTGCCGCGCAGCGTCTTCGCCACCCTGCGCGACGGCGACGTGCTGGTGCACCACCCGTACCACTCGTTCGCCACCAGCGTGCAACGCTTCGTCGAGCAGGCCGCCGCCGACCCGAACGTGCTGGCCATCAAGCAGACCCTCTACCGCACCAGCGGGGACTCCCCGATCGTCGACGCGCTGGTCGACGCCGCCGCGGCCGGCAAGCAGGTGGTGGTGCTGGTGGAGCTGAAGGCCCGCTTCGACGAGGTGGCGAACATCGGTTGGGCGCGCACCCTGGAACGGGCCGGCTGCCACGTCGTCTACGGCCTGGTCGGGTTGAAGACGCACTGCAAGACGGCCCTGGTCGTCCGCCAGGAGGGCAACCAGATCCGCCGGTACTGCCACATCGGCACCGGCAACTACCACCCCAAGACCGCCCGACTGTACGAGGACTTCGGCGTGCTCACCGCCGACCCGGAGATCGGCGCCGACCTGACCGACCTGTT
Organism: Micromonospora sp. NPDC051925; assembly: GCF_044548625.1. Classification (NCBI taxonomy): domain Bacteria; kingdom Bacillati; phylum Actinomycetota; class Actinomycetes; order Micromonosporales; family Micromonosporaceae; genus Micromonospora; species Micromonospora sp. NPDC051925. The sequence goes on along the minus strand of NZ_JBIUCH010000013.1, from coordinate 118,845 downwards.
CAACGTGCTCACCGGTTACAGCCGGCAGACCGCGTTCCGGCGGCTGCTGGTCGCTCCGCAGGGCATCCGCAGCGGCCTGATCGAGCGGGTCGAGCGGGAGATCGCGCACGTCCGGCTGGGTATGCCGGGGCTGGTGCAGTTCAAGGTGAACTCGCTGGTCGACGAGGAGATCACCGACGCGCTCTACCGGGCGTCGCGGGCCGGCGTACACGTGGACCTGCTGATCCGGGGCATGTGCACGCTGCGGCCGGGGGTGCCGGGGCTGTCGGAGAACATCCGGGTCCGCTCGATCCTCGGCCGGTTCCTGGAGCACTCGCGGATCTTCCGGTTCGGCAACAACGGCGACGCCGAGTTCTGGATGGGTTCGGCCGACCTGATGCACCGCAACCTCGACCGCCGGGTGGAGGCGCTGGTCCAGGTCAGCGATCCGGTGGCGCGGGCCGAACTGGACCAGGTGATGACCACCGCGATGAGCCCGGACGTGGACGCGTTCGAGCTGGCCGGGGACGGCAGTTGGACCCGCCGTACCGGCACCGCCGAGGAGCCCCTGCACGACCTTCAGGAGCTGATGCTGCGCCGGGTGGGCAGCTCCGCCGGCTGATCGCGGGCTGCCGCCGGCGAGGCGGAGGAGCGACCGGCACGGCGGGATTCTCCGGACGTAGGGTGGCCAGATGGTGGACGAGGAGCCGACCGGTATCCGGGCGGCAGGTGGGGTGGCCTGGCGGCCGGCCGGCGACGGCGGTGTCGAGGTGTGCCTGGTGCACCGGCCCCGCTACGGCGACTGGTCGCTACCCAAGGGCAAGCTGGAACACGGCGAGCATCCGCTGCTGGCCGCCGTTCGTGAGGTGGCCGAGGAGTCCGACGTACGGGCGGTGCCGCAGGTCCGGCTGCCCACCGTGCGGTACCGCAGCGAGGGCCGGCCGAAGGTGGTCGACTACTGGTCGATGCGGGCCGTGGCGACCGGCGGTTTCCAGCCGGACACCGAGGTGGACGACGTGTGCTGGCTCGACGTCGACGCGGCGATCCGGCGGGTCAGCTACCCGCACGACGCGGAGGTGCTGACCGCGTTCGCCGCGCTGCCGGCGGTGACCGGCACCATGGCGCTGGTCCGGCACGCGCACGCCGGTAAGCGGGCCACCTGGTCCGGGCCGGACACCGGCCGGCCGTTGGACGCCGAGGGGGTCGCGCAGGCGCGAACGCTGGCCCCCCTGGTCGCCCTGGTCCGGCCGGTCCGGCTGCTGTCGGCCTCGCCCCGCCGCTGCGTGCAGACCCTGGACCCGGTGGCCGCCCTACTGGACCTGCCGGTCGAGGTGTGCGGGGACTTCGACGAGCCGCAGCCGGGCCAGCAGGTCGACGAGTGCGCGCTGGCCGCCGCCGGCCGGCTGACCGCGCTGGCCGCCGCCGGGGAACCGGTCGGGGTGTGCAGCCAGGGCAAGGTGATCCCGGGCGCGCTGGCCCGGCTGACCGGGCGGCAGGACGACTTCACCACCGCCAAGGGCGGGGGCTGGTTGCTCGCCTTCGCCGCCGACCGCCTGCTCTCCGCCGACCGCCTCTGAACAACCGCACGACAAGCGGAAACGGGCGTCCACCGTTGTGGCGGACGCCCGTTTCCGTCGTACCGGAGAATCAACGCTTGGCGGCGGCCTTCTTGGCCGGAGCCTTCTTCGCGGTGGTGCTCTTGGCCGCCGTGCTCTTGGCTGCGGTGGTCTTCTTGGCCGCCGCACTCCGTGCGGTGGTCGACTTGGTCGCCGTGGCGGTCTTCTTCGCCGGAGCGGCCTTCCTGGTGGTCGCCTTGGCCGCGGTGGCGGTCTTGGTGGCCTTGGTTGCCTTCGCCGCCGCGGTCTTCTTCGCCGTGGTCGTCGTGGTCTTCTTGGCAGCGGTCGCCCTGGTACCGGTCGCCTTGGCGCCGGTGGCCCTGGCCCCGGTCGTCTTCTTGGCGGCGGTGGCCTTGGTGCCGGTCGCCTTGGTGCCGGTCGCCTTGGTGCCGGTGGCCTTCGTGCCGGTGGCCTTGGCAGCCGCCGTGGTGGTCTTCTTCGCCGGAGCGGCGGTCTTCGGCACCTTGCCGGTGGCCACCATCTCCTTGAAACCGGCGCCCGGCTTGAAGGCCGGGACGGATGTCTTCTTGACCTTCACCGCCTCACCGGTACGCGGGTTGCGCGCTGTTCGCGCCGCCCGGACACGCTTCTCGAACGATCCGAATCCGGTGATCGCCACTTTGTCGCCCTTGGTGACCGCCGCCTGGACCTCGGCGAGGACCGCGTCAAGCGCCGCCGTCGCCGACTTGCGGTCCCCCAGGCGAGCGGCGAGCGCCTCGATGAGCTCGGCCTTGTTCACGACTTCCTCCCAATTGTGCAACTGACTCGACGCGAGCCATTCTGCGCGCACCGTATGCCCTGTGCTGCCTGGACACAAACATTCGGTAGAAAAAAGCCCTTGTGTCGTAACGGATTCGCCCCCACCGGATGAACCGGTGGGGGCGAAAATCGTGCTGCGGTCGGGCGTACGGCTAGGCCACGGCGGGCGTGAACGACGGCCGACCGGCCTCGTACGCCTCGATGTCGGCGAGGTGCCGGAGGGTGAGTCCAATGTCGTCCAGGCCCTCCATCAGCCGCCAGCGGCTGTGGTCGTCCAGCGGGAACGACCAGGTGGCCCCCCCGACCCGGACCTCACGGGCGGTCAGGTCGACGGTGACCGGCGTGGTCGGATCGGCCTCCACCCGGTCCCAGATCTGCTCGACCGCACCCAGTTCCAGCTCGACCGGGAGGAGCCCTTCCTTGAGCGCGTTGCCCCGGAAGATGTCACCGAACCGGGGCGAGATCACCGCCTGGAAACCCCAGTCGCGCAGCGCCCAGACGGCGTGCTCCCGGGACGACCCGGTGCCGAACTCCGGCCCGGCCACGAGGATCGAAGCCCCGGAATAAGCGGGATCGTTGAATACGAATGCCGGGTCCTCCCGCCACGCGCTGAACAGACCGTCGGCGAAACCCGTTCGGGTCACCCGCTTGAGGTACACGGCCGGGATGATCTGATCCGTGTCCACATTGGATCGACGCAACGGCACGGCGGTGCCGGTGTGAGTGGTGAACTTGTCCATCTCTCGGCTGCCCTTCTACAGATCGGCGGGGGCGGTGAGCCGGCCGGTCACGGCGGTCGCGGCGGCGACCGGCGGCGACACCAGGTGGGTACGCCCGCCCCGGCCCTGCCGGCCCTCGAAGTTGCGGTTGGAGGTCGAGGCCGAACGCTCGCCCGGCTTGAGGGTGTCCGGGTTCATGCCGAGGCACATCGAGCAGCCGGCGAACCGCCACTCCGCGCCGGCGTCGGCGAAGACCTTGTCCAGCCCCTCCGCCTCGGCGGCCTCCCGTACGGCGGCGGAGCCGGGCACCACCAGCATCCGTACCCCCTCGGCGACCCGATGGCCGCGCAGCACGTCGGCGGCGGCGCGCAGGTCCTCCAGCCGGCCGTTGGTGCAGGAACCGACGAAGACCACGTCGACGGCGAGGTCCCGCAGCGGGGTGCCGGGGGTGAGGTCCATGTACTCCAGGGCCCGACGGGCGGCGGTCCGCTCGGCGTCGGTGTCGAAGTCCTCCGGGTCCGGCACGGCCGCGCCGAGAGGCGCACCCTGGCCGGGGTTGGTACCCCAGGTGACGAACGGGGTGATCCGGTCGGCGTCCAGGGTCACCTCGGCGTCGAAGGTGGCGTCGTCGTCGGTGGGCAGCGTCCGCCAGTAGGCCAGCGCCGCGTCCCAGTCGGCCCCGGCCGGCGCGTGCGGCCGGCCCTTGAGGTACGCGAAGGTCGTCTCGTCCGGCGCGATCAGGCCCGCCTTGGCGCCCCACTCGATGGACATGTTCGCCACCGTCATCCGGCCCTCCATGGACAGCGCCCGGATCGCCTCGCCCCGGTACTCCACGATGTGGCCGCGCCCACCGCCCGTACCCACCTGGGCGATCAGCGCGAGGACCAGGTCCTTGGCGGTGACGCCGGGACCGAGCCGACCGGTGACGTTGACCGCCATGGTCTTCGGCCGGGCCTGCGGCAGGGTCTGGGTGGCCAGGACGTGTTCGACCTCACTGGTGCCGATGCCGAAGGCCAGCGCACCGAACGCGCCGTGGGTGGCGGTGTGCGAGTCGCCACAGACGATCGTCATGCCGGGCTGGGTGACGCCCAACTGGGGGCCGATCACGTGCACGATGCCCTGGTTCTCGTCGCCCAGGGGGTGCAGCCGCAGGCCGAACTCGGCGCAGTTGCGGCGCAACGTCTCGATCTGGGTACGCGACGTCGGGTCGGCGATCGTCAGCAGGTCACCACGGCGCAGCCGGAACGAGGGATCGTCGTACCCGGTCGGGGTGTTGTGATCCTCGGTGGCGAGCGTGAGGTCGGGACGACGGACCCCTCGGCCGGCCAGCCGCAGCCCGTCGAACGCCTGCGGGCTGGTCACCTCGTGCAGCAGGTGCAGGTCGATGTAGAGCAGGTCCGGCTCGCCCTGAGCGGTCCGTACGACGTGTGCGTCCCAGACCTTCTCGGCCAGGGTCCTCGGTTGAGTGACTCCCACCATCTGGACATCCTAAATTCTGGGAGGTAAGTTTCGGCTTGTGGGACACAGTATGAGCGGTGTCGGCGTCCTCGACAAGGCGGTGGTCATCCTGGCCGCCTGCGTCGACGGTGCCAGCCTGGCCGAACTCGTTGAACGCACCAAGCTGCCCCGAGCCACCGCACACCGGTTGGCCCAGGCCCTGGAGATCCACCGGATGCTGGTCCGGGACACCCAGGGGCGATGGCGCCCCGGGCCTCGGCTCGGTGAGCTGGCCAACGCCGCCCCGGACGTCCTGCTGACGGCCGCCGAGCCACTGCTGGCCGCCCTGCGCGACGCCACCGGGGAGAGCGCCCAACTCTACCTGCGCCGGGCTGACGAGCGGGTCTGCGTGGCCGCCGCCGAACGGGCCAGCGGCCTGCGGGACACCGTGCCGGTCGGCTCGGTGCTGCCCATGACGGCCGGCTCCGCCGCGCAGATCCTGCTCGCCTGGGAGCCGCCCGAGGCGGTCATGCCACTGCTGCCCCGGTCCAAGTTCACCGGCCGCACCCTCGCCGAGGTACGCCGACGCGGCTGGGCACAGAGCGTCGCCGAACGGGAGGCCGGCGTGGCGAGCGTCTCCGCCCCGATCCGGGACCGCACCGGTCGGGTGATCGCCTCGATCAGCATCTCCGGCCCGATAGAGCGCCTCGGCCGCCGCCCCGGCGAACGCCACGCCATGGCCGTCGTCCGCGCCGGCCAACGCCTCTCCGGCCTCTAACCCCCACCCCCGGTCCCCCGGTCCCCACCCCCGTCGCCCGCCCCCGTCACCCGCCCCCGTTGATCAAGAGGTTTGCGTCATTTCGATCTTCGGATGTGACGCGAACCTCTTGATCAACGGGGCTAGGGGCTGGGGGCTGGGGACGAGAGGGCTGGGTGGGGGTGCGTCAGCGGGACGAGGGGCGCACGCGTGATGACGGGGCAGGGCGCGTCGGTGTGGACGGGCGCGGGGCCGGGGTGGTGGGGAATGGCGATCGGCCCGGCTCGCGGGGGCGAGACGGGCCGATCGTTGTGGTAGCCCCGACCGGATTCGAACCGGCGCTACCGCCTTGAGAGGGCGGCGTCCTGGGCCACTAGACGACGGGGCCAGGCACTTTTTCTGCTTCACCACCCCGTGGGGCGGTGCGGCAGTAGTCTAACGGCACCGGGATCCGGCACCCAAGACGGGGGTCGGCCCCTGCGGGTGTGCCCGTCGCGGGCGCGACGGCATGTCGGCGGAGCAGCAGTATCCGAGGGCCGGGACAACCGAAACATCGCCACAAGCGCGGGGCCCGGAGATGGCACTCCCGGGCGGCAGGGATGCGGGGCGGGGCCGGGGGACGGACCGGGGACTGCCCTCACCGCCGACCTGGCCCGGGGCTGGGCCCGGCACGGGCGACGGCCGCGCGCCAAGGCCGCAGGGATGGGCCACGGAGACCGCACGCAAGGCCGCAGGGACGGCGTGCCAGGGCCGCGCGGGTGGGCCGCAGGGATGGGGTGCCGAGGCTGAGGGGACGGCGGGTGGGCATGCGAAGAAGCCCGCCCCAACCGAAGTGGGACGGGCTGTCAGCGTTGTAGCCCCGACCGGATTCGAACCGGCGCTACCGCCTTGAGAGGGCGGCGTCCTGGGCCACTAGACGACGGGGCCAGAACATAGCTTGTGCTTCCCTGCCCTACCGGGCGGGGAAGCTGCACTCTGCCAGAGATCAACTTCGCCCCGGTGAGGGGACGGAGCGGGTCTCCGTCAGAATCCAGCGTCCGGGATTCGGATGAATCCGCGGTTGCGCTGGGGTACCAGGACTCGAACCTAGACTAACTGAACCAGAATCAGTTGGGCTGCCAATTACCCCATACCCCATTGGCCCCTTGTGGCGCCGGGAAGGAACTTTACCCTCCCTGCGCCAACAGGCCAAATCCAATCCCTCAAACCGCCTCTGAGCTGCGGAAACGGGATGTCGTACGGTCAGCCGACCGGCACCACCGAGTTGGTGAGTTCGCCGATCCCCTCGATCCGTACGGTGACCGTATCCCCGTCGGTGAGCGGACTAACCCCGGCCGGGGTGCCGGTCAGCACCACGTCCCCGGGGAGCAGCGTCATCACGTGCGAGATGTACGACACCAGCGCCGGCACGTCGAAGACCATGTCCTTGGTCCGGCCGAGCTGACGCACCTCCATCTCGTCCGGGTTCCGCCCCACCTCGCAGCGGACCTCGAGGTCGGTGACGTCGAGATCGGTGGTGATCCAGGGGCCGATGGGGCAGAACGAGTCGAAGCCCTTGGCCCGGGTCCACTGCCCGTCGGAACGCTGGAGATCCCGCGCGGTGACGTCGTTGGCACAGGTGTAGCCGAAGATGGCCTTGGCGGCGGTGGCGCGGTCGACCCGGCGGGCACCGGGTGCCCCGATCACCACGGCCAACTCGGCCTCGTGCTCCACCTGCCGGGAGAAGATCGGCAGCCGGATCGCGTCCCGGGGGCCGATCACCGAGGTGGACGGCTTGAGGAAGAGCAACGGCTCCTTCGGCACCTCGCTGCCGTGCTCGGCGGCGTGCTCGGCGTAGTTACGCCCGACACAGACCACCTTGCTGGGCAGGATCGGCGAGAGCAACCGGACGTCGGGGAGTGCCCAGCGGGCACCGGACAACTGGATCTGCCCGAACGGGTGGCCCTCGATCTCGGCGATGGTCAGGCCCTGCGGCCCGGCCTCCGACTCGCCCTCGACGACCCCGAACGACATTCCCTTGGCATGAGCGAAACGAGCGATACGCACCCGGCCAATCTATCCCGCACCTCGACGCCACCCGTCGGCCCCCGGAAGACCGTCGGCGCAGCTTAGGGCATTGGTCGGCACTCCGGGCGGAGTTCGGCGCTTCGTACCCGCCCGGAGGGTCCGCGCTCATACCGTCGGCTCCGGAGGTTCGTTGGTATGCCTGCATCGAGACGACACCACAGGGCCCTCGCGGTTTTCGTGAACTGCCTGGGCATTCTCGCCGCCGTACCGGCGCTGCCCAGCACGGGCCCCGCCACCAGGGCGACGGCGGCCACCCCGGCCGCCTCGGCCACAGCGGCCGACCCGGCCCGAGCGGCCACGGCGGCCGACCCGGCCCGAGCGGCCACAGCGGCCGAACCGGCCAGGACAGCCACCGCAGCGGGCCCGGCCAGGACGGCCACGGCAGCGGCGAAGGCCCGAGGGAAAGCGCCACCGGTAGCCACCGTGCCAGCAGCAGCACCAGCCGCAGCAGCACCAGTGGCCGGAACACCAGCGGCAGCGACACCCGCCGCAGGAACACCAGCCGCAGCGGCGGCGCAGCCTCGGGGGGCGCGGGCCGCGCCGGCCGCGCCCGGGGTGGCGGCCAGCGGCGCGGTCGTCCCGGTCACCCCGTCGGCGCCCGCCCCCGGGATGACCACCGCCGGCAACCCGGGTGCACCCCGGCCGGCCCCGCAGCTCACCGTCGCCGTGGCACCCGCCGCGACACCGGTGCCGGGCTACCGGATCCTGGTGCGCAACACCGGCACCTCGACGGTGCAGACCATGGTCCGGCAGGAACTGCCCGCCGGCACGTCGACCACCGCGGTCAGCGCGGGCGGGCTGGCCACCCGACCGGGTGGGTCCACCGGCGGCGGGGAGGTCACCTGGCGGCTCGTCGTACCGGCCGGGGCGACCCGGACCCTGGACACCGCCCTGGCCGCCACCGCGCCGGGCCAGGCGCTGACCGCGCCGGCCTGCGCGTACACCAGCGACGGCAGCCAGCCGTACGACTGCGGGACCGCCACCTGGCGCGGCGCGCTGACCCCGGAGGCGGCGGTGCCCGCGACGCCGACCTGGCGGCAACCACCGATCCTGCTGGGTGCGGCCGTGGTGCTGCTGGTGCTGCTGGCCGGTGGGCTCTGGTGGTGGTCGCGGTCCCGGCGACGGGCCAGCGGCGTCGAGCCGACCGGCACCGCCCCGGCGACGGCCGGCAACCCGCCGTACGCCGGTGGCCCGGCTGCCCCGAGCGGCGGGACGGTGTATCCACGACCCGCCACACCGGGACAGCTCGGGCGACGACGCAGCCCGTCGGTGTGGCTGGTGGTGGGGGTGGCCGCGGCGGTGCTGGCCGGGGTGGTCTTCGCCGCCGCCTGGACGGCCACCCGGGAGGTCTCCGCGATCGACACCACCAAGCAGCCGACCGCCGGGGCGTGGACGGGCACCAGCATGACCGGGACCGTCGGCACCCCGCTGCGGGAGGAGGCGTTCGAGTTCACCGTCTACCGGGTGACCTGCGGCACCGCGAAGGCGGCGAGCCAGGAGTGTCAGGCCACGGTCGGGGTGCGCAACGTCACCCCGGAGCAGCAGAGCTGGCACGGCCAGCTCCAACGGGCGTACCTGCCGGGCGGGACCTGGGTGAGCACCGACGAGGACGCCACCCGGCTGGCGAACCTGGGGCGGGACGTCTTCGCCGAGCCGGTCTCGGCGGGCAGCCGGGTGGTGCTGCCGCTGGTCTTCACCGTGCACGGCATGCAGAAGCCGAAGCAGTTGGAGCTGCGCAGCGGGGTGTTCTCCGCCGGGGTGCGGGTGGACGTGCCCTGACCGGGAGCGGGCGGCGGTCGTACCCTGAAGTGCGTGACCGCCGCCCTCGCTCCCGCCGCCCTCGACGCGGCCGACTGGCGGGCCCGGCGGGCCGAACACGAGGCGCGGGTGGCCGCCTGGCTGGACCCGCACCTGGCCCGTCGCCGCACCGGCGGCCGGCACCCGGTGGAGGACTTCCTCTTCACCTACTACTCGTACCGCCCGGCCCAGCTGCGCCGTTGGCACCCGGGCGCCGGGGTGCTGCTGCGCGACGCGGACCCGGCCGAGTTCGGCCGGGACTACCGCGCCGACCCCGCCGGGGCCACTCTCGACACCGACCGGGTACGCGACCGACGCGCCGAGTCGATCGCCTGGATCCGGGAGCTGCTGGCGGCGACCGCCGGCCGGCCGGCGCACCTGGGCTGTTTCGGGATGCACGAGTGGGCGATGGTCTACCGGCAGACCCAGGAGGAGGTCCGGCACAACGCCTGGCCACTGCGGCTCAGTCCGGACCGCACCGCCGAGGTGGTACGGGAGCGGGGCGTGCGGTGCAGCCACTTCGACGCGTTCCGGTTCTTCACCGCGCCGGCCCGGCCGCTGAACCTGCTCCAGCCGACCCGGGAGACCCAGCACGCGTTGGAGCAACCGGGCTGCCTGCACGCCAACATGGATCTCTACAAGTGGGCGTACAAGCTTTCCCCGCTGGTCGCCTCGGAACTGGTCGCGGACTGTTTCGCGCTGGCCCGGCAGATCCGGACGCTGGACATGCGGGCCAGCCCGTACGACCTGGCCGCGCTCGGCTATCCCCCGGTCCGGGTGGAGACCCCCGAGGGTCGGGCCGAGTACGCGGCGGCGCAACGCGACTTCGCCCAGCAGGCCGCTGTGCTCCGCCACCGCCTGGTGACCGCGCTGGACCGGACCGCCGAGGCTGCCCGCACCTGACCGACCGGCAGTGCGTACGCCGGAGCCGGTCGACCCGAACACCGTGTGACGGTGCCGCCCACCCGACCGGTGCCCCAACTGCCGGGACAGCCGGGGCACCCGTACCGAGTACGCCTGTCGGGGCAGGTGGATACCCCGTGCTTCCGCTGCACCGACGAAGGCCGCCCCGCCATCCGCGCTGAGGCTGGTCGACGGGGCGGCCTGCTAGGGGCCGGTGGACCCGGTCAGCTGGCGATGCAGGTCGCCGTCGGTGCGGTGGCGGTGCCGGTGCTGCTGCCGAGGAACCCGAAGACGGCCTCGGCCGCCGGGGCCAGCGCGCCGTTCCAGCTCACGTTCCGCGCGGTGACCGCGCTTCCGGTCTGGGCCAGCTCGGCGTTCCACGCCTGGGTGATCTGCTGCCCGCCGGGCAGGGTGAAGGCGACCCGCCAGCCGGTGGTCCGCGCGGTGCCGGTGCTGCGCACGGTCACCTCACCCTGAAAGCCGCCCTGCCACTGGTTGGTGATCCGGTAGCTGGCGGTGCAGGCGACCCCGGCCGGCGGTGACGTGGTCGGCGGGTCGACCGTGGGCGACCCGGTGGGGCTGACCGTGGGGCTCACGGTCGGGCTCGGCGAGGTGGTGGGGCTGACCGTCGGGGTGGGGCTGACCGTCGGGGTGACCCCGCCGAGGGCGGCCACCAACGCCGGATACCACCGGTCGGACATCTTCTGGTCGCCGGCCGCGTTGGGGTGCACCCCGTCGTAGGTGTCGGTCGTGGTGCTGAACCCGGTCCACTGGTCGACCACCACGATCGGGGACGCGGCGGTGGTCTTCCCCGCCGCCCAGCCGTCGATCGCGGCGTTCAGGGCCACCGTCCGCTGGCCGCACTCGGCGCAGGTGGGTGGCGCCATCGGGATGATCTTCGCGACGATCACCCGCATCGCCGGGTTGCTGGCCCGCATCTGGTCCACCAGCTTCGAGTACGCGGCGAGGATGGTGGCCGGCGCGATGTTGCTCCACACGTCGTTGGTGCCGAAGTGCATCAGCACGATGTCGGGGCGGGTCGCGGCGAGCCAGCCGGGCAGCAGGTTCTGGTTGGCGACGTTCGTCACCAGGTACCCGCCGTGGCCCTCGTTGTCCCCGTCGTACGCCTGGGCGCAGCCCTGCGGGCCGAGGGTGCCGACGAAGTCGATGTCGGTGTGGCCGGTGGACTGGAGACGGTTCCAGAGGATGGACCGCCAGCAGCCGGGCGAGCCGGTGATCGAGTCGCCGAGCGGCATGACCCGTACCGGGGTGGCGGCAGCGGGCCGGGCCGGCGGGGCGGCGACCAGCCCGACGAGCAGGGTGAGGGGAACGGCCGCGAACGCGGCGAGCAGGGCGGAGAGGAACGGCCTTCGGAGCATGGTGAGGGGACTCCTGTCACGTGACGACGTGCGGTCGGTGACGGCCCGGTTGCTCCCACGGACATCCCAACAGATCACGGGCCCACACTCAACGCCCTCCCGCATCCTGGCGAAGCGCTTCGACATCCCGGCAGACCCGGGGACACTCATGATCGTCTACGGGTGAGCGACAGGAAACGCCGTGCCGGGTGCACGTGAGACGTAGAGGATCATGAGCCACCCGATACCCGGCCGGGCCGGAGCGGCATCCGGGGCCGCCGGTCGGCCGATCGTGCGCCCCGCCCGGCGCAGCCGGATGCCAGGCAGGGCGTACTGCTCAGTCCCCGTCGGTCCGGCGGTCCCGCTTACGCTGCGACTGGCGCTTCTTGTCGGCGAGGCGGCGTTCCTTGGCGCCCCGCGAGGGCCGGGTGGGGCGACGGGGTGCCGGTGGTGGGGCGACGGCGTCCCGCAGCAGCGCGGCCAGCCGGTCCCGGGCCGCCTCCCGGTTGGCCAGCTGCGCGCGGTGTTCACTGGCGGCGATGGTGAGCACCCCGTCGACCAGTCGGCCGGCGAGCCGCTCCAGCACCCGATCCCGCAGCACCGGGGGCAGACTGGTGGTGCCGGCGACGTCGAAGATCAGCTCCACCCGGGAGTCGGTGGTGTTGACCCCCTGCCCGCCGGGCCCGGACGAGCGGGAGAACCGTTCCCGCAGCTCGGCGGCGGGCACGGTCCACCGATCGGTCACCCGCAGTCCATCGTCCACGTGGCGAGGCTATCGCCCCCGGGTGAGGCCGCGGGTCGCGGTCGCCGGGGTGCGGAGCGGCAGAGCGCGAGGCGACAGGGCGCGCGCCGGCAGAGTGCAGGGCGACAGGGCGCGCGCCGGCGGGGTTCAGCCGCCCTTGCCGATGATGGTGTCGGCGGTCTGCTGCACCTGGTCGATGGGGATCGCGAAGCCGATGCCGATCGACCCGCTGCCGTCGATGGTGGCGATCGCCGTGTTCACCCCGACCACCTCACCCCGGGCGTTGACCAGGGGGCCACCCGAGTTGCCCGGGTTGATCGACGCGTCGGTCTGCACCGCGCTGCGCCGGCTGGTGCCCAGCCGTACCTGCCGGTTCAGAGCGCTGACGATCCCCGCGGTCACCGTGCCGGCCAGGCCGAGCGGCGAGCCGACCGCGAGCACCGGCTCGCCGACCCGGGTGGACCGGGGCTTGGCCAGCGGCAACGGGGCCAACCCGGCGGCCGACGGCACCTTCAGCACCGCCAGGTCGCTGCCGGGTTCCCGGCCCACCACCTCGGCGGCGTAGCGGCGGCCGTCCGGCATCTCCACGGTCACCGCGCCACCGCCCCCCTTGGCCAGGATGTGGTCGTTGGTGACGATGTGCTGCTCGTTGTCTATGGCGAAGCCGGAACCGCTCGCCGACTGCCCGGCAGCGCCCCCGCCGACCAGCACGGACACCACCCCGGGGACGGTCTTCTGCGCGGCGGTGACCAACTCCGCCGGGACCGGGGCGGCCGAGGCCGCCGTCGAGCCCGCCCCGTCGTGGCCGGCCACCCAGCCGCCCGCCGCCGCGCCGGAGACGGTGGAGAGGACGACCACCGCCGCGGCGGTCCACCACCGGCCGCGCCTGCGCCACCGGGACGGGTCCTCCCCCGACCCCGGTACGTCCCACCGGGGCCGGCCGTCCGACCCCAGGTCGGGTGAGAGGAACCAGGGGCCCCGGGGCTCACCCAGTCCGGTCTGTACTGCCATACGTCCGCTCCTCACTGTGTGCTCCGACGGATCAGGGCAGGTGGGTCGGCGCCGACCCGCTCAGGGCAGGCGGGAGAACCAGCGCATCGACCCGGCCGCGGCACCCATGGCGAACACCAGCCCGAGCCCGATGAACCGGGCGGAGACGTCCTGACGCTCCTTGCGGTAGCCGACCGAGGAACCGATGTCCTCGTACACGTCGCGCAGCTCGGCGCTGCTGCCCGCCTCGTGGAAACCGCCCCCGGTCTCGTCGGCGACCGCCCGGAGGGTCTGCCCGTCGACCGGCACCTGGATCGGCCGACCGCCCCGGTCGACGAAACCGCCCGGGGTGCCGAACGAGATGGTGTGCACCGGCACCTTCGCCGCGACGGCCGCCGAGGCCGCCTCCATCGGGTCGGCGCCGGAGGTGTTCGCCCCGTCGGAGAGCAGGATGACCCGGGCCGGCGGCGGTTGCTTGGCCGCGTTCTCGTCGAGGCTCTTCACCGCCCCGAGGGAGGCGCTGATCGCCTCGCCGATGGCGGTGCCCTGCACCCCGGTGATCCCCTCGGCGAGCCGGTCGATCCCGTCGTGCAGGGCACCCCGGTCGGTGCTCGGCGGCACCAGCACCGCCGCGCTGCCCGCGAAGGCCACCAGCCCCACGTTGAACTCGTCGGGCAGTCCGTCGACGAAGATCCGGGCGGCTTCCTTGGCCGCGGTCAGCCGGTCCGGTTCGACGTCGGTGGCGAGCATCGACGTGGAGACGTCGACGGCGACCATCACGGTGGCCCGTTCGCGGGGCACCCGCACCTCGGCGGTGGGCCGGGCGAAGCCGACCACCAGCAGCGCCAGCATGGCCAGGAAGAGACCGGCCGGCACGTGCCGCCGCCAGGCGGGGCGCTGCGGGGCGACCCGGTCGAGCAGCCGCAGGTTGGTGAAGCGGACCGCGTACCGGCTGCGTCGCCGCTGCATCAGCAGGTAGCCGACGGCCAGCGCGGCCACCCCGAGCAGCAGCAGGAGCCGGATGGGTGACTGCCAGTTCACGCGACACCTCCCCGGTTGGCGGCGGGTGCCGCCGCCAGCCGCCGCTGGACGTGCACGTGCCGCACGATGTCGGCGGTCCAGTCCCGGTCGGTACGCAACACCAGGTGGCCGGCCCCGCTACGGCGCAGCACCCGGGCCACCTGGGCGCGTTCGGCGGCGGCGGCACTGGCGTACCGGCGGCGCAGCGCCGGGTCACCGGTCCAGACCTCGCGCCGTCGACCGGTCTCCGGGTCGACCAGGGTGATCAGACCGACGTCGGGCAGCTCCAGCTCCCGCGGATCGGTGACCTCGACCGCGAGCACCTGGTGCCGGGCGGCGAGGCGGCGCAGCGCCGGCTCCCAGGGCGCCGGGGCGTCGTGGTCGTCGGGGAGCCCGTCGAGGAAGTCGGAGACCACCACGACCAGCCCCCGCCGGACGGCGACCCGTTGCACCGCCGTGAGGGCCCCCGCCAGGTCGGGGTCTGCCTGGGGGGTGGCTGTCGGTTCGACGCCCGCCCGGGGGGCGTGCAGCAGCGCACGGAGCAGGCTCAGCAGGTGGGTACGCCCGCTGCGGGCCGGAAACCGGCGCAGCCCGCCGGTGCTGAGCACCTGCGCGCCGAGCCGGTTGCCGGTGCCGGCGGTGAGGAAGCCGACCGCGGCGACGGCGGCCACCGAGAGTTCTCGTTTGTCCAGCTCGGCGGTGCCGTACTCCATGCTGGGGCTGGCGTCGACCAACAGCCAGGTGGTCAGCTCCCGGTCGGCGTCGACCTCGCGTACGTGCGGCACGGTGGTGCGGGCGGTGACCGCCCAGTCCATCCGACGCACCTCGTCCTCGCCGGGGCGGTACTCGCGGCTGCCGGCGAGTTCGCTGCCGGGGCCGGGCAGCAGGCCCCGTAGCTGCCCCTGGAGCAGCCCGTCGAGCCGACGGGTGATGGTCAGTTCGAGGCGGCGCAGCCGCTGTTCGGGGGCGAGGTCGGCCAGCGCCGGCTCGGCGTGCGCCGGTGTGCTCGGGGGTCTCACGCCGCCGCCAGGTCGGGCGTGTACTCGGGGTGGCCGGTGGCGAGCACCGGCGGCGGTACCGCCTGGACCAGCCGGTGCACCACCGCCTCGGCGGAGACCCCGTCGGCGACCGCGTCGAAGGAGAGCACCAGCCGGTGGGCGAGCACGTCGACCGCGAGTTCGCGGACGTCCTCGGGGAGCACGTACTCGCGGCCCCGCAGCAGCGCCTGGGCGCGGGCGGCGGCGACCAGGCCGAGGGTGGCCCGGGGGCTCGCCCCGTACGCCAGCATCGGGGCGATCTCCGGCAGCCCGAAGCGGCCCGGGTCGCGGGTGGCCAGGATCAGCCGCACCACGTACTCGGCGAGCGCGTGGTGCACGAAGACGTGTGCGGCCCGGCGCTGGTACTCACGGAGCCGGACCGGGTCGAGCACCCGGCGCGGGTGGGGCCGGTCACTGCTCATCCGGTAGAGGATGGCCAACTCGTCGGCGTCGCTCGGGTAGCCGACCACGATCTTCATGAGGAAGCGGTCGCGCTGCGCCTCGGGGAGCTGGTACACCCCCTCGGACTCGATCGGGTTCTGGGTGGCCAGCACCAGGAACGGCTCCGGCACCGGCCAGCTCCGGCCCCCGATGGTGACCTGCCGCTCGGCCATCGCCTCCAGCAGCGCGGACTGCACCTTGG
The DNA here is from genome assembly GCF_044548625.1 of Micromonospora sp. NPDC051925. Classification (NCBI taxonomy): domain Bacteria; kingdom Bacillati; phylum Actinomycetota; class Actinomycetes; order Micromonosporales; family Micromonosporaceae; genus Micromonospora; species Micromonospora sp. NPDC051925. The sequence continues at coordinate 103,021 of NZ_JBIUCH010000013.1, read as the reverse complement.
CAGGGGCCCGGTTGATCTCGTCGGCGAGCACCAGGTTGGCCATGATCGGGCCCAGTTCGACGTCGAAGTTCTCCGTGGAGGCCCGGTAGATCCGGGTGCCGACGATGTCGGAGGGGACCAGGTCAGGGGTGAACTGGATGCGGGTGAAAGTGCCGCCGACGACGGTGGCGAGGGTCTGCGCGGCCAACGTCTTGGCCACGCCGGGCACCCCCTCCAGGAGGCAGTGGCCGTCGGCGATCAGCGCGGTGAGAAGGCGTTCGACGAGCCGATCCTGCCCGACGATCACGCGTCTGACCTCGAAGAGGGTCTGTTCCAACTCGGCGCCCGCCGCGTCGGCTTCGACCGGGCTGGGCAGGCTGGCCAGGGTGTCCGAGATGTCCGTCACGGTGCTTGCTTCCCGGGGCGGCGGGCAGGCAAACGTCGGAAATTGAGCCCCTGGCGGGCCCTTTCCCACCCGGATCGGGACGACCCGCCCGGGGAGGCGGCAACGGCGCGGGGCGGCAGGAGCCACCTGTCGCGTCGGTGACGCCGCACGCGCGTGTTCCACAGCGGACGGTGCCGGCCCCCGGGCTGGGGGCCGGCACCGTCGATGGGCGCGTCAGTTGGCGACGAACAGGTGGAACGGCTTGTCGGCGGCGAACCCGCCGGAGGTGTAGGTCTGGATGAACACCCCGTTGGGGGTCTGGTTGCGGGGCGCGACCGAGATCTCGCCGGGCGGCGGCACGTTGAACTGGTCGTTGGTGCCGATGGTCGCCTGGAACGCCTTCCCGACCACGCTGTAGTCGAGCAGCACCTGGTACTGCCCGGCGCCGTACTTGGTGGCCGAGACGACGTTGCCGGAGTGCTGGAGCAGGGTGCCACCGCTGGTGACGACCGCCCAGGCGACCGAACCCGAGGCCGGCGGGGCGAGTGAGGCCTTCAGCGCCGTACGGGCCTGCTGGGCTTCGGCCGCCGTCACGGGCGGTTGCCCGGTGGCACCGGCCCGCTCCGCCCCCGGCTGAGCTACCTCGGCCGGGGCTTTGGTTGCCGGCTGCGCGACGGCGATCCCGCCGCCGGCCAGGGTGAGCGCCAGGACGCCGAGCGTCACCGCCGCCGCCTTACGCCTGAAGAATGTGGCCATGACAGGTCTCCCTTTTGTGACCGTGGCGATACGGCCGGCCCACCGTTCGGCGAGCCGGATGGGTCTGGTGCGGACGGGCCGGAAATGACGCGGGCAGAAGAACTCCCACCCGAGCAGAAATGTTGAAAGAGCAGCACTTCCAACCGTCCTGAGCTGGTATTACTACGCTCTGTTGCGGCACCTCAACGAGGAGGAACGTAGCACCAGGGAAAGCGGAGCGTCAATAGCGGACCAACCCGTTTCACCATCACGGAAATGATGTTGACAATTGCGAAAGATGAACTCTCACCCATTCATGAATCGGCTCGGAGTCACTGCGGAACGGCATCGGCCACTAGGCTGGCCGCCGTGCTCTTGATCTCGGTGCCGTCGTCCATCGGCCGACGCCCCGCCGCCACCCTGATCTGCTGGCTGGCGGTGGCACCCGGCCTCGCCTGGGCGGTGGTCCGCCTCGCGGGGATGGACCGGGGCCCGCTGGTGCAGGCGCTCGCCTTCACCCCGTACGTGGCGGGGTGGAGCCTGCTGGCGCTGACCCTGACCCTCGCCCTGCGACGCCGGTGGCCGGCGGTGGCCGCGACGGTCGCGGCACTGGCCCTGGTCGGGGCGGTGGCACCCCGTGCGCTGCCCGCCGGACAGCCGGCGGCCGGGGGGCCTGAGCTGCGGCTACTCACCGCCAACCTGCTCAAGGGAAGTGCCGACGCGGCCACCCTGGTCGCGCTGGTCCGCCGACACGAGGTGGACGTGCTCACCGTGCAGGAGTTCACCCCGGCGGCGCAGGACGCCCTCGACCGGGCCGGCCTCGCCGACCTGCTCCCCCACCACCAGCTCAACCCCGAGGTGGGCACCACCGGCTCCGGGCTCTACGCCCGTTTCCCACTCTCCGGCGGCGGCTTCCGGCGCAACGCCGGGTTCGCGTTCACCCAGGCGTACGCAACGGTGGCGGTACCCGGCGCACCTCCGCTACGGGTGGAGTCGGCCCACCCGGCGGCACCGTGGTCGGTCGAGGTGGTCGGCGAGTGGCGCACCGACCTGGCGGCCCAGCCGCGCGCCACCCCGGACGGTCAGCTCGGCATCCTCGCCGGGGACTTCAACGCCACCCTCGACCATTCCCCGTTGCGCGCCCTGCTGGCCAGCGGATACGTGGACGCCGCCGACGCTGTCGGGGCAGGGCTGCTGGGCACGTGGGGCCCGTACGACGGCGATCCGATTCCACCGGTGACCATCGACCACGTCCTGGTCGACCGCCGGATCGCCGTCCACGCGGTCACCGTCCACCAGATACCCGCCACCGACCACCGCGCCGTGCTGGCCGCCCTACGCCTCCCCACCCCCTGAAGCCAAGGGCGGCAGATCAGACCGGTGCGTGGTCGAGGCCGTAGGTGAGGGCGTCGACGAGGGCGTGCCAGGAGGCTTCGACCACGTTGGGGTGCACGCCCACGGTGGTCCAGTCACGGCCGGTGCCGTCGGCGGTCTCCACCAGCACCCGGGTCACCGCGCCGGTGCCGTGGGTGCCCTCCAGGATGCGCACCTTGTAGTCGGCCAGCTCGAAGTGGCGCAGCTCCGGGTAGTGCCGGGACAGCCCGACCCGCAGCGCCTCGTCGAGGGCGTTGACCGGCCCGTTGCCCTCGGCGGTGGCGATCACCCGCTCACCGCGTACCCGGATCTTGATGGTGGCCTCGGAGACCACCGCGCCGTCCTCCCGGTGCTCGACCAGCACCCGGTACGACTCGAGCGCGAACGGCCGCACCGGGGCGGCGTCCGGCAGTTCGGAGCGGACCAGCAGCTCGAACGACGCGTCGGCGGCCTCGAACGACCAGCCACCCGCCTCCAGCTCCTTGACCCGGGCGGTCACCTTCGACACGGCGTCCGGATGGTCGGCCAGGTCCAGGCCCAGCTCACGGCTCTTCAGCTCGATGCTGGCCCGGCCGGCCATCTCGGTCACCAGGATCCGCATGTCGTTGCCCACCACCGACGGGTCCACGTGGTTGTAGAGCAACGGGTCGACCTTGATCGCGCTCGCGTGCAGCCCCGCCTTGTGGGCGAAGGCGGCGGCCCCGGCGTACGCCTGGTGGGTGTCGGGGGCGATGTTGGCGATCTCGGCGATGGCGTGCGAGACCCGCACCATCTGTTCCAGGCAGCCGTCGGGAAGGACGGGCAGCCCGAGCTTGAGCTGGAGGTTGGCGACCACGGCGAACAGATCGGCGTTGCCGGGGCGTTCGCCGTACCCGTTGGCGGTGCCCTGGACGTGCCGGACCCCTGCCTCGACAGCCGCGATCGTGTTGGCCACCGCACAGGCGGTGTCGTTCTGGGCGTGCATGCCGAACAGCTCCGGGGCGATCCCGGTCCGCGCGGTCAGGTCGGTGATCGCGGCGGTCACCTGGGACGGCAGCATCCCGCCGTTGGTGTCGCAGAGCACGAACCGTTCGGCCCCCGCGGCGAGCGCGGCCTGGACCACCGAGGCGGTGTACCCGGGGTCGTGCCGGTATCCGTCGAAGAAGTGCTCGCCGTCGACGAAGACCCGCCGCCCCTCGGCGACGAGATGGGTGACCGTGTCGTGGACCATCGCCAGGTTCTCCGCGCCGGTGGTGCGCAGCGCGCGTTCGACGTGCCGGATGTCGGCCTTGGCCACCAGGGCGACGGCCGGGGTCTGCGCGTCGAGCAGCGCGCGCACCTGCGGGTCGTCGGCGACGGCCACCCCGGCCTTACGGGTGGCGCCGAAGGCGACGAGCAGGGCGTGCCGCAGGTTCAGCTCGGTAGCCGCCCGGCGGAAGAACTCGGTGTCCTTCGGCACGGCGCCCGGCCATCCGCCTTCGATGAAGCCGACACCGAACTCGTCGAGCAGCCGGGCCACCGCGAGCTTGTCGATCACCGAGTAGCTGAGCCCCTCGCGCTGGGCGCCGTCGCGCAGCGTGGTGTCGTAGACCTGGAACGTCATCGCGAGTCCCTTCTTCGGACCTTCGGGGCAACAAAAAGACCCCCCGCGGATGCGGGAGGTCTGCGCGCTCGGCAGAGGGGAGGCCGGCGCGCTAGCTGCCAATAATGCGGGCGGAGCTGGTCACGGTCGCCACTCTGCCACCCCACTCCGGTTTTGGGAGGAAGAATCCACATGTCGGGACGGGGTGTGCGCGGCACGCCAGCCGGGTACCCCAGATGCGGACACGAAGCACTTTTCTCCGATAACGACTGCGACAGTCGAGGCAGGAGTTCCCATGGACAGGCTCGATCCGCACACCACGCACGGCACCACCGCCCCGATGGTCGACGACGGCCAGGGAGCGATCCCCGGTGGTGCCCCCGCCGGTGCGTTCAGCCCGTGGACCTACCGTGACGAGGCCGGAGTCGCCGACGCCGACCTGGTCGGCTACAAGGTCGAGGCCACCGACGGCGGCATCGGCAAGATCGACGAGGCGAGCCACGAGGTCGGCGGCAGCTACCTGGTCGTCGACACCGGGCCGTGGATCTTCGGCAAGAAGGTGATGCTCCCGGCCGGCACCGTCAACCAGGTCGACCACGACGACCGGAAGGTCCACGTCGACCGCACCAGGGACCAGATCAAGGCCGCTCCCGAGTACGACGAGAACAGCCACAGCGACTCGGCCTACCGGGACAAGCTGGGCGGCTACTACGACGACACCTACGGCAACCTGCCCCCGGGAACCGCACGGTAGTCGATCGAACGGCACGGTCGGTGGGGGCGCACACACGCCCCGCCGACCGTTACCGTGTCCGGGTGAACCCCATCGAAGACAGCCGCCGTATCCCGTTCTCCGCGATGTTCAACTTCCGCGACGTCGGCGGTTACCCCGGCCACGACGGTCGTGCCGTCTGCTGGGGCCGGCTCTACCGGTCGGACTCCCCGCACCGGATCGACGGCACCGACCGGGAGGCGTTCGGCGCCCTGGGCATCCGTACCGTGATCGACCTGCGCCGCCCGTTCGAGGTGGACCGGGACGGCCGGGTGCCCGACCTGGACGGCCTCTCCTACCGGCACGTCCACCCCGAGCACGCCGACTGGGCGCAACAGACGTACGAGCCGGACTCCAGCCTGGCCCGCTACCTCGCCGACCGGTACGCCGACCTCGCCGAGACCGGCACCGCCGGACTGGCCGAGGCGGTCGGCCTGATCGCCGACAGCGCCAACGCGCCCGTGCTGGTGCACTGCGTCGCGGGCAAGGATCGCACCGGCATCGTCTGCGCGCTGACCCTGTCGGTGCTCGGCGTCAGCGACGACCAGATCGCCGAGGACTACGCGCTGAGCACCGAGGCGTCCCAACGGTTCAGTGCCTGGTTGGCAGAGACCGTGCCGGACGCCCAGCAGCCCCCCGCGCCGTTCCTGGGCTCCCCCGCCGAGGCGATGTCGCTCTTCCTCGACGAACTCCGCCAGCGACACGGTTCGGTCGAGGACTACCTGCGGCACGCCGGCGTCACCGACGCCCAACTCACCGCCCTCCGCGACCACCTGCTGGAGTAGCACGCCGCAGGGGGAGGCCACCAGATACCCAGGTGCGTCCTATGGAGCTGATGACGTCAACGACTCACAGGTGCCGACGACGACGACGAGGACCCGCTGCCCGCCCGAGCCGCATACTGCGGGCTCCCCGCTCCCCCGGCCCCCCGCTCCCCCGGCCCCCCGCTCCCCCGGCCCCCCGCTCCCCCGTTCCCTCGGCTCCGGCTCCGGCTCCGGCTCCCGGCTCCCGGCTCCCGGCTCCCGGCTCCCGGCTCCCCAGCGTCAATGGCGGACTACGAGTGACTCGTTTACGTCATCAGCTCTAAAGGATGCAGACGTGACTACCTGAGCAGCGGCCGAACCACCGCGGCCGGGACCGAACCACCCCGGCCGCGGTGCCGCGACAACGCCGGACCAGGAGCGACGACACGAGCCAACGGCGGCACGGATGCCGGAAACACCGGAACACCGGAACACCGGAACACCGGAAGCTTGAACGGCGAAACTCGGCGTGAACCCCGCCGCCGGTCGGGAACGAATCAGCGAGCACGAACTACGCGACCTGCCGGAACGGCGGAACGGCGGAACCGGGCGGTGATTCAGAGGACGCGCTGTACCCAGCCGTGCGGGTCGGGCGCCTCACCGCGCTGGATCGCCACCAGTTGTTCCCGCAGCGCCGTGGTGGATCGACCCGGTTCGCCGCCGCCGATCACGAACTCGCCGCCGGGGAAACGGACCCGGGCGACCGGGGTGATCACCGCGGCGGTGCCGCAGGCGAAGACCTCGCGCAGCCGGCCGCTCTCCGCATCGGCCTGCCAGTCGGCGAAGCTGATCGGGCGTTCCACCACCTGATGCCCGGAGGCAGCGGCCAGGGCGAGCAGCGCATCCCGGGTGATGCCGGGCAGGATCGTGCCGGTCAGCGGCGGGGTGACCACGGTGTTGTCGTCGTAGACGAAGAAGACGTTCATGCCGCCCAGTTCCTCGACGTAGCGGCGTTCCACCGCGTCCAGGAAGACCACCTGGTCGCACTCGGCCTCGATCGCCTCCGCCTGGGCGGAGAGCGACGCGGCGTAGTTGCCGCCGCACTTGGCCGCACCGGTGCCGCCGGGGGCCGCCCGGGTGTAGTCCGGGGAGACCCAGACCGTGACCGGCTTCACCCCACCGGCGAAGTAGGCACCGGACGGCGAGGCGATGACGCAGTAGAGGTACTCGTTGGCCGGACGGACCCCGAGGAAGACCTCGCTGGCGAACATGAACGGCCGCAGGTAGAGGCTGGCGTCGGCACCCTCGGGAATCCAGTCCCGATCGATCTCGACCAGCCTGCGCAGCGACTCGACGAACAGCTCCGCCGGCAGCTCCGGCATGGCCAGCCGCCGGGCGGAGGCGATGAACCGGGCCGCGTTGGCCTCCGGCCGGAACATGGTGACCGATCCGTCGGCCGTCCGGTACGCCTTCAGCCCCTCGAAGATCTCCTGTGCGTAGTGCAGGACGGCGCTCGCCGGGTCCATCGGGATCGGCGCACGGGCCTCGATCCGGGGGTCGTACCAACCCTTGCCGTCGGCGTACCGGATGGTCACCATGTGGTCGGTGAAGACCCGGCCGAAGCCCGGGTCGGCCAGCAGGGCGGCCCGCTCGGCGGCGGGTACCGGTGCGGGATTCGGACGGATCTCGAAATCGAGCATGTCACCACCGCTCATCGCGCTGACCTCCCGGCGAGTCGACGGCGCGCGGGAACCACGCACCGAGCTGATAACCAGAAACCTACCCCGAACGGTCGTTCAGTGGATAGCTCCGCCCCCGGGGTGGGGTCAGGCCACCGCGTGCGCGGCGAGCCGGTCCCCCACCTCGTCGGTGCGCATCGGTACGCCCGACTTCCGGGCGGCCAGCTCGGCGGCGACCGCTCCGGTCACCCGGGCGGCGGCGTCGGCGTGGCCGAGCTGGTCGAGCAGGAGCGCGGCGGAGAGCACGGCAGCCACCGGGTCGGCGATCCCCTTGCCGGCGATGTCCGGCGCCGAGCCGTGCACCGGCTCGAACATCGACGGGTACGCCCCGGTGGGGTTGATGCAGCCGCTGGCCGCCAGCCCGATTCCCCCGGTGACCGCGGCGGCGATGTCGGTGAGGATGTCACCGAAGAGGTTGTCGGTGACCACCACGTCGTACCGCTGGGGCTGGGTGACCAGGAACATGGCGGCGGCGTCGACGTGCTGGTACTCGGTGGTGACGTCGGGGTGCTCGGCGGCGACGGCCGCGAACGCGCGCGCCCACAACGAGCCGGCGTGGGTGAGCACGTTGGTCTTGTGCACCAGGGTGACCTTGCGGCGCTCCCGGCGACCGGCGCGGGCGAAGGCGTCCCGGATGACCCGTTCCACCCCGTGCCGGGTGTTCAGGCTCTCCTCCGTGGCCACCTCGGCCGGGGTGTCCCGGTGCAGGCTGCCGCCGGCCCCCGCGTAGAGACCCTCGGTGCCCTCCCGGACGACGACCAGGTCGACCTCGCCCGGCTTGACGTTGACCAGCGGGCCGGCCACCCCCGGCCAGAGCCGGGACGGGCGCAGGTTGACGTACTGGTCGAAGGCGAAGCGGAGCTTCAGCAGCAGGCCGCGCTCCAGCACGCCGGGCGGCACGGTGGGGTCGCCGACCGCGCCGAGCAGGATGGCGTCGTGGCCGGCCAGCTCGGTCAGCACGGAGTCGGGCAGCACCTCACCGGTACGGTGGTACCGCGCCGCGCCGAGGTCGTACTCCGTGGTCTCGACCCCGGGGAGCACGGCGTCGAGGACCTTGAGCGCCTGCGCGACCACCTCGGGTCCGATCCCGTCCCCGGCCACCACCGCGATCCGTGCCACCTACCGCTCCTCACCTCGTCCGCTGTCGTGCACGGTACGTCGCTGTCCCGGCTCCCGGTACAGGCCTTCCATGATCTGGGACGGCGAAATGCTCAGCAGGCTCCCAGGCGGCATTCATGGTGCGGTCATCTCCACTGCCTAGGGTCGTTGCAGGACGGGTGGTGGAGCCCGGGACGGACCGGCCGCGACGATGCGGCACCGTCGGCGAAGGAGCAGTGTGATGCGGACCGAGCAGCAGCAGGGGCCAGGCCGACTGGACGAGCAACCGCGCAACCGCTGGGTGGACCAGGCGTCGTTCTCCCGACGCCGCCCCGACCTGCGCCTGGGCACCCAGAGCCACCGCCTCGACCGGCCCGGCGACACACCCGGCGGCCGGATCGCCGTGCAGCACTCCGTCCGGACCGGCACCGCCGAGTATTCGCTCCTGCTCAACGCCCCCGAGCACCTGGGCCGGCGGGTGGTCGGCGACGCGCTGCGCGACGCCGTCGCCGAACTGCGGGCCATCGACCTCACCTACGGACCGAACCGGCCGGAGAGCCTGGTCTCCCGGCTGCGGCGCGGCGAGATCAGCCCCGAGTCGTACCCGCCGCTGACCGACCTGGTCGACCGCTGCGCGGCCATGCGGGCCGCCACCGACGGCTGGTTCGACGCCTGGGCGGTCCCCGGCGGCTTCGACCCCGGCGGCCTGCTCAACGGCTGGGCGGTGGAGCGGGCCGCGGCCCGGCTGCGCGCCGCCGGCATCACCGACTACGCGGTGCTCTCCGGCGCCGACCTGACGGTACGCGGACACGCCGCGCACGGCGGCCCGTGGCGGGTGGCGGTGCACCACCCGACCGACGGCCGGCGGGCCCCGCTGGTGCTGGAGATGACGGCCGGCGCGGTGGGCACCTCCGGGGTGACCGGCCGGCAGGGGCACGTGGTCGACCCGCACACCGGGGAACCGGCCAGGCAGTTGGTCGCCGCGACCGTGGTCGGGCCGGATCTGGCGGTGGCCGACGCCTACGCGACCGCGTTGTACGCGGCCGGTCCGGTGGGGCTGTCGTGGTTCCGCACCGACTCGGCTTATCAGGCTCTCTTCGCCCACCGGCGCCGCTGAGCGGTGCCGAGGCGCGTCGGCCGACCTGTGGAGGGGGTCCACGGGGTGGCGCGGTCGACGGGCCAGCGATCGGCCCCCACGGTCTCGGCAACGACCGTGGGGGCCGGTCAACGACGAGTGCGCGTGGCTCGCGCATTCGAGGGGTGCGGACCGGCGGCCGGGCGTTCGACCTCGTCACCCGAAGACGGGCCGACGCCTCGACTTTCCGGTGACCGCACCGGTACGGTAGCGAATCGACGCAACTCGACGCAAGAGGCTCCACAGCGGACTGTGTTCTCCGGACACTCCAACTAGCTGCGGGAATCACGGCGGGTCAGTGTCGCCCGGGTGAACGCATGATGGCACGCTGTCCGCCGTGAGTTTCGATCTGAGCGTGTGGGCCCTCCACGACGGGGCCACGCCGGAGGACGTCCGGGCGGCGGTGCGACGGTGCCGCGAAGGCCAGCACGGCGAGCGGTATCCGGATCCCCGGGTGGTCGGCTTCTACCGGGCCATCACCGCCTCCTATCCCGACCGACCCGCCCATCAGGGCACCCCCTGGGAGGTCTCGCCGCTGCACGCGGCCGCCGACCACGTGGCCCTGAACCTCGTCCCGACCTGCGAGGACCAGGTGCTGCTGGACATCGAGCGGCTGGCCGGCGAGTACGACCTGATGCTCTTCGACCCCCAGGACGGCTCGGTCTATCCACCGCCGTCCCGCACCGCCCGCTGACCGACGCCCGGCTCCCCGGGCAGTCACCGCCATCCGGCGCTGCCCGCTGACCGGCACCCGGCAGTCACCGCCGTCCGGCAGCGCCGGGCGAGGACGACGGAGGGCCCGACCGTACGGCCGGGCCCTCCGCGTGCTGTGCTGGTGGGACTACTCGTCGCGCAGGTCCGCCGCGCTGGCGGCGGTCGCGCCGATCGAGTCGGCCGCCGAGGTGAGCAGCTCCGCCCCGAGCGCCTGGTCGACGGTGAGGGTCATCAGGGTCTCGCCCCCGGCCTCACGGCGGGCCACCTGCATCGCGGCGATGTTGATGCCGGCCTCACCGAGCAGCGTGCCGACGGTGCCGACCACGCCCGGCCGGTCGGCGTAGCGCAGGAAGAGCAGGATGCCCTCCGCGCCGATCTCCACGTCGAAACCGTCCACCTCGGTCAGCTTGAGGACGTCCCGGGCGCCGGTGTGGGCGACCGTGCCGGAGACGCTGACCGTACGACCGTCGGGCAGCGCACCCCGCACGGTGACCAGGTTCGGGTGGTCCACCGTCTCGGCCTGGGTCGCCAGGGCGACCTCGACCCCCCGCTCGGCGGCCAGGTGCGGCGCGTTGACGTAGGTGACCTGCTCCTCGACCACCGAGCTGAACAGCCCCTTGGTGGCGGCGAGCTTGAGCACCGACACGTCGTGGTTGACGATCTCGCCGCGCACCTCGACGGTGACGCTGGCGGCCACCCCACCGGCCACGGCGGTGAACGCCCGACCCAGCTTCTCGGCCAGCGGCAGCAGCGGTCGGACGTCCTCGGCGACGACGCCGCCGGCCTGCACGTTCACCGCGTCCGGCACGAACTCGCCCTGCAACGCCAGCTTGACGCTCTTGGCCACGGCCAGGCCGGCCTTGTCCTGCGCCTCGTGGGTGGAGGCGCCCAGGTGCGGGGTGGCCACCACGTTGTCGAAGGCGAACAGCGGCGACGCGGTGCACGGCTCCTTGGCGTACACGTCGACGCCGGCACCGGCGACCCGACCCTCGGCGATCGCGTCGGCCAGGGCCTGCTCGTCGACCAGCCCGCCCCGGGCGGCGTTGACGATCCGGACGCCCGGCTTGACGATCGCCAGTTCCTTCTCGCCGATCAGGCCGACCGTCTCCGGGGTCTTCGGCAGGTGGATGGAGATGAAGTCGGCCTCCCGCAGCAGCTCCTCCAGCCCCACCAGGCGGACGCCGAGCTGGGCGGCGCGGGCCGGCTGGATGTAGGGGTCGTACGCGATCAGCCGGGTGCCGAAGGCGGCGATGCGGGACGCGAACAGCACGCCGATCCGGCCGAGGCCGACCACGCCGACGGTCTTGCCCTGCAACTCGACGCCGGTGTACTTGGACCGCTTCCACTCCCCGGCCTTCAGCGCGGCGCTGGCGCTGGCGGTGTTCCGCGCGACGGCGAGCAGCAGCGCGACGGCCTGCTCGGCGGCGGAGACGATGTTGGAGGTGGGGGCGTTGACGACCATGACGCCCCGCGCGGTGGCGGCCGGGACCTCGACGTTGTCCAGCCCGACGCCGGCCCGGGCGACCACCTTCAGGCGCGGCGCGGCGGAGATCGCCTCGGCGTCGATCTGCGTGGCACTGCGCACGATGACCGCGTCGGCTTCCGCCAGCGCGGAGAGCAGGGCCGGGCGGTCGGTGCCGTCGACGTGGCGTACGTCGAAGTCGTGCGCGAGCACCTCGATGGCGGCGGGAGCGAGTTCTTCGGCGATCAGTACGACAGGATTCATCGGTCCTCGTAGACGTCGTATTAGGTCGGCCGGGGCGACCGGGCGCTGCGATGCGCCCTGCGCCGATCCGTGCCGTGGGCCGTCAGGTGCCGGTCACGCACCTATTCACAGATCGTAGGGGGCACCTCGGCCACCATGTCCCGGACTAGGGGGTGAGGGCCCTCACACAGCGTTGTCGCACGCCGGTCATCCCCCGTTCATCCGCGCCGATGGCACCGGGCGGCCCGCACCAGCCCCGATGAGGCGTCGATCACCTCATCCCGGCAGGTGAACCCCGTGCGCAGCTGACCCCGGGGCGACCGGCGGGGCCGGGCAGCTCTCCGCCCCGCCCGGCCTTCAGGGCGACGGCCCGACGCCAGCACGAACCGACCGTGGCCCGACGCCGGCACGGACCAACCACGGCCGGCACGGACCAACCACGCCGGCACCAACCGACAGTGGCGACGCCGGCACGAACCAACCACGGCCCGATGCCGGGAAGGGCATCGGGCCGCGGGACAGTGCGGGTGGCGGCCCGGGTGTCGGGCCGTCGTCTGTCAGGCGGTCTCGGTGAGCGGGCGGTCCACCCAGCTCATCATGGAACGCAGCTTCTGACCGGTCTCCTCGATCGGGTGCGCCGCACCCTCGGCCCGCCACTTGGCGAAGTTCGGCCGGCCGGCCTCGTCCTCGGCCACCCACTCGCGGGCGAACTCGCCGGACTGGATCTCACCGAGGATCTTGCGCATCTCCTCCTTGACCCGGGAGTCGACGACGCGCGGGCCCCGGGAGAGGTCGCCGTACTCGGCGGTGTCGGAGATGCTGTAGCGCATCCGGGCGATGCCGCCCTCGTACATCAGGTCGACGATGAGCTTCAGCTCGTGCAGGCACTCGAAGTAGGCCACCTCGGGGGCGTAACCGGCCTCGGTGAGCACCTCGAAACCGGTCTGCACCAGTGCCGCCGCGCCACCGCAGAGCACCGCCTGCTCGCCGAAGAGGTCGGTCTCGGTCTCCTCGGTGAAGGTGGTCTTGATCGCGCCGGCCCGGGTGCCACCGATGCCCTTGGCGTACGCCAGGGCGAGCGGGAAGGCGTTGCCGCTGGCGTCCTGCTCGACGGCGACCAGGCAGGGCACGCCCTTGCCGTCGACGTACTGGCGGCGGACCAGGTGGCCGGGGCCCTTCGGGGCGACCATCGCCACGTCCACGTCGGCCGGCGGGGTGATCAGGCCGTACCGGATGTTGAAGCCGTGACCGAAGAAGATCGCCTTGCCGGGGGCGAGGTTGGGGGCGATCGACTCGGCGTAGATGGTCCGCTGGGCGGTGTCCGGGGCCAGGATCATGATCACGTCGGCCTCGGCCGACGCCTCGGCCGGGGTGAGCACCCGCAGGCCCTGCTCCTCGGCCTTCGGCCGGCTCTTGGAGCCCGCCGGCAGGCCGATCACCACGTCGACACCGGAGTCGCGCAGCGACAACGCGTGGGCGTGGCCCTGGCTGCCGTACCCGATCACCGCGACCTTGCGGCCCTGGATCAGGCCCAGGTCGGCATCGTCGTCGTAGTACACCTCAACGCTCATTGACTTCCCTTTCGTACGGCGGTCTCGTCGGACCGTCGTGGACTGTGTGCGGTGGCAGACGGGCGGCGCGCGGTCAGGCGGCGCGTAGCGCGGGGCCGGCGGTGATCGAACGCGAGCCGCGCCCGATCGCCACCGTGCCGGACTGGACCATCTCCTTGATCCCGAACGGCTCCAGGTCGCGCAGCAACGCGTCGAGTTTGTCGGGGGTGCCGGTGGCCTCGACGGTGAGGGTGTCCGGCGCGACGTCGACCACCCGGGCCCGGAACAGGGAGACCGTCTCCAACACCTGTGTCCGGGCGGCACGGTCCGCACGGACCTTGACCAGCAGCAGCTCCCGGGCCACCGAGACCTGCGGGTCCAGTTCAACGATCTTGAGTACGTTGACCAGCTTGTTGAGCTGCTTGGTGACCTGCTCCAGCGGCGACGAGTCGGCGTTGACCACGATGGTGATCCGGGAGACGTCGGGGTTCTCGGTCTCGCCGACGGCCAGGCTGTCGATGTTGAACCCGCGCCGGGAGAACAGGCCGGAGACCCGGGCCAGGACCCCCGGCTTGTTCTCCACCAGCACGGACAGGGTGTGCAGGGTCATGCCACCGTCTCGCTTCGCTCGGTCGCGCCGTGCCACCGCACGGTCACGGGAAATCGGGCACTCATCAGATGTCGTCCTCGTCGAACGCCGGGCGGACGCCCCGGGCGAACAGGATCTCGTCGTTGCTGGTGCCGGCGGGGACCATCGGCCAGACCATCGCGTCCTTGCCGACCACGAAGTCGATCACCACCGGAGCGTCGGTGATCGCCATCGCCGCCTCGATCGTCTTGTCGACGTCGTCGGCGTTCTCGCAGCGCAGGCCGATGCAGCCGAGCGCCTCGGCCAGCTTGACGAAATCCGGGATGCGGTGCTTGTGGGTGCCCAGCTCGGTGTTGGAGTAGCGCCCCTCGTAGAACAGCGTCTGCCACTGCCGGACCATGCCGAGGTTGCCGTTGTTGATCAGGGCGATCTTGACCGGGATGCCCTCCAGCGCGCAGGTGGCCAGCTCCTGGTTGGTCATCTGGAAGCAGCCGTCACCGTCCACCGCCCAGACCACCGTGTCCGGCCGGCCGACCTTCGCGCCCATCGCCGCCGGGACGGCGTAGCCCATGGTGCCGAGGCCGCCGGAGTTCAGCCAGGTGCCCGGCTTCTCGTACGAGATGAACTGGCTGGCCCACATCTGGTGCTGGCCGACACCCGCCACGTAGATCGCGTCCGGGCCGGCGATCTCACCCAGCCGCTTGATCACGTACTGCGGGGAGAGGGTGCCGTCGGCGGGCTCGTCGTAGCCCAGCGGGTACCGCTCGCGCAGGTCGTCCAACTGGGTCCACCAGTCGCCCAGGTCGGCGCGGTGGCCGGCCTTCTGCTCACCGGTCACCGCCACGATCAGCTCGTCGATGACGTGTTTGGCGTCACCCACGATCGGGACGTCCGCGTGCCGGTTCTTGCCGATCTCGGCCGGGTCGATGTCGGCGTGCACCACCGTCGCGTCCGGGGCGAACGAGTCCAGCCGGCCGGTCACCCGGTCGTCGAACCGCGCCCCCAGCGCCACGATCAGGTCGGCCTTCTGCAGGCCGTAGACCGCGGCGACGGTGCCGTGCATGCCGGGCATGCCCAGGTGCTGGCGGTGCGAGTCGGGGAACGCGCCCAACGCCATCAGGGTGGTCACCACCGGGATGCCGGTCAGCTCGGCGAGCTGGCGCAGCGCCTCGGTCGCGCCGGCCTTGAGCACCCCGCCGCCGACGTAGAGCACCGGTCGGCGAGCGCCGCCCATCAGCCGGGCCGCCTCCCGGATCTGCTTTCCGTGCGGGTGCAGGGTCGGCCGGTAGCCGGGCAGGTCCAGGGTGGGTGGCCAGGTGAAGGTGGTCGCCGCCTGGAGGATGTCCTTGGGGATGTCCACCAGCACCGGCCCGGGACGCCCGGTCGCCGCCAGGTGGAACGCCTCGGCGAGCACCTGCGGGATCTCCTCGGCCGTCTGCACCAGGAAGTTGTGCTTGGTGATCGGCAGGGTGATGCCCTGGATGTCCGCCTCCTGGAAGGCGTCCGTGCCGATCAACGGCCGGGCCACCTGCCCGGTGATCGCGACGATCGGGACCGAGTCCATGTAGGCGTCGGCGATCGGGGTGACCAGGTTCGTCGCGCCCGGCCCGGAGGTGGCGATGCAGACCCCGACCCGGCCGGTGGCCTGCGCGTACCCGGTGGCGGCGTGGCCCGCGCCCTGCTCGTGGCGGACCAGGATGTGCCGCACCGTCGAGTCGTAGAGCGGGTCGTAGGCGGGCAGGATCGCCCCGCCGGGAATGCCGAAGACGACGTCGACGCCGAGCGCCTCAAGAGACCGCACCAGCGAACCGGCGCCGGAGACCGGGGCCGGCCCGGACGGTCGTACCGCCGGGGTGGCCGCAGCGGCGGCGGCGCGCGGCGGGGTGGTGGGGTCGGCGTCGCGGGCCGGCTCGGTGACCGTGCGGGCCCGCCGGGCGGAGTGGGCGAGGGTCTCTGGCGTGGGTCTCGTCATGGCGGTTCAGGCCTTCGGCTGGAGTGTGTGGAGCTGCTACGACAGGTGCGGCGGAGGGCGGCTGGGCGCCCCGGTGGTTCCGACGGCAACAAAAACGGCCCTCGTGCAGATGCACGGGGCCAGCGCACTCTCGACAGCGGGAGAGTGCGCTCAGGTAAGTACTCGCAGCGACCGGTTCGACGACATGGGCCAAGCCTGACGCATCTCACGCGATGAGTCAACTGATCCCACATGTTGGTTCACGAACGGGGGACACCGTCTCCGGTGGGAGCCTCGTCAACCGGCCCGGCCTGCGCAGATTCCTGCTGCGGGGGTCGCGGGGCGGGCGTGGGCGGCGACGCCGGTGGGTGCGACCGCAGCCGGGGCAGCAGCGGCGAGGGGGTGGTCCGCAGCGGCGCGGGCGGTGGTGCCGGCGGGGCCGACGCCGGGCGGGCCCCCGGTGAGGTCGCCGCCTCCAGCATCGCCTCCAGGTGCTCGGCCGGCACCCCCCAGCCGAAGAGCGCGCCCTGGCCGAACCGGCAGCCGGCGGCGACCACCGCGGCCAGCTCCGTCGGGGTGGTGACCCCCTCGGCGATCACCTCCATGCCGAGCTGGTGGCCCAGCCGCATGACGATGTCGACCATCGGGGCGAAGGCCGGCCCGTCCCGGCCCACCGGGCGGACCGGCTCGTGTTCGGCGACCAGACTGTGGTCGATCTTGAGAATGTCGATCGGCAGCCGGCGCAGCTGCCCCAGCGACGAGTACCCGGCGCCGAAGTCGTCCAGCGCGATCCGCACCCCGGTCCGCCGCAGCGCGGTCAGCCGGCGGATCAACTCGTCCAGGTCGGTGGCGACGGCGTGCTCGGTGACCTCCAGCACCAGCCGCTGCGGCGGTACGTGGTGGGCGCGCAGCGCCTCGGCCACCTGCACCACGTACTCCGGGGCGTGCAGCTCACGCGGGGAGACGTTGACCGACACCCAGACGTCGTGGCCGTCGGCGAGCCAGCGGGACAACTGCCAGCACGCCTGGTGCAGCACCCAGGCCCCCAGCTTGGCGATCATCCCGCACTCCTCGGCCAGCGGGATGAACTCGTCCGGCCGGATGTTGCCCAGCTCGGGGTGGTGCCAGCGCAGCAGCGCCTCGGCGCCCACCGGGCGGACCGAGGGCAGCGAGGCCACCGGCTGGAAGGCCAGCCGCAGCTCGTTGCGCTCGATCGCGCCGCGCATCTCGTGCTCCAGCCGGGTACGCCGGGTCAGCAACTGGTCGTAGCTGCCGTCGTAGCGCTCGATCCGGTTCTTGCCGCGCTGTTTGGCGTACCGCAGGGCCAGGTCGGCGTGGCGCAGCAGCCCGACCACGTCCGATTCGCCGCCCTGGCCGGCCACCCCGATGCTGACCGAGAGGAAGACCGCCCCGCCCACCTGGTCGTACGGCCGGCTGAGCACCCCCAGCAGCCGCTCGGCCACCACGTCCGCATCGGCGGGGCGACCCCGCATCAGCACCGCGAACTCGTCACCGCCCAGCCGGGCGGCCAGGTCACCGGGGCGCAGGTTGCCCCTGAGCCGCCGGCCCACCTCCGCCAGCACCATGTCACCGACGTCGTGGCCGCGCATGTCGTTGACGTTCTTGAAGCCGTCCAGGTCGAGCCCGAGCAGCACGCAGTCGGCGCCCTCGTCGGCGCAGCGCTGCATCTCCCGCAGCAGGCCGCGCCGGTTGGCCAGGGCGGTCAGCGGATCGGTGTGGGCCAGCTCGCGGAAGTGCGCCTCCCGTTCGGCCAGCCGGGCGGCGTACCGGCGGACGTCGTTGAGGGTGAGGTACTGCCGGGCGACCAGCGCGAACCCCTCCAGGCTGCCGGCGACGATGCCCAGCGCGTCGAACCGGCCACCCTGCACGAGGTGGTACATCGCCGAGCCGGCCATCGCGAACATCGGGATGAAGGCGTACTTGCCGTCGCGCCGGATCAGGTCGATGTCGACCTGGCCGGGGGCGTCCACCCGGTGCACCGCGAGCGCCCCGGCGAGCAGGCCGACGGCGAGCAGCGCGGCGCCGACAAGCGCCATCCCGTGCCCGCCCTGGCACACCCCGGCGGCCACCCCGAGGCCGCCGGTGGTGGTCGCGGTGATGCCGACGCCGAGCACGGCGAGGCGGGCCCGGGGGCCGTCGGCGCGGGCCACCACGATCCCGGTGAGACCGGCGGTGAGCGCCGCGGTCACCGAGGCGAGCAGGATGGCCGGGCAGGCGGTCGGCGTCGTCGCGCCGAGCAGCCGGGTCGGTGCGGAGAAGAGCACCCAGCCGACGAACCAGATCGCGGTCGCCACGATCAATCCGTCGAGCAGCAGCCGCGCGACGGCCGCCCGGGCGACCGTCGCGCCGGGCAGCCGGAGCAGGCCGGCGCAGAACGCCAGCCCGCTCAGCGCGGTGCCGATCGAGATCAGCGACGCCCAGCCCATCCGCCGGCCCCGTTGGTGGGCCCAGTGCTCGGTCGCGCCGAACAGGGCGACCGACCCGACGACCAGGGTGACCAGCGCGACCACGGCGGCCAGGGCGAACAGCAGGTGCGCCTGGCGGTGCGGTCCGCCACGCCGCCGCGCCGAGTCGGCCAGCAGCGCGGTGGCGGCGGCGGCGAGCAGGCCGCTCAGCACCGCCACGGCGACCATGCCCGGGGGTAAACGCACGACCTCACTGTGCCGGATCGGCACCAGCCGCGGGGTACCGGGTGTGCAACTGTTGGGACACGCCGTGCGCGGTGGGGGCCACCGGCCGGACGGTGCAACACTGGTACCCATGCCTGAGCTGCGGTCGAGGACCTCCACCCACGGTCGGACGATGGCCGGCGCCCGGGCCCTCTGGCGGGCCACCGGGATGACCGACGACGACTTCGGCAAGCCGATCGTCGCCATCGCGAACAGTTTCACCCAGTTCGTCCCCGGTCACGTCCACCTCAAGGACATGGGTGGCCTGGTCGCGGACGCGGTGGCCGAGGCCGGCGGGGTGGGGCGCGAGTTCAACACCATCGCCGTGGACGACGGCATCGCCATGGGCCACGGCGGGATGCTCTACTCGCTGCCCAGCCGGGAGCTGATCGCCGACGCGGTGGAGTACATGGTCAACGCGCACTGCGCGGACGCCCTGGTCTGCATCTCCAACTGCGACAAGATCACCCCGGGGATGCTGCTGGCCGCGCTGCGACTCGACATCCCGACCGTCTTCGTCTCCGGCGGCCCGATGGAGGCCGGCAAGACGGTGGCGATCGAGGGCGTGGTGCACTCCAAGATCGACCTGATCGACGCGATGATCGCCTCCTCCAACGAGGCGGTCACCGACGACCAGCTCGGCGAGATCGAGCGCTCCGCCTGCCCGACCTGCGGCTCCTGCTCCGGCATGTTCACCGCCAACTCGATGAACTGCCTCACCGAGGCGATCGGCCTGGCCCTGCCCGGCAACGGCTCGACGCTGGCCACCCACGCCGCGCGCCGGTCACTCTTCGTCGAGGCCGGCCGCACCGTCGTGGAGATCGCCAAGCGCTGGTACGACCACGACGACGCCTCCGTGCTGCCCCGCAACGTCGCCAACCGGAAGGCGTTCGACAACGCGGTCGCCCTCGACGTGGCGATGGGCGGGTCGACCAACACGATCCTGCACCTGCTCGCCGCCGCCCGCGAGGCCGAGCTGGACTTCACCGTCGCCGACATCGACGCCGTCTCCCGCCGGGTGCCCTGCCTGGCCAAGGTCGCCCCGAACTCGCCGAACTACCACATGGAGGACGTGCACCGGGCCGGTGGCATCCCGGCCATCCTCGGCGAACTCGACCGCGCCGGCCTGCTGCACCGCGACGTGCACGCCGTGCACTCCCCCTCGCTGGCCCAGTGGCTCACCGACTGGGACGTCCGGGGCGGCTCGCCGAAGCCGGAGGCGGTCGAACTGTTCCACGCCGCGCCCGGCGGGGTGCGTACCACCGAGCCGTTCTCCACCACCAACCGCTGGTCGTCGCTGGACACCGACGCCGCCGAGGGTTGCGTGCGGGACCGCGCGCACGCCTACACCGCCGACGGCGGGCTGGCCATCCTGCACGGCAACCTCGCGCCGGAGGGCTGCGTGGTGAAGACCGCCGGGGTGCCCGAGGAGTGCCTGACCTTCCGCGGCCCGGCCAAGGTCTACGAGTCGCAGGACGACGCCGTCTCGGCGATCCTCGCCAAGGAGATCGTCGCCGGGGACGTCGTGGTGATCCGCTACGAGGGCCCCCGGGGCGGCCCCGGCATGCAGGAGATGCTCTACCCCACCTCGTTCCTCAAGGGGCGTGGGCTGGGCCGGTCCTGTGCGCTGCTCACCGACGGCCGGTTCTCCGGCGGCACCTCCGGGCTGTCCATCGGGCACGCCTCCCCCGAGGCCGCCTCGGGTGGGCTGATCGCGCTGGTCGAGCCCGGCGACGAGATCGTCATCGACATCCCGGCCCGGTCGATCGAGCTGAACGTGCCCGACGACGTGCTGGAGGCCCGCCGGGTGGCGCAGGAGAAGCGGGACAAGCCGTACACCCCGGTCGACCGGCAGCGCCCGGTGTCGGCGGCGCTGCGCGCGTACGCCTCGATGGCCACCTCGGCCAGCGACGGCGCGTACCGCCGGGTTCCGGAGTGACCGGAGGGGCCGGCCGGGGCAGGTGACCGTCTCCATGTCGGCGATGTAGCGGTATCCCCGGACCGGGACACCGCTACATCGCCAACGACGAGTGGATCAACCGCCGACTACCTGCGCGAGTGCAGGTAGTCGCCCTCGACGGCGGCCACCTGCTCCCCCGCCGGGTCCGCGCCGGCCCAGTGCAGCGCCGTAGTCACAACAACGGACAGCGAGAGTTGCCGCCCGAGCGAGTTCCGCATGCCGTCGGGCGGCCTCGCGTTCGGACGGTCGGCCCGGCGTAGAGCAGCGCCCCTCAGGCCACCCCGACCCGTCGAGCCATCATCGTGCTTCGCTGGCTGGGCGCAGTCGGCTACCGGACAGAAGTGTCGTCAAGGAGCAAAGTGATGATGTCGACATCTCCGTCCGACAGCCGCAGCCGGCCGGGCGGATCGACTGACGCCCGACTCGGCAGCTTCTTCCGTTCGTTCGCGCCCACAGTCGCGCCGGTTTCTCCCCGGTTCGCCGAGTAACTTCTCGTACCACCGCCTTCACGAGGAGTCATCGCATGTCAGAGGAGACCTGGCTCGCTGCCCGCCTGATCCCCACCTCAGGCATCAACGGCGCAGAGGAACAGGAGCGGCGGGCGACCTCCGCCCTGCTGGCGGTGATGAGCGCGGTACGGGAGTTCGGGCGCGTCCTGACCCAGTCCCTCGGAGCGCCGGCCGGGACGGTGCAGACCTTCATCGAGGTGCCCTTCAAGCTCGGCACCCAGCAACTCTTTCCGGACGGCCTGATCCGGGTCACTCGAGGGCAACGGCAGTGGACCGCGCTGGTCGAGGTGAAGACCGGCAGCAACACGCTGCGGACCGAGCAGTTGGAGGCGTACCTCGACATCGCTCGGGAGCAGGGCTTCGATGCCCTCATCACGATCTCCAACGAGATCGCCCCCGTCCCGGGTCAGCATCCGACGACCGTCGATCGCCGGAAGCTACGCAAGGTCGCCCTGTACCACCTGCCCTGGACCGAGATCCTGACCCAGGCGGTGATCCAGAAGGAGTATCGCGGCGTCGCCGACCCGGATCAGGCGTGGGTCCTCGGTGAGCTGATCAGGTACCTGGAGCACCCCCGCTCGGGCGCGCTGGAGTTCAGCGACATGGGACCGGCGTGGGTGCAGGTACGTGACGGCGTATCCGCCGGGACCCTACGGGCCAACGACAGCGGCGCGGCGGAGGTGGCCGGTCGCTTCGACGCGCTGATCCGCTATGCCTGCCTTCGTCTCGGCCGACAGTTGGGCACCGAGGTCACCCCCGCGCTGAGCCGGAGGGATCTCGCCGATCCGGCCGGTCGCACCCAGTCGCTGGTGAACCAGCTCGTCAGCACCGGAACCCTGACCGGCAGCATCAGGATTCCCGGTGCGGTCGGAGCGCTTCAGGTCATGGCCGACCTGCGGGCCGGGCAGATCGTCTGCCATGTCGATGTGGACGCCCCCCGCTCCGGCCGGCCGACGACGAGGGTGAACTGGCTGGTCCGCCAATTGGAGGACGCGCCGGACGCCGTACGGATCGAGGCGTTCGCCATGCATGCCCGGGGCGGCGGTGCCACGGATCTCCTGCGTCGGGTCCGCGAGGAGCCCACCACGCTGATCACCGATCCGTCCCGCGAACTGCGCGCCTTCCGGGTCGCCCAGAGCACCACGGCGGGCACCAAGCGCGGCAGCGGTCGGGGCGCGTTCATCGACTCCGTGCTGAATGCCATCGACGACTTCTACGAACAGATCATCCAGAACCTGAAGCCGTGGATGCCCGCCCCGCCCCGGCTGCGCACGCCCGACGACGTCCTCCCCGTACAGCCGGAGGCGGCAAGCCTGGTCTCCACCGCCATCTCGTCCCAGGACGATCCGAAGTTCGACGCACCGTCGGCAGGGTCCGAACGACTCGAGTCTGCCGGCCAGTCAGATGAGTGATCCGGCACACGGCGTCGGCCTCAGGGGATCGGGCGGACCTGGGTGGCGCCCCGGTAGCAGCCGGTCCGGCCCGGCGGTGACGCCCAGCCGTCCCCGGTGATCCGCACCTGGGCCCAGACGCAGGTCCGGGTGCTGGTCAGCAGGTTGCCGTAGGCCGAGATGCCGGCGTAGTCGATGGTGAAGTCACGGCTGCGGGCCGGGGTGTCGCCGTCGGTGACGGTGAGCACCACCCGGGCCGGCCGGGGCACGGTCGGGGTGCCCGCCGGGGCCGGCATGAACCGGGGCCAGCTCGCCCCGCAGACCGGCGAGTAGCGCAGCTCCACCAGGCCGACCACCCGCTCGTCGACCAGCACCGCCGCGCTGTCCACGGTCGCCACGGCAGGGTCGGCGGCGCAACCGGCGTCCTTCGGGTCTGCCCCGTCACGCACCTCGACGACCGGGGCGGACGCGACGGGTGGCGGGGTCACCGACCCGGCCGGCGGGGTCGACCGCACCGGTGTCCGGTCGGCGGAACGCCAACCGGCCGAGGCCAACCCGACGGCGAGCGCCAGGAGCAGGCCCGCCCCGGCGGCGGGGAGCAGCAGCCGGTGCCGGAACCGACCGGGCCGCGCCGGAGGCGGCAGCGCCCCGGGGTCGGCCGTCCCACCGGCACCTCCGGGCGGCCGGTCGACGACAGGTGGCCGGTCGACGGTAAGTGGCCGGTCGGCGGTAGGCGGCCGGTCGGCGGTAGGCGGCCGGTCGGCAGCGGACGGTCGATCGGCAGCAGGGCGCTCGACGGTGGGCGGCCGGTCGGCGCTGGGCAGCCCCTTGCCGTCGTCGGCGACGGAAGCGGTCGGCCCGCCGGTCGTCGCCCCGGGCACGCTCGCCGCGACCTGCCGCCACCGCTCGGCCCAGGCCCGCTCGTCGCCGCCGAGCGCCCGGACGTACGCCAGGGTGGTGTCCAGGGTGGGCAGCTTCCGGCCGCCGGCCGCCTCCGACAGGGAGCTGGACGACCGGTGTGCCCGCCGGGCCAGCGCCTGGTAGGTGGGCCGGCCTGCCTGCTCGCGCAGCCTGCGGAGGTCGGCGGCGAAGGCCTGCACGGGGTCGGCGTCGGGATCGAGGGGGCGTTCCGCCCGGGCCATCCGTGACTCCTCGGATTGATTGACCAACACCGGCTTTTGATTGTCCGACGCCACACAGCGTAGAGACGACCGCCTACGGAAGGTAGAGATGGGAGACGACTTCCCCGCCCGGGAGTCGACCATCCACATCGGAGGAACGATGACACTCGCACCCCGTACGCCGAGAGCCGTTCGCCGGACGTCGGCCGCCGTGGCCGCCGGCGCGTTGGTCGCCGCGAGCCTGCTCGTGGCGAGCCCGGCGAGCGCCGTCGGCTGCACCACCACCGGTTGCGACGGCACCGACCCGAGCAACACCGGCTGCTCCGCCGACGCCCGCAACGCGACCAACCAGCCGGCGTACATCGTGAAGGGCGCGACCACGTTGGCGGTGGTGGAGCTGCGCTACAGCCCCACCTGCGGCACCAACTGGGGCCGGATCAACAACCGGGTGAGCCCGAGCAGCGTCAAGGTCACCGCCTACCGGGACAGCCCGCGCAAGACGACCCCGTGGTACGGCGGCACCGGCACCCAGTACTACGGCGACCAGCTCTACGGCGACACCTCGACGATCTGCGCGGTGGGCGAGGTGGTCTACAACGGCGTCACGTACACGAGTTCACCGCTCTGCGCGTGATCGTGGCGACCCACCGAGGGCGCTGAGCGACACGGCTCAGGCGGCGACCGGGCCCCGGAGCAGCTCCCGGGCGTGGGCGATGGCCGCCGGGGTGTCGGTGAAGACCAGCCCGTCGCGGCGCAGCTCGTCGGCCACCCCGAGGGTGGCGAGCACCTGGTCGTGGTCGGGGGTGATGCCGGAGAGCAGCACGGTGATCCCCCGGCCCCGCAACCGCCGGATCGCGTCGCCCAGCACGTGCGCACCGGTGGCGTCGAGCGCCGACACCCGGGACATCCGCAGGATGACCACCCGGACGTCGGCCACCTCGGAGAGTTCCAGCAGGAAGGTGTGCGCGGCGGCGAAGAAGAGCGGGCCGTCCAGCCGGTACGCCACGATGTGCTCGGCCAGCAGGGCGTGTTCCTCGGCGCTGTGCTCACCCCGGTCGAGTGGGACCTGTTCCAGCCGGGCGGTACGGGCCACCGCCCGCAGGGCGATCACCACCGCCACGGCGACCCCGACGGCCACGGCGGTGACCAGGTCCCACAGCACCGTGACGACGAAGGTGAGCACCAGCACCAGCGCGTCGCCCCGGGTGGCACGGGCGAGCGCCCAGAGCGAACCGGCCTCGATCATCCGTACCGTGGTGGCGAGCAGCACCCCGGCCAGCGCGGCGAGCGGGATCCGGCCGACCAGCGGGGCGGCGGCGAGCACGATCGCGGCGAGCGCCACGGCGTGGGTGAGGGCGGCCAGCTTCGACGACGCCCCGGCGCGGACGTTGACCGCCGTACGGGCGATCGCCGCGGTGGCCGGGATGCCGCCGAACAGCGGCGCGGCGAGGTTGGCCAGGCCCTGGCCGAACAGTTCCCGATCCGGGTCGTGCCGTTGCCCGACGGTCATCCCGTCGGCGACGGTGGCCGACAGCAGGCTCTCCAATGCGGCGAGCGCGGCCACCGCCAGCGCCGAGGGCAGCAGCACCCCGACCGCGCCGAGGTCGAGGAAGCCCAGCGACGGCGCGGGAAGCCCCTGCGGCAGGGTGCCGATCCGGGCCAGGTCGACCGGGGCTGCCTCGGCAAGGGCGGTCGCGGCGGCCACCCCGAGCAGCGAGAACGGCACGCCGGGCCGCCAGCGGGCACCGAGCAGCATCAGCGCCGCGACGCCGACGGCCACCGCCAACGCCACCGGCCGGGGGTGTACGGCGAACCGGACGACCGCGTCGGCGGCGACGGCCCAGACCCGGTCGCCGTGCGCGTCGGTCACGCCGAGCGCGGCGGGTAGCTGTTGCAGGGCGATGACCACCGCGATGCCGGCGGTGAAGCCCTCGATGACGGGGGTGGGCAGGTAGCGGACGTACCGGCCCACGCGGGCCAGGGCGAGGGCGATCAGCAGCAGCCCGGCCAGCGCGCCGACCATCAGCACGCCGGTCGTCCCGAACTGCTGCACCACCGGCACCAGCACCACGGTCATCGCCCCGGTGGGGCCGGACACCTGCAGGTGGGAGCCGCCGAAGACAGCCGCCACCGCCCCGGCGACCACGGCGGTGACCAGCCCGGCCTCGGCGCCCAGCCCGGAGGTGACGCCGAAGGCGAGGGCGAGCGGCAGGGCCACCACCGCCACGGTCAGCCCGGCGACCAGGTCCCGCCGGGGCGAGCGGCGTACCGCCTGCCAGTCGGCACGGTCGGGGAGCAGGCCGAGGACCCGGTCGCCGATGGCGGCGATGTTCACCGGCCCGGCCCGGCCGGATCGGCGCGGAGTTCGTCGAGGAGGGCGTCCCGGTCGGTGAGTACGGTGCCGAGGATGCGCCGCCCGGCGGCCAGCAGGTCGGCCACGTCGGGGGTGCTGAGCGAGTACATGACCAGCGGGCCGTCCCGGTAGGAGGTGACCAGGCCGGCCCGGCGCAGCACGGCGAGCTGCTGGGAGAGGTTGGACGGCTCGACCTCGATGACGGCGAGCAGGTCGCGGACCGGCTTCGGGCCGTCCTGGAGCAGTTCGAGCACCCGGATGCGCACCGGGTGCCCGAGGGTGCGGAACAGCTCCGCCTTGGCCTGGTACAGCGGCACCGACATGGCACACCCCTCCGGTCGAGTCATGAAGAATTTAGCACTTGCGAAATCCTTCAATTCACCCGTCGCGTGGTTCGTGACTCCCGCTTCGGTACCGCAGCGCGTGGGGTCAGGCCGGCACGAAACGGGCCGCGTCGGCGACCACGTACCCGTCGGTGCCCTCGGTGCGGATCAGCACACTGCCGGCCGTGCCCGCCGCGAACTGATACGTCCCGAGCGACACCCACTGCCCGCCCGACGTGCGCTGATCGACCACCCGGGTGGTCACCCCACCGCCGTGCACCACGTCGACCGGGACGTTGCTGGCCCGGTTCGGGTCGGCGGTCCAGCGCAGCTGGACCGCCCAGCTTCCGGCCGTCGGCAGGGACGGGGTGAAGCGCAGTCGGTTGACGCCCTTGCCGGTGTTGCCGTCGTGCTCGTAGTCCGGCCCCCAGTGGCCGCCGATCGCGGTGCTGCCCACCCAGACGCCGGCCCGGGTGACCCCGGCCGCCCGGTTGTCCACCACGATCTCGCCCTCGGCGGTGGGCGGCCAGCTCAGGATCTGCCCGTCGGCGCGCAGCCGGGTCTGGAGGGCGGCGACGTCCACCTGCTGCACCGGCACCCCGGCGTCGAGCGCCAGCTTCGCCGCCGTCGCGGCGGACTGGGCGAGGATCATGAAGACCGGTTCCATCCGGACCGACCCGAACGCGATGTGGGTGGCCGACAGGCAGACCGGCACGAACAGGTTGGCGCACTGGGCCGCGGTGGGCACGATCGAGCGGTAGCTGATCGGGTACGGGCCGGGCACCGCGACCTGGACGTCGCCCTCGTTCTTCACCACCCCGCCGACCACCACCCGCTGACAGTTGTGCGAGTCCATCGTGTAGCTGGCCAGCCCGACCCCGTCGGCGGCCCGTACGCTGCCCCGGCAGTCCCGCTCGGTCATCACGTACGCCGAGACCATCCGGCGGGCCTCGCGGACGTAGAGCTGGGGTGGCCAGCCGCCGGTGGCGGTGAACTCGTCGGCGGCCAGGCCCCAGGCGGCGGTGCCCGCCCGGACCGACGCCGGCAGCCGGGGGTCGTTGGCCAGGAACCACATCAGCCCCTGCTGGTACGTCCGATGGTCGGCGATCAGGCTCTCCCGCTGCGCCCAGGTCGCCGCCGGGTAGGCGTAGTTCGCGGCGATGAAGTCGGTGGAGAACGCCCCGTTGTTGTTCGAGTCGGTCTTCCCGCCGCCGACGCTCTGGGTGGTGAAGAACGGCCCGGTGTACCCGGCCGCCACGTACCGCAGCAGCAACTCGTAGTCGGCGGCGGCGTAACCGGCCGGCTTCGGGAACGGGATCCGGCCGGCGGCCTGGGTCAGACACATCCGGAAGTTGTACGCCTGGATCCGGTCGTCGCCGGTGCCGTTCGGCGCGACCGGATCGGCGGAGACGCCGGGGAGCAGGCCGCTGGCCGGGCTGCCCGGCACCACGTACGGGTCGACCGGCAGGGTGAACTGGTGCGCCCCGCGCAGCTGCACCCCGTTGATCGTCTCGCCGTACTCGGTGTTGGCCTCCCGACCGACCACGTACGACACCCCGGCGGCGGCCATCAGGTCACCCTCGTAGGTCGCGTCGAGGAACATCGGGCCGGCGAAGAGCTGCCCGTTGTCGGCGACCAGCCCGGTGATCCGGTCACCGGTCCGGTGGACCGTGCCCAGCCGCGCGCCCAGGTACACCGGGACCGCGTGCTCGGTGAGCAGGTCGTCGAAGACCTCGGCGGCCACGTGCGGCTCGAAGACCAGCCGCATCGGCGAGTCGGGGGTGACCGGGGTGCCCTGGTATCGGGCGTGCACCCGGCGGTAGAACTCCCCGGCGAGACCGCCGATGGCGGCGCTGGTGCCGCTGTCGGTGTAGCCGAGCCCGCCGGTGGTCAGGCCGCCGACATGGGGGCCCGGTTCGACGATCACGGCGCTGCCGCCCAGCCGGCGCATCTGCACGGCCGCCATGATGCCGGCCGAGGTGGCGCCGTAGATCACCAGGTCGGCGGTGACGGTGTTGGCGGCCAGAGCGGGCAGGCCGAGACCCGTGCTGCCGGCGACGACGAGGGTGGCCCCGCCGAGGCGGAGCAGGTGACGGCGGGTGAACGCAGGCGACATCGCGGCTGCCCTTCTGAGAAAGGGGAAGGAGCGCGCCGCCGCACCGATGTGCATCGACCTTTGTCGAACTGGCGAGGGTTGTCAAGGGGCGGATCGACGCCGTCCTCCCACCCGCCGAATGGGAGGAGGGCGTCGATCCGCCGCCCGGCCGGATCAGCCCGCCGGAGGCGGGGCCGACCCGTCGGCGTCGACCAGGTCGTTGACGCAGCGCAGCACCGGGCGGCTGGTCAGCGCCGCCGGGTCCAGCGACGCACCGCCGGTCACCGTGAACGTGACCGACTCCCCCGGCAGCAGGGTGACCAGGGCCGCGTCGACCTCGGCGGTGGGGTCCAGCCGGTCCGGGAAGAGGGTCAGGTCCCGCAGCACGGTACGGGCGACCACCCGGACCCGCTGGCCGCCGTCGACCGGCTCCACCGTCGCCTCGTAGCGGGCCGCCGGCCACTGCGCGTCCCGGTCCTCGGCGAAGAACCACAGCGCCCGCTCGGCGGTGCCACCGGCCGCGGCGACCAGCAGCTCCCGGCGCGCCTCCTCCGGCACCGCCAGGTCCACCGGCAGCGGCAACGTCACCGCCGCGTACGCCGGCACGTCGAGGTCGTACGAGGTCTTCGCCCTCGGCTCGCCGGCCAGCGTCGACCGGGTCACCGTCACCGGGGCCCGCCACGGGGTGCCGGTCTCGTTGACCGCCACCAGGGCCAGCCCGCCGGCACGGGGCTGGACGGTGAGCAGCCGGTCGGCGTACGCCCGGCGCAGCGCGTACCACAGGGGTTTGCGCCGGCCGTCGCCGTCGACGGCCGACCAGGAGGTGACCGGCCAGCAGTCGTTGAGCTGCCAGACGATGGCGCCGGTGCAGACGTCCCGGTGGGAGCGGAAGTGCTCCACCCCCAGTTGGATCGCCCGCGCCTGGTTGAGCTGGGTCAGGTAGTGCCAGTCGTCGAAGTCGGCCGGGGCGGGCAGGTGGGCGTCCAGGCCCCGCCGCAGCTTCGCGTCCCCGTCGGCCGCCTTCTGGTGGTGGGCCATCCCCGGCGAGTCGTGGGCGAGCGGCTCGTCGGAGATCGCCCGCCGCAACGTCGCGTACGCCGGGGGCGCCTGGTAGCCGAACTCGGCGACGAACCGGGGAACGTACTCGCGGTACCTCGTGTAGTCGTCGGTGTTCCAGACGTCCCAGATGTGGGTGGTGCCGTGCGCCGGGTCGTTGGGGTGGATCGCCTCGCTGCCCGACCACGGGCTGCCCGGCCAGTACGGGCGGGTCGGGTCCAACTCACCGACCACCCGGGGCAGCAGGTCGAGGTAGTAACCCCGCCCCCAGGTGCGCCCGGCCAGCGGCTCCTGCCAGTCCCAGTCGTGCCAACCCCAGATGTTCTCGTTGTTGCCGGTCCAGAGCACCAGCGACGGGTGGCCGGCCAGCCGGGTCACCTGCTCGCGCGCCTCCGCCTCGACCTCCGTGCCGAACGGTTCCTCCTCCGGGTACGCCGCGCAGGCGAACAGGAAGTCCTGCTGGACGAGCAGGCCCCGCTCGTCGGCGAGGGAGTAGAAGTCGGCCGACTCGTACCGGCCGCCGCCCCAGACCCGGAGCAGGTTGATGTTGGCGTCGGCGGCCTGGGTGAAGCGCCGGGCCAACCGGTCTGCGGTGATCCGGGTGGGGAACGCGTCGTCGGGGATCCAGTTGACCCCCCGGACCACCACCGGCACGTCGTTGACGTGCAGGGTGAACGGGGTGCCGTGGGCGTCGGGGGTGGTGTCCAGGCGGACCGCGCGGAAGCCGATCCGGTGCGACCAG
Organism: Micromonospora sp. NPDC051925; assembly: GCF_044548625.1. Classification (NCBI taxonomy): domain Bacteria; kingdom Bacillati; phylum Actinomycetota; class Actinomycetes; order Micromonosporales; family Micromonosporaceae; genus Micromonospora; species Micromonospora sp. NPDC051925. Next base: position 72,751 of record NZ_JBIUCH010000013.1, on the reverse strand, counting down.
GTGTCCAGGGTGTCGCCGTCCGCCGTCAGCAGGGTGACGGCCAGCGGGTACAGCGGCTGGTCGCCGTACCCCCGGGGCCACCACAGGTCGGGGTCGGCGACGGTGAGGGTCAGCACGGCCGTGCGCTGCCCGGCCGGGACGGTCGTCTCGCCGGCCACGCCGGCGACCTCGGCCCGGACGGTCAGCGGCGTGTCGGTCGCCCGCTCGACCTCGACGGGCAGTTCCACCCGCCCCTCGCCGTCGACGACCGTCACCAGTGGACGGACGGTGCCGAGCCGGGCGGTGGACCAGGCGTGCAGCCCGATCTCCTGCCAGATCCCGGCGGTCACCACCGTCGGCCCCCAGTCCCAGCCGAAGTTGCAGGCCATCTTCCGGATGAACGGGAACGGCTCCGGGTAGGCGTTGGGCCGGTCGCCGAGCCGGTCCCGCTGCTCCTCGGCGTAGCGGTACGCCGAGCCGAACCGGACGGCGAGGGTGTTCGTTCCGGGCCGCAGCACCGACCGCACGTCGAAGCGGTACGACCGGTGCATGTTCGCGGTGCGGCCGACCTCGACGTCGTTGAGGGTGATCGTGGCGACCGTGTCCAGCCCGGCGCAGACCAGGTCGACCCGGTCGTCGTCGCCGGGCCGGTGGACGAAGGTGGTCTCGTACACCCAGTCGGTGCGGCCGATCCAGGCCAGCGCCGTCTCGTTGTCGTCGAGGTAGGGGTCGTCGATCAGGCCGGCGGCGAGCAGGTCGGTGTGCACGCAGCCCGGCACGGTGGCCGGCACCGCCCGACCGGCGACGGTGTCGGGCACCTGCGGCCCCGGCACCGCGCGTAGCTGCCAGCCCTCGTGCAACGCCTGACGGTTCACGACTTCACCGCGCCTTCCATGATTCCCCGGACGATCTGCCGGCCACCGACGAAGAGCATCACCAACAGCGGGATGGTGGCGACCAACGCCCCCGCGAGCACCCGCCGGTAGATGACGTAGTTGCCGCTGGCCAGGTCTGAGATGGCCACCATCGAGGTCGGGTAGTCGGTGCCGCTGAGCGTGATCAGCGGCCACTGGAAGTCGTTCCAGGTGGCCACGAAGGTGAGCAGGCCCAGCACCGCCAGGGCCGGGCGGATCGCCGGCAGCACGATGCTGCGGTAGACCCGCATGGTGGTGGCCCCGTCGACCCGCGCCGACTCGACCAGTTCGTCCGGGACGCTGTTGACGATGAACTGTCGCATGTAGAACACGCCGAACGCGGTGACCAGGCCGGGCGCGATGACCGCCAGCAGGGTGCCGTTCCAGCCGAGCTTGCCCATCACGATGTAGAGCGCGACGATGCCGAGCTGGTTGGGGACGGTGAGGGTGAGCACCACGAAGAGCATCAGCGCGTTGCTGCCCCGGAACCGCAGCTTGGCGAAGGCGAACCCGGCCAGCGAGCAGAAGAAGAGCACCGAGGCGGTCACCACCGTCGACACGATGAAACTGTTGATCAGGGACGCGGCGAAGTAGACGTCCTGGAGGGAGAAGACCTCGCGCAGGTTGACCAGGAACCGGTTGCCGGGGACGACCGCCGGGGGGAGCTTGGCCAGCGCCTCGTCGTCGCTGGTGGCGATGACGAACATCCAGTACAGCGGGAACGCGGCGAACAGGAAGGTCAGCGACAGCAGCAGGTACGACCAGAAGCCGGCCGGGGTGTCCTGCGGCGCCCGCCCCAGCAGGGCGGGCCGGTGGCGGCGGGCCGGTTCGGCGGGCCGGGGCGGGGCGACCGCGGTCATCCGGGCCTCCTTTCGTTCGCTCCCGGGTGACCGGGCCACGCCGTGCTGCGGGCGCTCATCGGCGTCCTCCGGACAGGCGGTTGGTGAGCAGGGTGTTGAGGCCGGTGACGAGCAGGATGATCAGGAACAGCGCCCAGGACATCGCGGCGGCGTAGCCGAGGTCGAGGTTCTTCCAGCCGACCTTGTAGATGAGCTGGGCGATGGTCTGCCACTCGCCGTTCGGCCCGCCGGTGGCGGCCTGCGCGTTGAGGTCGAACAGCATCGGCTCGGTGAACAGTTGCAGCCCGCCGATGGTGGACAGCACCACGGTGAAGACGATGACCGGTTGGATCATCGGCACGGTGATCCGCCAGAGCTGCCGCCACGGGCCGGCGCCGTCGATCGCCGACGCCTCGTAGACGTCGCGCGGGATGGACTGCATGGCGGCCAGGTAGAGCAGCGCGTTGTAGCCGATCCACTTCCAGTTGACCATCGTGGCGATGGCGATCCAGGCATGCGGCTTGTCGGCCCGCCAGTCGATCGCGGCGTCCCCGGCCCCGCCGATGCCCACCTCGGCGAGCAGCCAGTTCGCCATCCCGAAGCTGCGCGAGAAGAAGGCGCTGAACACCATCGTCGAGGCGACGATCGGGGTGACGTACGGCAACAGCACCCCGACCCGCCACCAGGTCTGCGCCCGCAGCTTGCGGTTGAGCAGCGAGGCGACCACCAGCGCCAGCAGCAGCTGCGGTACGGAGGAGAGCAGGAAGATGCCGAACGTGTTGTAGAGCGCGTTCCAGAAGTCCTCGTCACCGACGAGCCGGGTGAAGTTCGCGAAGCCGGCCCAGTACGGCAGGGTCGGGTCGTCGAGCCGGTAGTTGCGCAGCGCGACGACACCGTTGAAGAGCAGCGGGAAGAGCCCGAAAACACCGAAGAGCAGGAAGAACGGCGCGATCATCAGGTACGGCATGTAGCGCATGTCGAAGCGGTACAACCGGTTGCGCCAGCCGAGCGACCGGTCGCCGGCCCCGGAGCCGCCGCGCTCCGGGTCGGGGCGGTGACTCGACGGCGGCGCGGCACGGGTGGTGGACACAGGACACACTCCAGGGCCGAGGACGTGACGGGGGGAGCGGCGCCGTCGGGCTGCGTCCGGGGCGCCGGGAGGCCGGCCGGTGGCGGAGCTGGTCGTCGCCGAACGCCGCCAGCCGGTGGCGGAGCTGCTCGTCGCCGCGCCGCCGGCCGGTGGCGGAGGGTCGTTGCCGCGCCGCTCCGCCACCGCTCACCGCATGGTCAGGACTTGGCGGCCTTCTCGGCCTCCTTGACCGCCTCCGCCCAGGCGGCGTCCGGCTTCAGGGTCCTGTTCTGTACCCGGGTGATGACGTTCTCCACCGCGACCCGGGTCGGGCCGTTCTTCCTGCCCAGGTACTGCGGGGTCAGCCCCTGCGCCATCTTGGGGAAGATCTGCCCGACCGGCGCGTCGTTGAAGAACGGGTTCTTGAACTCGGCGATCGCCGGGTCGGCGTAGAGCGCAGGCTGCGAGGGCAGGTTGCCGACCTTCTTGAAGATCTCGATCTGCTGCTCCGGCTGGATCAACCACTCCAGCAGCTGGTACGCCTCCTCGGCGTGCTTGCTCTGCTTGGGGATGGTGAGGAACGAGCCACCCCAGTTGCCGCCGCCACCGGGCACCGCGGCGATGTCCCACTTGCCCTGGGTGCCGGGCGCGGTGTCCTTGATGTGGCCGAGCATCCACGCCGGGCAGGCGAGGACGGCGAACGAGCCGGCGGTGAAGCCCTTGTCCCAGTCGGCCTGGAAGCTGACCATGTTGGCCGAGAGACCGGCCTGGATCGCCTTGATCGTGTAGTCGAAGGCGACCTTCGGGCCCTGCTCCATCTGGAGTTGCTCCTGGTCGGTGTAGAAGCCGACCGGTTGCTGGCCGAGGATCGGGTTGAACAGGTTGGTGCCGGAGTCGATGAACTTCTTGTTGGTCCTGCCGGTGTACTGCTGGCCGACCTCGATGAACCTGTCCCAGGTGGGCCAGAGCGCGGAGACCTGGTCGCGCTCGGTGGGCAGCCCGGCGGCCTTGAACAGGTCGGTGCGGTAGCACATGGCCAGGCCGCCGACGTCGGTGCCGAGGCCGATCTGGGTCTTGCCGTCGGCCGACAGCGACTGCTTCCACTTCCAGGGCAGGTACTTGCTCTCGTAGGAGCCGGCGCCCTTGTCGAGGAGGTTGACGAACTTGTCGGACTGGCCGCGGAACTGGACCATGAAGCCCTCGTCGATCGCGGCGATGTCCGCCGCGCCGGTGCCGGCGACGAGCTTCTTCTGAAGATCCTCGTGCTGGGCGTTGTACTCGCCCGAGTTGAGCTGGATCTTGATGTTGGGGTGGTCGGCCTCGTACCTGGTCTTGAGGTCCTGGAGACCGAAGTCGCCCCAGAAATTGATCTTCAGAGTGACCTGGCCGTCCCCGCCGCCCGAGTCGGTGGTGCTCCTACCGCTACATCCGGCCACCATCATCAGGCCGATGGCGCCGGCTGTCGCCGCGCGGGCCCAGTGGGTCCAGGACCGTGTCATCTCATCCTCCGCGCATGAAGGGGAACGCTCCTGACATCGAGGAACGTCGACTGAACCGGATAAGTGAGGCCACCGTACGGGCCACCCCCCACCCTGTCAACGGCCGGTTAACAGCGCCGTCAACCGGTAACCTCGGCGTGCCCACCGGGGCGCGGCCAACCGTGGTGAAGCCGTCTCCTGCGCAGCTCGACCCGCCGGTGGACCGCCGCCGACCCCACCGTCGGCCCGTACCCTTAACCGGGCAAGTGACCGGCCCTGCCGCGTACGCGACGCGACCACGCCGGGAACACCGGCCACAGCACGCACCGGTAGCCTGTGGGCCGCCGGCGCACCCGGCCCCGTGGGACGGCCTGCCAGGCCGCGAGAAGTGGAGGAGACACGCCGGTGAAGCGGCCGACCATCGCCGATGTCGCCCGACGCGCCGGAGTGTCCAAGGGCGCGGTCTCGTACGCGCTCAACGGGCAACCGGGCGTCTCGGAGGCCACCCGCCAACGCATCCTGGCGATCGCCGCCGAGATCGGCTTCAGTCCGAGCAGCGCCGCCCGCGCGCTCTCCGGCGCCACCGCCAACGCGGTCGGCCTGGCCCTGTGCCGGCCGGCCCGGATACTGGGCATCGAACCGTTCTTCATGGAGCTGATCAGCGGCGTCGAGGCCGAGCTCTCCGCCCGGTCGTACGCGCTGACCCTCCAGGTGGTGGCCGACCAGGAGGCCGAGATCGCGGTCTACCGACGGTGGTGGGCCGAGCGGCGGGTCGACGGCGTCTTCGTCTGCGACCTGCGTACCGACGACATCCGGGTGCCCGCCCTGGAGGAGCTGCAACTGCCCGCCGTGGTGATCGGCGGGCCGGGGCACACCGGCACGTTGGCCAGCGTCTGGGCGGACGACGCGGCGGCCCTGGCCGAAACGGTGGAGTACCTGGTCGTGCTCGGGCACCGCAAGATCGCCCGGGTCGGCGGGCTGCCCTCGCTGCTGCACACCGAGATCCGCACCGACGCCTTCGCCGAGGTGTGCGGCCGGCTCGGGCTCACCGAGGCGGCGACCGTGTGGTCCGACTACACCGGCGAGGAGGGCGCCCGCGCCACCCGACGGCTGCTCAGCTCCGCCCAACGCCCGACCGCGGTGATCTACGACAACGACGTGATGGCGATCGCCGGGCTCTCCGTGGCCCAGGAGATGGGCCTCGGCGTCCCCGCCGACCTGTCCATCGTGGCCTGGGACGACTCCCCGCTGTGCCGACTGGTGCACCCGCCGCTGACCGCGCTCGGCCGGGACATCCCCGCCTACGGCGCGCACGCAGCCCGCCAACTGCTGGCCGTCATCGCCGGTGAGCAGGTGAACGGGTTCCAGGACGAGACGGCACACCTGACCCCGCGCGGCAGCACCGCACCACCCCGGGGGAGATGAACCGGTTCAGCAATTACTGAACCGATCAGGTCACCGGGACGTCGACGGGAACTCCTCGAAGTACGCCTCGACCCGCTCGGCGGTGGCCGGACGCGCCAACGCGAAGCCCTGGCCGTACCGGCAGCCGGCCCGCGTCGCCCGGTCGACATCCGGCTCGGACTCCAACTCCGCCATCACCACGGTCATCCCCAGCCGCTCCCCCAGGCCCACCACCACGTCGATCAGCGGACGGGGCCCCTCGTCCGGCCCGACCGGCTGCGGCTGCACCTTCAACAGGTCGATCGGCAACCGGCGCAGCTGGGCCAGGGAGGCGTGCTCCGCCCGGAAGCTGTCCAACGCGGTGCGCACCCCCATCGACCGCAGCCCGGTCAGCCGGGCCACCACCGCCGGCAGGTCGCTGCCGAGCCTCGACTCGGCGATCTCCAGCACCAGCCGTTCCGCCGGGACGCCGTGTCCGGCCAGCACCGCCGCCACCCGGGGCACCAGATCCGGCGCCAGCAGTTCGGCCAGGGTGACGTTGACCGCCAACCACAGTTCCCGGCCCTCGGCCGACCAGTCGGCGAGCTGCCGGCAGGCTCGGTCCAGCACCCATCGACCCAGTTCACCCAGCATGCCGAGGTCCTCGGCAACCGGCAACAACTCGGCCGGCAGCACGGTGCCCAACACCGGGCTGCGCCACCGCAACAACGCCTCGATGCCGGCCGGTCGCCGGTCGGCCAGCGCCAACACCGGCTGGTAGACCAGGTCCAGCTCGCCCCGCGCCGCCGCGCCGGGCAGTTCGCGTTCCAGGTCCAGCCGGCGGACCAGTTGCTCCTCCAGACAGGCGTCGTACCACTCGATCCGGTTCCGGCCGAGCTGGACGGCCCGGCGACGCGCCAGGCCGGCCTGGCGCAGCACGTCCTGCGGTCCCCCGGCGGCCAGCTCGGCCAGGCCCACGCTGACCCGCAACCGGGCCATCCCCGTCGGCACCGGACACGGCTCGGTCAACGCGGCCAGCAACCGTTCGCCCAACGCGTAGCCCGACACCGATCCGGCGTCGGTGACCACCACGAACTCCTCCCCGGACAACCGGGCGACCAGGTCCCGAGGGCCGACCACGTCACGCAGCCGACGGACGGTGGTGACCAGGACGGGGTCCGCCGCAGGGTCGGGTCCGTCGTGCACCGGACCGAGGCCGTGCACGTCGACCAGGAGCAGGGCGCCGGGCGTGCCGCCCCGCTCGCCGAGGACCCGGAGCAGCTCCTGCGTGCTGGTCAGCCCGGTGACCGGGTCGGTGGCCGCGACCCGACGCAGCTCACGCTCCAACCGACGGCGGTCCCCGACGTCTCGTACGTGCAGCACCACTGCGGCCACCTCCGGCACGTCACGCTGGTCACTCACCGTCGACTCGACCTCCCGCCAGCCGCCGTCATCGGTACGCATCCGGGCCACCAACAGTGGCGGAACGCCGTCGTCCGGCCGCGCGGCCAGTCGGGTCAGGATGCCCGGCGCGTCGTCCGGGTGCAACAGGTCGGCCAGCGGCAGCCCGCACACCTCGTCCTGGCGCAACCCGAACCAGCGCTCGCCGGCCGCCGAGAGCCAGTGGACCCGCAACCCGTCGTCGAGCACCAGGATCAGGTCACGGCCACCGGAGACCAACGACCGGAAGTACGCCTCCCGGGCGGCCAGCCGCCCGGCCCACCGCCGGTTGTCGGTCGCCCAGATCAGCTCCCGGCCCACCAACGCCGGGATCACCGCCAGCCCGAGCAGGACAGCGGTGGGGGTGAAGCTGCCGACGAACGCCAGATGGCCGGCCGCCGCTGCGGTGGCCACCGCCGCCGGGGCGGTCAACCGGGGCCAGGCCGACGGCGGACCGGCCGGATGGCCCGGGTCGCCCGCCGAGACCCGGGCCATCCCGGCGGCGGTCAGCAGGGCACCGCCGACCAGCAACGGCACCGCGGTCAGCAGCGCCGCTGCCGGGGCCCGGTAGGCCAGCAGCGTCACCAGGTCGGCCAGCCCGAGCAGGAGGGCCGCCGCCCCGACCCGGCAGCGGGCCGCCCCGGGACGACGACGGTCGGCCAGCGCGCTCACCAGCAGCCCGGCCAGTCCACCCGCGCCGACGACGGTGACCAACCGGACCACCGGTGGCACCGGGCCGGACGGGACCAGCACCCAGCCGGCGAAGAGCAGGGCGGTGCCGAGTCCGAGCACGTCCACCCCACGCCGCCACCGGGCCCGGGGCGTCAACCGGGAGTGGCCGGGCAGCAGGAGCAGACCGATCGCGTAGGCCAGCGTGGCGGCACCGAGCCCGGCCGCGGCGACCTCGGCCCGCCGTACCGTCGGCGTGAGCGGCAGCACCGCCACGGTCGTCCCGGCCGCCACCACCGCGAGGTTGAGCAGGACGGCGGCCCGACGGCGGTACGGAGCCCGCCGGTCCCGCCCGCCGGCGGCGGCGGTCAGTCGGGACAGCCGGAAGCTGGCCAGGGCGCACCCGGCGGCACCGGCAAGCGTGGTGGCCGCCAGTGGTGGGAGGACACCGGCCAGGGCGGTGCCGACCAGCAACGCGGCCAGCACCGACAACACGACCGATGCGGAGGGTGAACGACGGAGGAGGTGAGCGAAGGGCACGGTGGTCGCCTTCGTGAGGGGGGACACGGGGCGGTGCGACAAGGATTACCGTTCTAACGAGCTACCACCGCACCGGTTATGCCCTTGGACCGTGACCCATGTCACCGACTCTCGGCGGCGGTCACCACGCCGGCCGCCACCGACACCAGCCGCGCTCCGCCGCGCCGGTGGTCGACCGCCCGGCCGGAACCGCCCCGGGCCCGGGTGGGATCATCGGTGGGTGAGTCGCGCCGACACCATCCGCTTCCGGCACAACCAGGCCATCCTGGTGGCGGCCGTCATCGCCACCATCGGCGCGCTGCCCCTGGCCGCCGCCCGGTGGTACCTGCTGCCGGTGCTGCTCGTCCCGCTGGCCGTCGCGATCTGGGCCTGGCGTTCCGGCACCGACGCCGACCCGCGCGAGCTGCGGCTGCGGGCGCTGGTGGGGGACCGACGGATTCCCTGGGAACAGGTCGTCGAGCTGGCCGCCGACCCACGCGGCCGGGCCGTCGTCCGGCTCGCCGACGGGCAGCAGCTGCCCCTCCCCGCGGTCCGTGGCGCGGACCTGCCCCGACTGGTCTCGATCACCGGGCAGACCCTGCCGAACGCCCGCTGACCCGCCGGACCCGCCACGGCCGACGGCGTCAGTAGCCGTCCACCACCGTGTTGACCAGCGGCGTCCCGGCGGCGAACCGGCGCACCTGCTCCCCCACCAGCCGGTACGCCCGGGGCAGCAACCCGCGTACCGAGCCGGCGACGTGCGGGGTGAGCAGCACGTTCGGCAGCTCCCAGAGCGGATGGTCGGCGGGCAGCGGCTCCGGGTCGGTCACGTCCAGCGCCGCCCGCAGCCGACCGGAGGTCAGCTCCGCGACCAGCGCCGACGTGTCCGCCACCGGACCCCGGGCGGCGTTGACCAGCAGCGCCCCGTCCGGCATGGCGGCCAGGAAGTCGGCGTCCACCAGCCCTCGGGTGGCGTCGGTCAGCGGCACCAGCAGCACCACCACGTCGGCCTCGGGCAGCAGGTGGGGCAGCTCGGCCACCGCGTGCACCCCCTCGGCCGGCCGGGCGTTGCGGGCGACCAGCGTGAAGGTGACGTCGAACGGGGCCAGCCGGGCCCGTACCGCCGTGCCGATCGAACCGGCCCCCACGATCAGCACCCGCTTGCCGGTCAGCTCGTCGGTCGGCGCGACCCGGTCGTACGCCCACTCCCGCCGCGCCTGGGCGCGGGCCAGCGCCGGGAAGTTGCGCAGCTGGGCGAGGATCGCCGTGACCACCCACTCGGCGGTGCCGGCGTCGTGCACCCCCCGGGCGTCGCACAGGGTGACCCCGGCGGGCACCCGGCCGGCCCAGGCGTCCGCCCCGGCGGAGAGGAGCTGCACCACCGCCAGATCCGGCAGCCGGTCCAGCATCGTCGTGGTGTCCGCGCCGGCCAGGAACGGCGGCACCCAGAACCGGACGTCCGTCGGGTCGGCTGGCGGATTCGCCGGATCGGCCCACGGCTGTACGGTGACACCGGACGGCACCGGCCCGAGCAGTTCGACACCGGCGGGATGCGGGATCCATACCTTCACGCGTGCCGACGATAGCCCTCCGACGACGGGCCGTTCCGACGGGCCGTTCCGACGGGCCGGCCAGCCGGCCGACGCCGCGCCGGGCGACGTCGCCCACGTCCGCGGGCGATGGTCGGACAGGACGGGTATAACCGAGGGTCGGAACGTCGAACGGCGTCCCCCTCCACGGCAGACAGGTGGTCGATGACCGAACGCACCGAACGGGCGGCCGTCGACATCGCCGCGCTCGCCGAACCGGCCCGGCTGCGGTCGCTGACCGACACCGGTCTGGGCGCCGCGCCGGACGAGGCGTTCGACCGGTTCGCCCGGTTGGTCAGCGACCTGCTCGACGTCCCCGTGGCGCTGGTCTCCCTGGTCAGCGAGACCCGACAGTTCTTCCCCGGCGCGGTCGGGCTGCCCGACCCGTGGGCCGGCCGCCGGCAGACCCCGCTGAGCCACTCGTTCTGCCAGCACGTGATCGACACCGAGATCCCACTGGTGCTTCCCGACGCCCGGCTCTACCCCCGGGTGCGCAGGAACCTGGCCGTCCCGGAGCTGGGCGTCATCGCGTACGCCGGGATGCCGCTGACCGACCTGGACGGCCGGGTGCTCGGCTCGCTGTGCGCGATCGACAGCAAACCCCGGGCCTGGACGAAGGCCCAGCTGCGTACCCTGTCCGACCTGGCGGCGGCCTGCTCCTCGGAGCTGCGGCTGCGGATCGCGCTGGACGGGGCCGAGGAGGCCCGCCGCCTGGTCGAGCAGGCGCACGAGCGACTCAACCTGCTCGCCTCGCTGAGCGAGACGCTGGCCGGCACGCTCGACGTGGAGACGGCCGTGGGCCGGCTCGCCGACGCGGTGGTGCCGCTGCTGGCCGACTGGGCCGTGGTGACCCTGGTCGACCGGGCCGGCACGCCCCGTCGGGTCACCGCCGTGCACCGCGATCCGGCCCGCGCCGCCGAGGTGGCCCGCTTCGGCGAGCTGGCGGTCACCCGGCTCGGCCCGGACTCGATCACCCGGACGGTGCTGCGGACCGGCCAGCCGGTGCTGCGCGGCACCGCCCACCTGGACGACGTCCGGCGGGCCAGCGACGCCCCGGAGCTGGTGACCCTCGCCGCACGGCTGGGCTTCGCCTCCCACCTGACCGTGCCGGTGCCGGCCCCCGGCCGGGGCGCGGTGATGGGCACGGTCACCCTGGTCAACGGGCCCGATCGGCGGGCCTTCGACGACGACGACCTGGGCACCGCCCTGGAGATCGGCCGACGCGCCGGGCAGGCGGTCGGCAACGGCTGGATCTACGGCGAGCAGCGGCACGTCGCCGAGGTGCTGCAACACAGCATGCTCCCACGGTTGCCGCAGAGCCCGTGGGTCGAGCTGGTGGCCCGCTACCAGCCGGCCGCCGACCGGGTGGAGGTGGGCGGCGACTGGTACGACGCCTTCGTCCAGCCCGACGGCGACCTGATCGCGGCGATCGGGGACGTCGCCGGCCACGACATCGAGGCCGCCGCGACCATGGGGCAGCTGCGCAACCTGGTCCGGGGCAACGCGTACGGTCGCAGCGATCCGGTCGACGAGCTGATGAGCCGGCTCGACGCCACCATCTCGGGGCTGCGCATCCCGACCGCCGCCACGGCGGTGCTGGCCCGACTGCGCCCGGCCCCGGGCGGGGTGTCGGTCACCTGGTGCAACGCCGGCCATCCCGCGCCGCTGCTGGTCACCGCCGCCGGCGTGGTACGACTGCTCGACGGCCGGCGGGAGCCGCTGCTGGGGCTGACCCGCCCGGTCCCGCGTACCGGGGCGGAGGTGCTGCTCGCCCCCGGGGACACCCTGCTGCTCTACACCGACGGGCTGGTGGAGCGGCGGGACCAGCCGATCGACGAGGGCATGGCGCAGTTGTGCGAACGGGTCGCCGCCGCCGGGGCCCGGCCCGCCGCCGACCTGTGTGACCTGCTGCTCGGCACCGAACAGCGGCGCGAGGACGACGTGGCGATGTTGGCCGTGCGGGCCCGCTGAGCGTCCACCGGCCGGCGGCCCTCTCCCCGGTGGCCCGGCGGGCCCGGATTCGCGGGCTAGGCTGGGGCGGGTGAGCGCCCGTCTCCCGTACCCCCGCACCGCCCGGGTCCGCGCGGCCCTGGCGACCTCCGGCGTCGCGCTGCTGCTGACCGGGTGCAGTTTCGGCCCGCCGGAGCCCGACCCGGCCGGCGAACCACCCAACCTGCCGACCCCGTCGACGTCGGCGACCGCCCCCGAGCAGGTGGTGGCCACGGTGCTGGCGGCGGGGCTGCGGGTGCCCTGGGCGATCGCCTTCCTGCCGGACGGGGCGGCGCTGGTCACCGAGCGGGACAGCGGCCGGATCCTCAAGGTCGGGCCGGAGTCCGGGCCGCAGGGGTTGACCGTCACCCCGGTGCAGACCGTGCCGGGGGTGGCCGCGTCCGGTGAGGCGGGGTTGCTCGGCATCGCCGTCTCCCCGGCGTACGCGCAGGACCGGTCGGTCTTCGTCTACTACACCACCGAGCAGGACAACCGGGTGGCCCGGTTGACGCTGGGTGGCGCCCCCACGCCGATCCTGACCGGCATCCCGAAGGCCGGCAACCACAACGGCGGCGGGCTCGCCTTCGGCCCGGACGGGCAGCTCTACGTGAGCACCGGCGACGCCGGGGAGCGGAACGCCGCCCAGGACCGCGCCAACCTGGCCGGCAAGATCCTGCGGATCACCCCGGACGGCAAGCCGGCGGCGGGCAACCCGTTCCCGAACTCGCCGGTCTGGTCGCTGGGGCACCGCAACGTGCAGGGCATGGCCTGGGACGCCGGGAAGCGGATGTACGCCACCGAGTTCGGCCAGAACACCTGGGACGAGATCAACCGGATCGACAAGGGCGCCAACTACGGTTGGCCGACGGTGGAGGGGCAGACCGGGGACAACCGGTTCGTCGACCCGATCGTGCAGTGGGGCACCTCGGAGGCGTCCTGTGCGGGGCTGGCGGCGACGGGCCGGTTGCTGGCCACCGCCTGCCTGCGCGGCGAGCGGCTCTGGCTGGTGGAGTTGACCGACGGCGGCACCGTGCTCGGTTCGCCCCGGGAACTGCTCACCGAGAAGTTCGGTCGGCTGCGGGCGATAGCCGCCGCCCCGGACGGATCGCTCTGGGTCTCCACCTCCAACCACGACGGGCGGGGCCAGCCGGTGCCGGAGGACGACCGGCTGCTGCGGGTGGTCTTCGGCGACGGCGGCGCGGGCCGGAGTTGACGCCCCACCGGCGGGAACGCTGACCGGAACAACAGCCGGACAGCAGGGCAGGTACCGGGCGGATCGGCCGCCCGTCCGGCGGGTTTGCCAAGATCTTTCACTGGGCAGGTGAGAATCTCAGCATGGACGGTCAGGAGAACGAGCAGCGCGGGCCCGGGGACACCGACATCCCCACCCGGCGTGAGCGGCGCTGGCGACCCTGGCGGCGCGACGGCCGGTCGGAGCGGGCCCGGCGGGTCGGTGTGGTGCTGGCGGTGCTGCTGGTCGCCCTGACCGGAACGGTCATCGGGGTGTTCGCCGGTGGTCGGGTCAGCACGGACATCGGGCCGTTCCGCGCCGACCTGACCCTCGCCCCGGCCGTGCGGGGTGGCACCACGGTCGACATCCCGCCGCTGGGCGCGCTCCAACTCGACAGCCACGACGGCCCCACCCACCTGACGGTCGGGCTGGGCGCACTGGACCAGCGCAAGACCGAGGCGTTGATCGACGACCCGGCGAGCATCAGCCGGGCCAGCCAGTCGGCGGTGGAGGACGTCCGCAACGGGGTGCTGCGGCTCGGGCTGCGTACCCTCGGCGCGGCGCTGCTGGTCACCCTGGTGCTGGCCGCGTTGATCTTTCGGGACACCCGGCGTACCGCCTGGGCCGGTGGGCTCGCCCTGGTGGTCACCGCCGGCAGTCTCGGGCTGGCGGCGGGCACCCTGCGCCCGCAGTCCATCGAGGAGCCCCGCTACGAGGGGCTGCTGGTCAACGCCCCGGCGATCGTCGGTGACGCGCGGCGGATCGCCAACGACTACACCCGGTACGCCGAGCAGTTGCAACGGCTGGTGGGCAACGTCAGCCAGCTCTACACCACGGTCTCGGCGCTGCCGGTGTACGAACCGGCGCCGGGCACCACCCGGGTGCTGCACGTGTCCGACATGCACCTCAACCCGACCGGCTGGCAGTTGATCCGTACCGTGGTCGAGCAGTTCGGCATCGACGTGGTGATCGACACCGGCGACCTGACCGACTGGGGCAGCGAACCCGAGGCGTCGTACGTCGGCTCGATCGGCCTGCTCAAGAAGCCGTACGTCTACATCCGGGGCAACCACGACTCACCCCGTACGGCGGCGGCGGTGGCCCGCCAGCCGAACGCGGTGGTGCTGAACAACTCGACCACCACCGTCGCCGGACTGACCATCGCCGGCATCGGCGACCCCCGGTTCACCCCGGACAAGGAGACCTCACCCGCCGGCAGTGGGCTCACCGCCCAGGTCGCCAACCAGGTCATCGGGGCCGGCGACACGCTCGCCACCACGGTCCGCAGCTCGCCACGACCGGTGAACATCGCGCTGGTGCACGACCCGGCCTCGGCCGGGCCGCTCTCCGGCACCTGCCCGCTGGTGCTCGCCGGGCACACCCACGCCCGGCAGATGTCGAAGCTGCCGCAGGTGGCCGGCCAGCAGCCGACCCAGCTGATGGTGGAGGGCTCCACCGGCGGTGCCGGGCTACGCGGTCTGGAGGGCGAGAAGCCCACCCCGCTGTCGATGACGGTGCTCTACTTCGACCAGCAGAAACTGCTCCAGGCGTACGACGACATCACCGTCGGCGGCACCGGGCAGGCCCAGGTGAACCTGGAACGCCACGTGATCCAGGAGCCGACGAAGGGCGCCGACGTCCCGGTCACCCCGACCCCGACCCGGGGTGGATCGGAGTCGCCCCCGGCGTCCCCGTCCACCCCGACGTCAGCCAGCCCGACCCGCTGACCCGTCACCGCTGACCGAGCCCGCGGGGCGGGATTGCCGGCGGGCCCGCCGGATCGGCTTGCCGCCCGGCTCGCACCGCACCGCCAGCCCCGGCCCCCGCGCCACGGCTTGCACCGCTCGCACCGCACCGCCAGCCCCGGCCCCCGCGCCACCGGGTCGCGCGCAGGGGCCTCAGGCCGTCCCGGGCCCCTGCGCGCACCGGTCAGCCCTGGACGCCGAGGCGCTCCAGGATCAGGTCACGGAGGGTCTTGGCGTCGGCCTGGCCACGGGTGGCCTTCATCACCGCGCCGACCAGCGCGCCGGCGGCGGCCACCTTGCCGCTGCGGATCTTGTCGGCGATGCCCGGGTTGGCGGCGATCGCCTCGTCCACGGCGGCGGTGAGCGCACCCGTGTCGGAGACCACCTCCAGGCCCCGGTTGGTCATGATCTCGGTCGGCGAACCCTCGCCGTCGACCACGCCCTCCAGCACCGTACGGGCCAGCTTGTCGTTGAGCTTGCCCGCGTCGACCAGGCCCTGGAGCTCGGCGACCTGCGCCGGGGTGGCCCCGATGTCGGCCAGCTCCACACCGGTCTCGTTGGCCCGGCGGGACAACTCGCCCAGCCACCACTTGCGGGCCGCCGCCGGGGTCGTGCCGGCCGCCACGGTCGCCTCGATCAGCTCGACCGCACCGGCGTTGAGCACCGACTGCATGTCGAGGTCGGACAGGCCCCACTGCTCCTGGAGCCGGCGACGGTGCAGCCGGGGCAGCTCCGGCAGGGCCGCCTTCAGCTCGGCGACCCAGGCGGTGTCCGGGGCGAGCGGCACCAGGTCCGGCTCCGGGAAGTACCGGTAGTCGGTGGCGGTCTCCTTGGACCGGCCCGGCGTGGTGTCGCCGGTGTCCTCGTGGAAGTGCCGGGTCTCCTGGGTGATCCGGCCACCCGCGTCGAGCACGGACGCCTGGCGCAGGATCTCCGAGCGGACCGCCCGCTCCACCGACCGCAACGAGTTGACGTTCTTGGTCTCGGTACGGGTACCCCACTCCTGGCCGGGCAGGTTGAGGGAGGTGTTGACATCGCAGCGCAGCGACCCCTCCTCCATCCGTACGTCGGAGACGCCCAGCGAGCGCAGCACGTCGCGCAGCTCGGTCACGTACGCCTTCGCCACCTCGGGGGCGAGCGCGCCGGTGCCGGGGACCGGCTTGGTGACGATCTCGACCAGCGGAATGCCGGCCCGGTTGTAGTCGACGAGCGACTCGGTCGCACCGTGGATCCGGCCGGTGGCCCCGCCGACGTGCAGCGTCTTGCCGGTGTCCTCCTCCAGGTGCACCCGCTCGATGCCGATCCGCACCAGTTCGCCGTCGACCTCGACGTCCAGGTAGCCGTCGGCGCACAGCGGCTCGTCGTACTGGCTGATCTGGAAGTCCTTCGGCATGTCCGGGTAGAAGTAGTTCTTCCGGGCGAACCGGCACCATTGCGCGATGGAGCAGTTCAGCGCCAGGCCGATCCGGATGGTCGCCTCGATGGCCGCCTTGTTGGCCACCGGCAGCGAACCGGGCAGGCCCAGGCAGACCGGGCAGACCCGGGTGTTGGGCTCGCCGCCGAAGTCGGTCGGGCAGCCGCAGAACATCTTGGTGTTCGTGCCCAGCTCGACGTGGGTCTCCAGGCCGATCACCGGCTCGTAACGCGCAACGACCTCGTCGTACGCGGGCAGTGTCGTGGTCATGAGACGCTCCAGGCGCGATCCGGACAGAACCCGTCCAGCCTAATGGGGTTGCCTAGCCGCCCCACCCCCGGGTTTCGATCCCCCTCGCCGTTGGTCAGGCTCGCCGGTAGCCCAGCCGCGTCAGCGCGTCCAGCGTGTCGGACCACCACTGCCGGTAGGCCGGAACATCATCGAGCCTGGCCAGGGAGACCAGCTCCCCCAGCTGGCCGAAGTGATCGGTGGTGGAACGACTGACCCGACCCATGATGTCGTTGAGCACCTTCTTGGGGTCGGCGATGCGCTCCACGCGTCTCGGCTGCGCGGGCAACCCCATCTCCGCATCCGTCCACCGGACGCCGAGCGCGGTGCGCAGCGCGTCGCCGTCGGTCAACAGCCAGGCCTCCGTCTCGCGGACCGGCACCACGGCGATCAGTTGCTCTGCGCGATCTCCCCACAGCTGCCGCAGCGGACGCAGCCACTCGGCGGCGACCCGGTCTGCGCTGGCACCCTGGTCGTGGTGGAAGCAGATGAGCGAGAAGCTGGCGGGATTCTGCTCGACGAGCCTGATCACATCCGCCGTCGAGCACGGACCCTTCCGGTCGCGCAGGGGCTGGACGTCGGCGACCTCGACCGCGTCCTCGAACTCCGATTGGCAGATCTCAGTAAGTGCCCTGGCCAGCAGCCTCGGCAGGAACTGGTCGTCGGTGACGCCCTCGGACACCAGCGCGGAGGTGAGGTACCGCATCAGGTGTCCAACTCCGCCATCACCTCGAACTCGGCGATCTCCCGCGGGCTCACCACGCTGCCGACGTCCAGCGCGTCCTCGATCGTCAGTTGCTGCGCACCGGCGATCGACCGCCAACGGCTGACCCGGCTACGCGCCGTGCCGCGCTGGACCCGGCTCACCACATCCATGAACACCGCATCGGGGCGCACGTGTGCCTGCGCGGGCTCCAGCGCCCGCAGAATCGCCGGCGAATGGCTGCTCAGCACCAACTGAGTCAACGCGGTGCCATCGTTGCCGGCTGCCAACGCCCTTTCGACCAGGGTCCTGAGGTATCTGACGAACTGCGCGAGGCGCTGCGGGAAGATGCCGTTCTCCGGCTCCTCGAAGCAGATGAGTCCCGCGCCGCGCGGATCGTAGAGCGCCGCCAACAGCGCGATCGCCCGGAGGGTGCCGTCCGAGGCCACCCGGGCCGAGAACGGTGCCTCCTCCCGCGTGATCACCTCCACCTGACGTTGCCGACGCGCGTCGTCCTCGGTCAACCGCACCCGGACAACGCCGGGAATGACGGCTGCCAGGTCGGCCGAGAGATCGTTCAGGGCACCCTCGGGTCGGTCCGGGCTGCCTGTCTCGTCCGCCAGCCTGCGGAGGGTGTTGGCAAGGTGTCCGCCGTTGGCGGACAGGCTGTCAGGATCGTCGTAGGAATCCGGGGCGCGCAGGGCACTCGGGTCGAGGTGCAGCAGCCGCCACGACTGCATCTCCCGCTTGAGCGCATAGAGCAGCGGAAAGTCGGTGGCGGTCGTCAGACTGGACAGCACCGTGGCAGTGGCCGCCGTGGCCGGGAGCTTCCGCTTCCGTCCCTGGTTGCCCTGCTGCCTGATGCTGAAGACCGGCCGCCCCTGGTCGTCCTGCTCGGTCTCCAACGGATCGGCACCCGTTCGATAGACCGCCAACCGCCGTCGCTGCTCCGCGGTGAACTTCTCCATCCAGGTGTCGCCCGCGCGCCGGATTCGCCGCACCGACTCACGGACGACGTACGGGCGCTGCGTCCCGCTGCTACCCGTCGATCGAAGTTCGATGGCCAGCTCGTAACGGAGCCGCGAGTGGTTGACCTCGGCGGTGTCACCGAAGGCGTCGGTGACCGAGCGGCCCAGCAACACCTCGACCGCGAACGACATCACCTCCACCGACGTGCCGTCGGTGTGCTTGTGGAAAAGGTCCGCGACATCGCCCCGCATGTGCTGGGCGGCTTCCAGGACGGGATCACCGGCCAACCTGCTCAGGAACTGGATGGCGTCGAAGAGGTTCGACTTGCCCGCCGCGTTCCATCCGATGATCACGAGAAAGGGCGGGATGTCCAACGAGAAGTCGCGGAACGACTTGAAACCGTCGATCTCGATTCGCGTCAGCATCCCGCCCGCCTCACAGTGCCGGTGGGGTGAACGTGCCGACCACGGACTCCAGCGCGGCGGCGACCCGGTACATCCGGTCGTCGGCCATCGTCGGGGCCATCACCTGGAGACCGACGGGAAGCCCGTCGGACAGGCCGCACGGCACCGAGATGCCCGGCCCGCCGTAGAGGTTCGTCGGGATGGTGAACAGGTCCGCCAGGTACATCTGGTACGGGTCGGCGGTGCGCGCCCCGATCGGGAACGCCACGAACGGCGTGGTGGGCGAGATCAGCGCGTCGACCTGCTCGAACGCCGTGGTGAAGTCCCGGGTGATCAGGGTACGGACCTTCTGCGCCTGGCCGTAGTAGGCGTCGTAGTAGCCCGAGGAGAGCGCGTACGTGCCGACCATGATCCGCCGCTTGACCTCGGGGCCGAAGCCGGCCTCACGGGTCAGCGACATGACCTCCTCCAACGACCGGTTGCCGTCGTCGCCGACCCGCAGGCCGAACCGGACACCGTCGAAGCGGGCCAGGTTGGAGGAGCACTCGCTCGGCGCGATCAGGTAGTACGCCGGCAGCGCGTACCGGAAGTGCGGGCAGGACACCTCGACGATCTCGGCGCCCAACTTGGCCAGGGTGTCCACCGACTCCCGGAACGCGGCCATCACGCCCGGCTCCGCGCCCTCACCGGTGAACTCCTTGACGATGCCGAGCCGCACCCCGGTCAGGTCGCCGGTCGCACCCCGCTTCGCGGCGGCCACCACGTCCGGCACCGGCTGCGGGATGGAGGTGGAGTCACGGGGGTCGTGCCCGCCGATGACCTGGTGCAGCAGCGCCGCGTCGAGCACGGTCCGGGCGCACGGGCCGGGGGTGTCCAGCGACGAGGAGAAGGCGACCAGGCCGTACCGGGAGGTGCCGCCGTAGGTGGGCTTCGCCCCGACGGTGCCGGTGACCGCGCCGGGCTGGCGGATCGAGCCACCGGTGTCGGAGCCGATGGCCAGCGGCGCCTCGTACGCGGCCAACGCGGCGGCGCTGCCCCCGCCGGAACCGCCGGGGATACGGGCCAGGTCCCACGGGTTGTGGGTCGGGCCGTACGCGGAGTATTCGGTGGAGGAGCCCATGGCGAACTCGTCCATGTTGGTCTTGCCGAGCATCACCGTGCCGGCCTCGCGCAGCCGCTGCACGATCGTCGCGTCGTACGGCGGACGCCAGCCTTCCAGAATCTTCGAGCCGACGGTGGTCGGCACACCCTTCGTGGTGAGCACGTCCTTCACCGCCACCGGCACGCCGGCCAGCGGGCCCAGTTCCTCGCCGGCGGCCCGGCGCTCGTCGACCGCGCGGGCCGAGGCCAGCGCCCCCTCGGCGTCGACGTGCAGGAAGGCGTGCACCCGCTCGTCGACGGCGGCGATCCGGTCCAGGTGGGCCCGGGTCACCTCGACGGCGGAGGTCTCACCGGCGGCCACCAGCCCGGCGAGGTCGGTAGCGGTCATTCTGGTCAGGTCGGTCATGCCGTCGCCTCGCTCCGCTCACCGGCGCCCCGGGCACCCGGCGCGCTGGGCTCGATGGTTCGCCTGCCGCGTCCGCTCACGACGCCACGTCCTCGTCCAGGATGCGCGGGACGCGGAACCGCTGCTCGGCGACGTCGGGGGCACCCGACAGCGCCTCCTGCGGGGTCAGTCCGGGCACCACCACGTCCTCGCGGAGCACGTTGGTCAGCGGCACCGAGTGGGAGGTCGGCGGGATGTCCGCCGCCGTGACCTCGCCGACCTGCGCGACCGACTGGAGGATCACGTCCAGTTGGCCGGCGAAGGTGTCCAACTCCTCCTCGGTGACGGCGAGCCGCGACAGTCGCGCGAGGTGCGCGACCTCCTCGCGGGAGATGGCGGCCATCGGTGCCCCCTTCGTGACTGTGCTGCTGCGTCTGGGTGTGCCGGCCACGCCGTCGGTGGGATGACGCGCGGTGACCGGAGCGAGTCTATTGTCCTGCGCTCACCCCGACGTCTCCGACTCCCCCTCACCCCGACGTCTCCGACTCCCCCTCGTCCCGACGCTCCGTCTCGTCCCGGCGGTCCGTCTCGCCCCGGTGCGGACGGGGTCGGTCAACGGGCGTGCCGGCGGGGGATCTCGGCGTCCGGGCTGGGGACCGGGCTCAACGGGCGGTAGCGGGCCAGCCAGGCGGCCAACTCCTCGGCCGGCATGGGGCGGGCGTAGAACCAGCCCTGCGCGACGTCGCAGCCGGCCGCGTACAGCAGCCGCCAGGTCCGTTCGTCCTCCACGCCCTCGGCCACCACCCGCAGGCCGAGCGCCCCGGCCAGCTCGATCGTCGACCGGACGATCGCGGCGTCGTCGGCGTCGTCGGCCATCCCCAGCACGAACGACCGGTCGACCTTCACCTCGGACAACGGCAGCCGACGCAGGTGCTGCAACGACGAGTAGCCGGTGCCGAAGTCGTCCAGCGAGATGGCCACCCCGAGCTGGTGCAGCCGGGTGATGGTGGCGAGCACCCGCCGGGGATCGGCCATCAGCGCCCCCTCGGTGATCTCCAGTTGCAGCCGCTCCGGGCGTACCCCGCAGCGGGCCAACCGGTCGGCGATCCGCTCGACGATCTCACCGGTGTGCAGGTCACGGACGCTGACGTTGAGCGCTGCCCGCAGGGTGATCCCGGCCGCCGACCACTTCGCGAGCTGCTCCACCACGTCATCGATCACCCGGTAGGTGAGCAGACGCATCACGGCGCTCTGCTCGGCGACCCGGATCAGCTCCTCCGGGTCGACCATCCCCCGGCGCGGGTGCCGCCAGCGCAGCAGCGCCTCCACCCCGACCACCTCCCCGGTGGCGATGGCGACCTGCGGTTGGTAGTACATGGTGATCTCACCGGCCTCCGCCGCCTGGTCGCCGGCCTCCGCCGCCTGGTCCTGCGGCGTCGCCGGCTCCCCGGTCGGGATGGGCGTCGCGTTCTCCGCCGGGCCGGCGACGGATGTCACGTCCGGCGTCGACGTCACCACGGGCGGCCGGTGCTCCGGGGCGCCCCGGCGGCGGACCGGGTCTGCCCCGGTGAGAATCCGGTTCAGCAGCTCGTCGGGAGGTGCCGGCGTCGGCCGGGGCCGTCGGCGCGGCAGCCACCACCGGCCCACCCCCGGGCCGCCGGCACCGCCGGCAGCAGGGCCCGAGTGCGCCCGGCCGGGGCCGGGGCCCGTGCCGCCGGGGCCGGGGGCCGAATCGGTGCCGGGGGCCGCGCCGCCGGGGCCGGGGGCCGAATCGGTGCCGGGGGCCGCGCCGCCGGGGCCGGGGGCCGAGTCGGTGCGAGGGGCCTTGACCCCGGGGACCGCGCCGTCGCCCCCGGGGGCGGGGTCCAGTCGGGGCGACAGTGCCGCGCCGTCGCCGCCCCGCACGGTCTGCCCGGCCACGGGCTTCGCTTCCAGTACGCGCCGCAGGTCGGCCAGGAGTCCCAACCGCTCGGCGGTGTGGTGGTCGGACTCGGCGGCGTAGACGGCGACGGTGTCGTTGCGATGCTTGGCGTCGTACATGGCGACGTCGGCGTGGCGCATCAGGGTGGCGTAGTCCTCGCCGTGCTCGGGGAAGAGCGCGATGCCGATCGAACCGCCGACGTCCAGCGGCAGCCCGTCCAACGACACCGGTTCGGTCAGCGCGGCGACCACCCGGCCGGCCAACTCCCGGGCCTCTTCCACGCCGTCGAGCCCACCGGCCACGATGGCGAACTCGTCCCCGCCGAGCCGCGCCAACAGGTCCCGGTCGCCGACCACCCCGGCGAGTCGGGCGCCCACCTCGACCAGCAGCCGGTCACCGACTGCGTGCCCGAGCGCGTCGTTGACGTTCTTGAACCGGTCCAGGTCGAGCAGCAGGAGCGCCATCTGCGCGCCGGGTTCACCCTTGGCGACCCGGTCGGCGTGCCGGTGCACCTGCTCGGCCACCTCGGCGAGCAACGCCTTGCGATTGGGCAGACCGGTGAGCGGGTCGAGGGCGGCGAGTTGTTCCTGCTCGTCGGAGAGGTGGGCCATCCGGTAGACCGCGAACAGCGGCACCAGCACCAGCGGGATCAGCGCGGCGCTGGCCCGCGCGGCGGTGACCAGGACCGGGGCGAGCAGCAGCAGTGAGCCGGTGGAGAGCAGTTCGAACGGCAGCCCCTGTCGGGCTGCCGGCCACCACCGGCCGCCGAAGCGCAGCCGCAGCGCGGTGCTGACCAGGCCGTAGTTGACGACGAACCAGGTGACCGTCGCGCCGCCGACCGCGAGGACGTCGGTCCAGCTCAACCGGTCGCCGTCGAACAGGCCGCCCGGTCCGAGCCGGAGCACCAGGTACGCGGCGGCGAGCGCGCAGGTGTACTGGGCCGCGTTGAAGGTGGTCCGCCAGGGGGCATGCCCCAGCCGCACGCCGGAGACGGCGACCGCGACGGTCTGCACGAGCACCGCCGGACCGAGACCCCAGCCGAGCAGGATGGCGAAGGTGAAGCAGGTGGAGGGGAAGATCGCGGAGGTCTGCCGGCGTCCCGAGGGCACGAAGGGGCGGGCGTCGCAGCCGACCGCGAGCACCGCCATCGTCCAGAACGCCGCCGGCAGCCGGTCCGGTCGATCGGCGAGGTCGACCAGCGGCATGACGGAGACCAGGACGGCCAGGCCGATCACCCCGACGACGAGACCCACGAACCGCGCCGCCCGCCCGTGCGGGAGGCAGTTGCGGGGGTCGGCGGTCTGCATCGCACCTCCCGGGCACGCCCATCAGGGTGTACGCCGGTCGCACACCTGCCACCATGAAACGCCCTTGGCACCGGGACACCCGCACGACAGCCGCGAATCGGTTGTAGTCGTGACTAAGTTGGTATACGACCTCAAGATTCACCACTCAGCCGGGCGAGCCGGACGAAAATGGTTATACCGGCCAGTGTGGGTGGAAAATGCCAGTCGAGCAATCAGGGCAATCCGGCCTGGCAGGATGGACGTGGGGATCCCAGCCTGGCGGGATGGACGTGGCGAGCCCGGCCGGCGGTGTGGAAGGGGCGAACCTGGACCGGCGGGGCGGAAAGAACGAACCTGGCCCGGCGGGGTGTAAAGGGCGCACCGGGATGGATGGGACGGAGCCGACAGTCAGCTCTCGGCGACCTGGGCCACCTCGCGGGCCGCCTCAGGGCCGGCGTCGAGCAGCACCCGGAAACCGTCCTCGTCGAGCACCGGCACCTTCAGACCGGCCGCCTTGTCCGCCTTGGAGCCGGGGTTGTCGCCCACCACCACGAAGCCGGTCTTCTTGGAGACCGAGCCGGTGACCTTCCCGCCCCGGCTCTGGATCGCCTCGGCCGCCTGGTCCCGGCTGAACCCGGCCAGGGTGCCGGTCACCACCACGGTGACCCCCTCCAGCGGGCGCGGCCCCTCGTCCACCGCCTCCTCGGCCATCCGTACGCCCGCCTGGGCCCACTTGCGGACCACGTCGCGGTGCCAGTCGACGGCGAACCACTCCTTGATGCTGGCGGCGATGGTGGGGCCGACACCGTCCACCGAGGACAGCTCCTCCTCGGCTGCCGCCTCGATCGCCTCGACGGAGCGGAAGTGCCGGGCCAGGGCCTGCGCGGCGGTGGGACCGACGTGCCGGATGGAGAGCGCCACCAGCACCCGCCACAGGTCACGTTCCCGGGCCACCGCGAGGTTGTCGAGCAGCTTGGTGGCGTTGGTGCCGAGGCTGCCGTCCTTGTTGACGAAGAACGGCGAGCGGGCCAACTGCTCGGCGTCGAGGGAGAACAGGTCGCCCTCGTCGCCGATGATCTCGGCGTCGAGCAGCGCGGCGGCCCCCTTGTAGCCGAGCACCTCGATGTCGAACGCGCCCCGCCCGGCGAGGTGGAAGACCCGCTCCCGCAGCTGCGCCGGGCAGCTGCGGGAATTGGGGCAGCGGATGTCGACGTCGCTCTCCTTGGCCGGGGCGAGCGGGGTGCCGCAGGACGGGCAGGCGGTGGGCATGACGAACGGGCGGGCATCGGCGGGACGCAGCTCGACCACCGGGCCGAGCACCTCGGGGATCACGTCGCCGGCCTTGCGCAGCACCACCGTGTCGCCGATCAGCACCCCCTTGCGCTCGACCTCGCGGGCGTTGTGCAGGGTGGCCTGGGCGACCGTCGAACCGGCCACGTGCACCGGCTCCAGCACCGCGTACGGGGTGATCCGGCCGGTCCGCCCGACGCCGACCTCGATGTCGAGCAGCTTGGTGTTGACCTCCTCCGGCGGGTACTTGAAGGCGATCGCCCAACGGGGCGCCCGGCTGGTCGAGCCGAGCCGGCCCTGGATCGGGACCGGGTCGACCTTGACCACCACGCCGTCGATCTCGTGCTCGACGTCGTGCCGGTGCTCGGCGTAGTGGGCGATGTACCCCGCCACACCGGCCAGGTCGGGCACCACCCGCCAACGGTCGCTGGTGGGCAGCCCCCAGGCCCTGAGCGCCGCGTACGACTCGGACTGGGTGGCCGGCCGGAAGCCGCTGCGGGCGCCGGTGCCGTGCACCACCAGCCGCAGTGGCCGGGAGGCGGTGATCCGCGGATCCTTCTGGCGCAGGCTGCCGGCGGCGGCGTTGCGCGGGTTGGCGAACGGGGCCTTGCCCTGCTCGACCAGGCTGGCGTTGAGGTCGGCGAAGCCGGCGACCGGGAAGTAGATCTCGCCGCGTACCTCCAGCAGCTCCGGTACGTCGGGGAACTCGTCGGACGGGGTGAGCCGGGCCGGCACGCTCCGGATGCTGCGGACGTTGGCGGTGACGTCCTCGCCGGTGCGCCCGTCACCCCGGGTGGCGGCCCGGACCAGCCGGCCCTTCTCGTAGGTCAGGTTGATGGCCAGGCCGTCGACCTTCAGCTCACAGAGGTAGGGCACCGGGCCGCCGGCGTCCCGCTCGACCCGCTCGGCCCAGGCGGCCAGTTCCTCGTCGGCGAAGGCGTTGTCCAGCGACATCATCCGCTCGGCGTGGGTGACCGGGGTGAAGTCGGTGGAGAAGGTGCCGCCGACCCGCTGGGTCGGCGAGTCGGGGGTGCGTAGCGCCGGGTACTCCGCCTCCAACGCCTCCAGCTCGCGCAGCTGCCGGTCGAACTCGGCGTCCGGGATGGTCGGCGCGTCGAGGACGTAGTAGCGGTACTGGTGTTCGGTCAACTCCTGGCTCAACGTGGCGTGCCGCTCCCGCGCCTCGGGGGTCGGCTCACCGCCGGCCGCCGCCTCCTGCGCCGCGCTGACCTGCTGGGGAATCTCTTCCTCCGACACCGTGCCGCCTCCGGACATCGTGCGAACCTCCCCGTGATCACGCTACTGGAGCACGGTAACCGGCCGGTAGGACAATCTGGCGGCTCCCCCATCGCGCCCGACGGGCGGCCGACCCCGGAGCATGCGACGATCGCCGCACGTCGGCGGTGTCGGGGCCGCCCGGATGGAGGCGGGGTACCGATGCCGGAGTGGGTGCTGTGGGGGCTGCTGATCGTCCTGGCGGTCGTCGCCGGCTGGGGCTGGAACGAGTGGCGTCGACGGGGTGGCCGGCCGTCGAGCGGCGGCCGACGCACCCGGCCGGAGCGCGGCACCCCGCCCCGGAACCGGGTGCGCCCGACCGCGCCGCCCCGCCCCCGCACCCCCACCGGTACGCCCCGACCGGGCGACATCTGGTGGGCGGACGTGCCGTTCCACGACGGCGCCGGTTCGAAGGTACGACCCTGCCTGGTGTTGCGCGCCGACGACCGGGGTGGCGAGGTGCTCAAGATCACCAGTCAGGACAAGAGCGGCCGGGACGACCACGTGCCGATCCCCACCCGTGGCTGGGATCCGGACGCCGACCACGACAGCTGGCTCGACCTTGCCGAGCCGTTGCGCATCCCGGCCGACGCCTTCTCCCGTCGGGCCGGCAGCTGCGACCCGACCCTGTGGCGGCAGGTACAGCGACTGCACGGACGGCGTAGCCCGGCCTGACCCCCGCTCCCCGAGCGGCACGGCCCGACCCGGCCCACGCCGCGAGTGCCCGATCCACGCGGTGCTCCGCCGGCGCTGCGGTACGGCGCAGACCGGGTCGGTCCCGGGCCGCGCCGCCGGCACTGCGGTAGGTGGCAGACCGGGTCAGTCCCAGGTCGCGCCGAGGGCGGCGAGTTGGTCGGCGTACTCGATGCGGGTGGACCACTCGGTCGGCCAGCCGGGCAGCCCGTGGGCCGCGCCGAGGAACGCGCCGGCCAGCGCGGCGATCGAGTCCGAGTCGCCCGCGGTGGTCGCGCCCCGGCCGATCGCCGCGACCGGGTCGTCGGCGTGCCGCAGGACGCAGAGCAGCGCGGTGGACAATGCCTCCTCGGCGACCCAGCCCTCACCGGTGTACCGGCACGGGTCACCGCCGTCGTCCGGCCGGCGCAGCGCGGCGTCGAGGCGATCCAACGCCTGAAGGCACTCGTCCCAACCCCGGGCGATGAATTCGGCCGGGGAGTCGGCCCCGGAACGCTGCCACAGGTCGCCGAGCCAGTCGCCCCGGTACGTCCGGCGCTGGGTCCGGGCCCGGTCGCCCAGCAGGCCGGGCAGCTCCGCCGGTGCCGTGCCGTCGGGCAGCAGCCGCACCGCGTACGCGGTCAGCTCGCTGGCGGCCAGACCGGTCGGGTGGCCGTGGGTGAGGCCGGCCTGGAGCTGGGACAACCCGGCGAGGGTGTC
Organism: Micromonospora sp. NPDC051925; assembly: GCF_044548625.1. Classification (NCBI taxonomy): domain Bacteria; kingdom Bacillati; phylum Actinomycetota; class Actinomycetes; order Micromonosporales; family Micromonosporaceae; genus Micromonospora; species Micromonospora sp. NPDC051925. The sequence goes on along the minus strand of NZ_JBIUCH010000013.1, from coordinate 45,479 downwards.
CAGGTCGACGTCGAGCAGCCCGACCGGGGTGACCCGCATGTTCGCGCCGCACCCCTTCGAGTCGATCACGGTCGCCTGCTGCCAGGGCAGCCCTCGACCCAGCTCGCCGCAGGCCCGCAGACAGGTCATCCCCGGGGCCCGGTTGTTGTCCGGGCTGGCGGCCCAGTCCAGGAAGCGCTGCCGCAACAGCGGTTCGACCGCCTCCGGCGAGTACCCGGGCGCGTCGTGCAGCGCCCACGCCACCGCGAGCGCCATCTGGGTGTCGTCGGTGACCAGCGCCGGATCACCGACCAGCTCCCGCGGCCCGCTCGGGCCGTACCGTCGGTGGATCTCCGCGACGGTGAGGAACTCGGTCGGCTTGCCGAGCGCATCGCCGTAGGCGAGCCCGAACAGCGAGCCGGAGGCGCGGCGGAGCGAGGAGTCGATCACCGACCGATCATGCCTCGCCCCCGCCACCTCGGCACGCCGGGCGGGCGGAAGCGGGCGGGAACACCGCCGGCCCTCGACCGCAGCGCGGCCGGCGGCGCTGGCGCAGCGACCGGTTGTTGCAGGCCGGATGGTGCGGAGGTCAGTCCCAGCAGAGGCAGAACGGGTGGCCCACCGGGTCGGCGTAGACCCGGAAGCCCTCTCCCTCGCCGGGCAGCCGGCAGGCGCCCAGGGCGAGCGCCGCCTTCTCGGCCACCTCGATGTCGTCGACCGTGACGTCGAGGTGGAACTGCTGCGGACGCGCCGGATCGGGCCAGGCCGGGGGAAGCAGGTCGGTCGCCTGCTGGAAGGCGAGCCGGGGTTGGCGCCCGCGCGGACCGCCGAGCACCACCCATTCGTCGCCGTCGGAATCCTCCTCGACCAGGGGCAGGCCGAGCAGCTCGGCGTAGAAGCCGGCCAGTGCCCGTGGGTCGGGACAGTCGAGGACCACGGTACGCAGTTGTCCAATCATGACCGTCATCCTGCCCGTCGGGTACGACGGGAAACCTCACTCCTCGTGCAGCCGCCGCCCGGCGTCCCGGCAGGCGGTGAGCACCTCCCGGGCGTACTCCGGGGTAGCCCCGGCCAGGCCGCAGGCCGGGGTGACCACCACCTGTTCGGCGAGTTGGCGGCGCGGAAAGCCGAGCCGGTCCCAGAGTCCGCGTACCCGATCGGCGAGTTGGGCCGAGGTCGGCGCGCGGCCGGCCGACGGCGGCTGTGTCGGTGCCACCCCGGCCAGCAGGCCGAGGCCGGCGTCGATGGCCTCGCCCAGCGGGTCCAGGTCGGTGACCAGGGCGAGGTCCAGCGCCACCCCGACCGCGCCGGCGGTGCGGATCAGCTCCAACGGCACGTCCGGCGCGCAGCAGTGCAGCACGGTCGGCACCCCGACCGCCGTGATCACCTCGCCGAGCAGGGTACGGGCGACGGCGGTGTCGACCGGCCGGTAGGTGCCCAGACCGCTCTCGGTGCGGACCCGGCCGGCCAGCGCCGCCGGCAGCGATGGCTCGTCGAGTTGGAGCAGCACCGACGCCCGGGGCAGTCGACGGGCCACCGCCGCGACGTGCAGCCGCAGCCCCTCGGCCAGGGACGCGGTCAGCTCCCGCACCGCGCCCGGGTCGCGCAGCAGCCGACCGCCGATCGGCAGCTCCACCGCCGTGGCCATGGTGAACGGCCCCGCCGCCTGCACCTTCACCGGCCCGGCGTACGCCTCGGCCTGCTCGGCGAGCTGGTCGAGGTCACGTTCCAGCAGGTCCCGGGCGCGACGCAGGTCCCGACCGGGGCGGGGGGCGATCCGCCAACGGGCGGCGTACAACTCGACCGGCAGCTCGACGAGGAGCCCACCGGTACGCCCGATCAGGTCGGCGCCCGGCCCTCGGGCGGGCAACTCGGGCAGGTGGGGCAGGCCGGGCAGTTCACCGAGGACGATCCGTTGCGCCTCGGCGATGTCGGTGCCGGGCAGCGAACCGATGCCGGTCGCCGCTCCCGTCGGCCAGGGCCAGAGCTGCTGTTGGGTCACGGCCGAAGGGTAACCGGCCCCGGGTCGGTCAGCCGGACGGCGGGTCAGCCGGTGATGGTGGCGGAGCCGAGCACCACGTCCCCGGCCGGGTCCGGCCGGTACGCCACGACGGCCTGCCCGGCGGCCACCCCCCGGACGGGACGGCGCAGCTCGGCGGTGAACGTGTCGCCGTCCACCGTCACGGTCGCCGGTACGACGTCCCCGTGCGCCCGCAACTGCACCTCGCACTCGATCGGCGTGGTCGGCCGCTCCCCGCCGGTCCAGACCGGGCGGGTGGCGCGGACCAGGGAGACCTCCAGCGCCTCGGCGGGGCCGACGGTGACCGTGTTGGTCTTCGGGGTGATGGAGAGCACGTAACGCGGTCGCCCGTCCGGGGCCGGCCGGTCCAGGTGCAGGCCCCGCCGCTGGCCCACCGTGTAGGCGTACGCGCCGGTGTGGGTGCCGACCACCGCGCCGGTCAGCGCGTCGACCACCGCGCCGGGGGCCTCGCCGAGCCGCCCGGCGAGGAAGCCCCGGGTGTCGCCGTCGGCGATGAAGCAGATGTCGTGCGAGTCGGGCTTCTCGGCCACTGCCAGGTCGCGCCGGGCCGCCTCCACGCGGACCTCCGCCTTGGTGGCGTCGCCGAGCGGGAACATCGACCGGTCGAGCTGCGCGCGGGTCAACACGGCCAGCACGTACGACTGGTCCTTGGCGAGGTCGACGCTGCGACGCAGCAGACCGTCGGGGCCGAGCCGGGCGTGGTGACCGGTGACCACGGCGTCGAAGCCCAGGGCCACGGCCCGGTCCAGCACCGCCGCGAACTTGATCTTCTCGTTGCAGCGCAGACACGGATTCGGGGTACGGCCCGCCGCGTACTCGGCGACGAAGTCGTCCACCACGTCGGCGTGGAACCGGTCGGCCATGTCCCACACGTAGAAGGGGATGCCGATCACGTCGGCGGCCCGCCGCGCGTCCCGGGAGTCCTCCAGTGTGCAGCACCCCCGTGCCCCGGTCCGGAAGGTCTGCGGGTTACGGGCCAGCGCCAGGTGCACCCCGGTCACATCGTGGCCGGCCGCCACGGCTCGCGCCGCCGCGACGGCGGAGTCCACCCCGCCCGACATCGCCGCCAGAACCTTCACCAGCCCACGCTCCCTTCCCCCCGAGCCTACCCACCCCCGCCCCCGCTCCCCCTCCCCCGCTCCCCCTCCCCCTCCGCGCCCCTCCCCCTCCGCCCCGCCCCGGTGATCAAGAGCTTTGCGTCATCCGAGAGCCTGCTCCTGACAGAAACCTCTTGATCACCAGACATCAACGGTGGGCTGCTGGGGCCTGGGCGGTGATCAAGAGGTTTAGGTCAGGTGGTGGCCGGGATTTTGACGTAAAGCTCTTGATCACCGGGGCGGGCGGGGCGGGCGGGGCGGGGCGGGGCGGGGCGGGGCGGGCGGGGGTGGGGTGGGGTGGGGGTTAGCGGGGGGTGCGGAAGGCGGCGGCGCGGCGGGCGCGGTCGACAGCGGTGGGCAGGGCGGCGATGAGGGCGTCGACGTCGGCGGAGGTGCTCGTGTGGCCGAGGGTGAAGCGCAACGAGGAGCGGGCCCGGTCGTGGTCCGCGCCCATCGCGAGCAGGACGTGGCTGGGCTGGGCCACCCCGGCCGAGCAGGCCGAGCCGGTGGAGCAGGCGATGCCCTGGGCGTCGAGCAGGAGCAGCAGGGCGTCCCCCTCACAGCCGGGGAAGGAGAAGTGCGCGTTGCCCGGCAGCCGGTCGACGGGATCGCCGTTGAACACCACCTCGGGCACCGCCTCCCGGACCCGCCGGACCAGGTCGTCACGGAGCGCGGCCACCCGGGCCGCGTACTCCTGCTGGCCCTTGACCGCCGTCTCGACGGCGACCGCGAAGGCGACGATGCCGGCGGTGTCCAGGGTGCCGGAGCGTACGTCCCGTTCCTGCCCGCCGCCGTGCAGCAGCGGGGTGGCCACGACGTCCCGGGCGAGCAGCAGCGCGCCGACCCCGGTCGGGCCACCGAGCTTGTGCCCGGTCACGGTGAGCGCGGAGACCCCGCTGGCCGCGAAGTCGACCGGCACCTGGCCGACCGCCTGCACGGCATCGGTGTGGAACGGCACCCCGTGTTCGGCGGCCACGGCGGCCAGCTCGGCCACCGGCTGAACGGTGCCGACCTCGTTGTTGGCCCACATCGCGGTCACCACGGCGACCCGCTCGGCCGACCCGGCCAGCACGGCGCGGAGCAGCTCCGGGTCGAGCTGGCCGGCGGCGTCCGCCGGCAACCAGTCGACCTCGGCGCCCTCGTGGTCGGCGAGCCAGTCGACCGCGTCGAGGACGGCGTGGTGCTCGACCGCGCTGGAGACCACCCGGACCCGGTCGGGCCGGACGGCGTGCCGGGCCCAGAAGATGCCCTTCACCGCGAGGTTGTCGCTCTCCGTACCGCCACCGGTGAAGATGACCTCGGACGGGCGGGCACCCAGCACCGCGGCCACCCGCTCGCGGGACTCCTCCACCCGTCGCCGGGCACGCCGGCCCGCCGCGTGCAGCGACGACGGGTTGCCGACCTCGCGGGCGGTGGCGACATAGGCCGCCAACGCCTCGTCGAGCATCGGGGTGGTCGCCGCGTGATCCAGGTATGCCATCACGTTCAGCGTAACGGCCGGCGCACGGTCGGTCGGATGCCGGACCACCTGTACCGAAGCGTGGATCGACCCGCGCCGGCCCGCCCTCGACCGGATCGGGTCGGATCGGGCCGGACCGGGCCGGACCGCCGGGCCGGGACCGAGGCCCGGATCACCCCGCCCCCGACCCGGCCGGGATCACGCCGGTGCGGCTGTGACGACGATGTTGTCCCGGTAGTGCCGGGTCTTCGGGTCGAACGGGCCGCCGCAGGTGATCAACGTGAGGCGCGGCCTGCCGTCCCGGGCGAAGTACCGGTCCAGCGGGATCTTCGTCTTGGCGTACTCCTCGCGGGCGACGACCCGGTACGCCCGCTGCCCGCCGTCCGCGCCGGTGGCGGTGAGGGTGTCCCCCCGGTCCAGTTCGCGGAGCCGGAAGAACGCCCCCTTGCCCTGCTCGGAGCTGTCCACGTGGCCGGCGATCACCACCGAGCCGGCGTCGGCCTCCAACCCGGGGCCGTACCGGTACCAGCCGATCTGGTCCACGCTCGGCGGCACGTCGAACTCGCCGGTCCGCTGGTCGACGCCCACCGGGTTGACCGTGGCGGTGACGTCGATCGCCGGGATGCGCAGCTTCACCGGCGGGACGGTCCGCTCACCGGTCGGCAGGTCACCGGAGGTCACCGGCACCGACGGGCCACCGGGCGCGGTGCCGGCGGCGGTCGGGCTCGGCGTGCTGCTGGCCAGGGCCGCCGCCTCGCCGACGCCGACGTCCTCGGCCGGCTGCGACCCGCAGGCCACGCCGGTGGCGACGGTGAGCGCGGCGACGCCGGCGGCCATCGCCGCCAGCGCCCCGCGGTGGCGCACCGTCACCGGCGACCGCTCCGGGTGGTGGCCACCCGCGCCCCGCCGCCGACCAGCAGCAGTACGCCGGCACCGGCCAGCACGTACCACCAGGTGTCCACGCCGGTGCCGGCCTGGCCACCGGTGCCGCTGGGCACGCCGCCCGGCGCGGAGTGCAACCCGGTGACGGTCTGGGCGACCAGGTCGAGGTTCTTGGCCTCGGCGGAGCCGATCGCGTAGACGATGGTGGCGGTGCCCTCCTTGAGGGTGAGGTCCGCTGGGCCGATCGCCACGGTGTCGGTGCCGGCCAGCACCACGTCGGCCTTGACCGTGCCGGCGTCGACGTCGGCCTTGGCCTCCTTCGGGTTGGTCAGCCCCTCGAAGACCGGCTTGCCGCCGGCGCGTACGTCGACCGCCGGGGCGGCGGCGGTGTGCCGGACGATCAGCCGGGCCTTGCCGGCGGCCAGCTTGGCGGTGTCGTTGACGAACGGGGTGATCTGCGGCTTGCCGTCCGCGCCGAGGTGCGCGGCGAGGCTGATGTTGGCGCCGCCGGGCACCTCCGCGTTGTCGACGGTGAGGATCGCGCTGCCGATCGGCTCGCCGGGCTTGGTGAGGGCGATGTCGTACTCGCCCTCGGCCAGGGTCAGCGGACCGGCCACGTCGCCGGGCTTGAAGTTGTCGAGGGTCTTCTTGCCGTTGACGTACACGTCGACCGGGGTGTCCGGGATGCCGTGCACGACGGAGACCTTGGACGAGGCGGCGTACGCCGGGCCGGTGGTCGCGGCGCCGACGCCCGCGAAGGCCAGGGCGGCCACCGCGCCGCCTGCGGCGACCCGACGGAAGATGGCGAGCTGCATGTCTGCCTCCTGGTGATCGGTACTGGTTCGTCAGGTCTGGCTTGCAGAACGGGTTACGCCGTCGTCCGCGCCGCCGGATGCAGCCGGACACCACTTTCTTTTTCTTCGTCCGGAGCGCATCCGGGACCGCCCCCGGCGACGAACAGCAGGTGAGACGAGTGGAGGCGGACACGGACCGGGAGAGTGGGGCGGAGGCTGTGGGCGTTACAGTCGGGCATGCCCCAGGGAAGGCGACCCGCCCGGTGACAGCGGTGGGAACAGCAGGACAGGAACCCGATCCACCACCCCCGGACGATCTCGCCGCGCGCTTCCGGGCGGGCGACGAGACCGCGCTGCGGGAGGCGTACGACCGGTACGGCCGGGCCGTGCACCACCTGGCCACCAGCACGCTGGCCAACCGGAGCGACGCGGAGGACGTGACCCAGGCGACGTTCGTCGCCGCCTGGCTGGGGCGGGACACCTTCGACCCGGCCAGGGGCTCGCTGCTCGGTTGGCTGCTCGGCATCGGCCGGCGCAAGGTGATCGACCGGCTGCGCGCCTCGGCCCGGGAGACCCGGGTGGTGGAGACGGTCCGACAGCTACCCGAGCCGGTCGCCACCGGCGGGGATCCGGACACCGTGGTCGACCGGCTGGTGGTCGCCGACGAACTGGCCCGGCTCCCCGACGACCAGCGGCGGATGCTGGAGCTGGCCTTCTACGACGACCTGACCCACCAGCAGATCTCCGCGGTGACCGGGGTGCCGCTGGGCACGGTCAAGAGCCACATCAGACGGGGCATGGCGAGCTTGAAACGCAGATGGGAGGTGGACGGTGCCGCACCTGGACCACGACCGGCTGGTCTTTCTGGCGCTCGGTGAGAGCGAGACGGACCACGGTGAGACCGACCACCTCGGCGGCTGCGTGACCTGTCGGGACGAGTTGGAGGCCCTCCGGCACGTCGCCGGGCTGGGCGCGGACACGCAGGGCCTGCACGCCCTGCCCGACCCGCCGGCCCACGTCTGGGCGGGCATCCTGGCCGAACTCGACGCCGCCGGGGAGGTGTCGCCACCGGCCGGGGCCGAGCTGAGCCAGGGCGTGGAGGAGGTACCTCCCGGGGACTCCCCACCACCGGCCGGGGATCGGGCCGCTGCCCCTCGCCGGCAACCGTCGGCGGTGACCGGTGACCGACCCGAACCCGGCCGCCGGCAGTCGCCGTACCCGGCCGGTGAGCGCGCCGGTTCGCGTCCGGCGGGCCGGTCCCGGCGGGGCCGGCGTTGGCCGCGCTGGGCGACCACCGTCGTCACGGCGACCGCCGCCGCCGCGATCGCGGTGCTCGGTACCGTCGCCGTCCTCGGCGACCGGGGCGGACCGCCCGAGCAGGCCGTGCTGGCCAGCGCACCACTGGCCGCGTACGGCAGCACTCCGAAGGACGCCAACGGTGACGCCCGGATCTTCGCCGACGGACGACTGCACCTGCACGTCGCGAATCTCCCGGACGTTCCTGGGTATTACGAGGTCTGGCTGATCAATCCGACGACCATGGAGATGTTCTCGGTGGGTGTGCTGCGAGGCAGTTCGGGCGACGCCCTGCTGCCCCTGCCGCCGAACGTGGATCTGCACGCGTACTCGGTGGTCGACGTCTCCGCCGAGCAGTACGACAATCAGCCCGCCCACTCCGGCGACAGCCTGCTGAGGGGCACCCTGACGGGCTGATCGGCGGGCCGGTTCAGCTCCCCGGCCCGCCGATCAGCTCCCCTCGCCGCACCCGACACACCGACGGTGCCGTGCACCATCGCCCCAGGTCGACGAGGGCGCGCCGAGCACGACAGAGCCGCCGCCCGGGACTGCGGACGGCGGCTCGGTGCGGACCCGCTCGGGTCACTTGCGCTTGCGGATCTCCTCGGCGGCCTGCGGTACGACCTTGAACAGGTCACCGACCACGCCGTAGTCGGCCAGCTCGAAGATCGGGGCCTCGCCGTCCTTGTTCACGGCGACGATCGTCTTCGAGGTCTGCATGCCGGCCCGGTGCTGGATCGCACCGGAGATGCCCAACGCGACGTAGAGCTGCGGGGAGACGGTCTTGCCGGTCTGCCCGACCTGGAACTGATGCGGGTAGTACCCGGAGTCGACGGCCGCCCGGGACGCGCCGACGGCACCGCCAAGCAGGTCGGCCAGCTCCTCGACCAGCTTGAAGTTGTCGGCGTTGCCGACGCCGCGACCGCCGGACACGACGATGCCGGCCTCGGTCAGCTCCGGGCGGGAGCCCTTCTGCTCGGCGACCCGCTCGACGACCTTCGCCAGCTTGTCGGCGTCGGTGACCGCCACGGTGAGCTGCTCGACGGCCGGGGTGGCCGCCGCCGGGGTCGGGGTGACCGAGTTCGGCCGTACGGTGACCAGCGGCAGGCCCTTGGTGACCTTGGACTTGACGATGGTGGAGCCGGCGAAGGCGACCTGGGTGGCGGTGCCGTCGGCGCCGAGGCCGACCACGTCGGTCAGGATGCCGTTGTCCAGCTTGACGGCCAGCCGGGCGGCGATCTCCTTGCCCTCCTGGGCCGACGCCAGCAGGACGGCGGCCGGCTGCACCCGGTTGACCAGTTCGGCCAGCACGGTCGCCTTGGGGGCCACCAGGTAGCCGTCGATCTCCTCGCTCTCGGCGGCGTAGATCTTCTCCGCGCCGTACTCGCCGAGTTTGGCGCTCAGCGTCTCGGCGGCACCGGGCCCGCCGAGCACCACGGCGCTCGGGGTGCCCAGCTCGCGGGCGAGGGTGAGCATTTCCAGGGTGACCTTCTTGACGCCGAATTCCCGGGTGGCTTCGACGACGACGAGAACCTCAGCCATGTTCAGACCCCTCACACGAACTTCTCGGTGGCGAGAAACTCGACCAGCTTGACGCCGCCCTCGCCCTCGTCGGTGATCTTGGTACCGCCGGCGCGCGGTGGACGCTTGGTGTGCTCGACGACGGCACTGGTCGCGCCGGCGAGGCCCACCTCGACGGGCGCGACGCCCAGGTCGGCCAGGGCGAGCGTGCGGACCGGCTTCTTCTTGGCGGCCATGATGCCCTTGAAGGAGGGGTAGCGCGGCTCGTTGATGGTGTCCCAGACGGAGACCACGGCCGGGGTCGAGGCGGTGACCACCTCGTAGCCCTCCTCGGTCTGCCGCTCCACGGTCAGCGTGCCGCCGTCGACGGTGAGCTTGCGTGCGCCGGTAAGCGCCGCGACCCCGAGTCGCTCGGCGAGCATGTGCGGCATGACCTGGACCCGGCCGTCGGTCGACTCGGCGCCGCAGATCACCAAATCGGCTCCGAGTTGCCCGAGGGCGGCGGCGAGCACCTTCGAGGTGGCCACGGCGCAGGATCCGTGCAGGGCGTCGTCGAGGACGTGCACGGCGGCGTCCGGACCCATGGATAGCGCCTTGCGGATCGACTCGGTGGCGCGGTCCGGCCCCATCGTCAGGATGGTGACCTCGCCACCGTGCGCCTCCTTGATCTTCAGCGCCTCCTCGATGGCGTACTCGTCCATCTCGTTGATGACGTTGTTCGCCGAACCGCGGTCCACGGTGTTGTCGTCAGCACGCAGGTTGCGGTCCGCGCCCGAATCAGGCACCTGCTTGACGAGTACGACAATGTTCATCGCGATTCGACGACCCTCCTGTTGGTGGTGTGCGATCTGCTCGCCCGGTCACGGGCGGAGCTTCGCGCGTTCGTTGACACCCGGTCAACCGCAGGCTGCTGTGCAGTTGCCCACGAACGCAATGTTACCCGCCGGTAGTTTACCCTTCCCGGGCAGCCACAGTGACACAGCTCACCGGGCACCCACCAGCGTCTATCCGGAGTCGGAGCGCTGCGGGGCCGGGACGGGTTCCGGAACCTAGGCCGGCCCGGTCAACGCGGCCCTGATCCGGTCGATGGCGTCCGCCTCGGGCGGCGTCACCCCCCGGTGCGCGCGGGCCACCTGCTCCGCCGCGGTGATCACCAGGTCGCGGTACGCCGACAGATCGGCCGGTGACTTCGCCCGCAGGATGTCCACCGCGCGACCCAGCGCCGGCAGCACCACCGCCTCGACCTCCAGGGCCGAGTCGCGGGGCAGCCGGGGCAGCGAGCCGCTGATGAGCGCCTCCTTCACCAGCCCACTCGCCTCGGCGAACGCCCCGGACGCGGCGAAGCTCTCCCGGATCATCCCGAATACTCCGGGATCGGCGTTCGACACCAGGAAGACCGCCCCGAAGGCACCCGTCTTGAGGACCTGCTGCTCGTCGTCCGTCAGCCGCTGCTCCATCATCACGGAGTGTAGACGTAGGGGGTGGTCGTGGTGACCGGGACGAAGCCGAGCCGTTCCAGGATCGGTCGGCTGTTCTCCGAGGCGTCCACCTGCAACAACGTCTTGCCGCGCTGGTCGGCCAGACGGGCCCGGTAGGCCACCAGCGCCCGGTAGATGCCCCGGTGCCGCCACTGTTCGAGCGTCGAGCCACCCCACAGGCTGGCGAAGCCGGCGCCGTTCAGGTAGCGCACCCAACCGGCGCTGACCACCGTATCCCCCGCCTCGGCCACCACCACGGTGATCGACTGCGGGCCCGCCTCGATCTCCCGGGCCAGGCCGGTGACCAGGTGGGAGCGGTCGTTGCGCCAGACCTCCTCCTCCATCGCGGCGATCCGCTCCAGGTCGACGCGACTGGTGACCTCACGCAGTCGTACCCCCTCGGGCAGCACCGGTACGGCGCCGGCCAGCGGCGCGACCGGACCGATCAGGACGGTCTCCCGGTCCTCCGGCACGAAGCCGGCGGCGCGCAGCCGGTCCGGCAGGTCGGCGGGCTCGTCGTGGCTGTTGTGCTTCCACTCCACCGACTCACCGCGCTGCCGGAACAGCTCGACCTGCCGGGCGATCAACGCGTCCAGTTCCGCCCCGACCAGCCCGTCCAGGGTGCGGTAGGTGAGGAAGCCGCCGCCATCCAGACCCAGCACCCGCACCAACGGCCCGTCCCGCTCGACGGTGACGCCGGCCGGCACCGGGTCAGGGATCTCCGGTCGGATCTGACGGTCGTAGATGTCGCGCAGGGTGGTGGCGTCAAGATCGGTCATCACTCCAGGCTATGCCGGGCGCAAGCGGATAATCGGCCTCGTGTGGCAGGCGATCAGACGGTGGTTCGACCCGTCGGACCTCAACTCGGTGGGCAGCACCCCCGACTACCGCTTCTCGCTGGCCAACGAACGGACCTTCCTGGCCTGGCTGCGTACCGGGCTCGCACTGATCGCCGGTGGGTTGGCCGCCGCCCAGTTCCTGCCGCCGATGCCGCTGCGACACCTGCGCGAGGTGATCGCCGTGGCGCTGCTGCTGCTCGGCGGCACCGTCGCCGTCCGGGCGGTGGACCACTGGTCCCGCACCGAACGGGCCATCCGGCTCGGCGAACAACTGCCGGCCTCCCGCTTCCCGGCCGTGCTCGCCCTGATCGTGGCGGCGGGCGCGCTGCTGCTGGTGGTGGCCGTGCTGGTGAAGGGGGCGAACGGCCGGTGACCGGCGTCCCGACGCACGGGCGCGGTACCGGTGGTGGCGATCCCGGCCTGCAGCCGGAGCGCACCCGGTTGGCCTGGCGGCGCACCGCGCTGGCGTTCACGGTGACGACCGTGCTGGCGGTCCGGCTGGCGCTCACCGGCGACACCGTCGGCGCGCTGCTCGCCGGGGTCACCGTGCTGACCTGGTCGGCGACGCTGGCGGTCAGCTGGGGGCGGGCCACCGGCCGCCGTCAGGCCCGGGTCGACACCCGGGCCGTTGCGCTGGTGGCTCTCGGTACGGCCGCCCTGGCGCTGCTCTGCGTGTCGCTGGTGCTGCGTGGGGTGTGGTGACGCGCAACGCTGCGTCATGATGGGGGCATGGCCCGGCTCTACGTGCTGTTGTTCCTGATCCAGGTGGTGCTCGCCGCCTGCGCGTTGATCAGTTGTCTCTCCGCCGAGGACGATGCGGTCCGCAGGCTGCCCCGGTTCGCCTGGGTGTTGATCATCCTGGTCTTCCCACTGGTCGGCTCGATCGCCTGGTTCCTCGCCGGGCGTCCCGTCCCCCGGGCCGACCGTCGGAAGGGCTGGCCGACCGGCCCTGGCTCCCGGCGGCCCGTCGCGCCCGACGACGACCCCGAGTTCCTCAAGTCGATCGACGAGCGGACCCACCGCGACGACAGCGCCCTCTTCCAGCGGTGGGAGGAGGACCTCCGCCGCCGGGAGGACGACCTGCGCCGCCACGACGGCCACCCGCCCCACAGGAAGGCGCCACCCCCGGACGAGGACCGGCCCCGCGACGCCGACCGGCCCCGCGACGCCGACCGGCCCCGTGACGCCGACCGGCCCCGTGAGGACGACCGACCCGAGAAGTGACCGGGACACCCCGGCCTCCCGCACGCTCGGTAGGACCGAGGGGTACGCGGACGGCCGGGGCACCCGCTACGACCACGTCGGCCCGCCGCCACCCGGGGTCATGGTCGACGCCGCCGGGGTCACACCCGACGGCGGAGTCCCCGCACCGCGAGCGGGGCGAAGACGGCGGCGATGCCCGCCGCCCAGAGCAGCGACTGGAGCACCGGCGCGGTGACCGGCCCACCGACCAGCAGACCCCGCAGCGCGTTCGCCAGGATGGTCACCGGATTGACCTCGACCCAGTGCTGGAGCCAGGACGGCATGGTCTCGGTCGGCACGAAGGCGTTGCTGGTGAAACTGAGCGGGAAGATCACCGTGAAGCCGAAGATCTGCACCTTGTCGGGCTCGCTGACCAGCACCCCGACCAGCACCGACATCCAGGCGGCGGCGAGCGAGAAGACCAGCAGCAGGGCGAACGCGGCGAGCAGGCCGAGCAGGCCGTTACCGAGCCGGAAGCCGAGGATCATCCCGACGCCGAGCAGCAGGGTCAGCGACCATGCCTGCTTGACCGTGTCGGCGACGATCCGGCCGGCGAGCGGGGACCAGCGGGCGACGGGCAGCGACCGCAGCCGGTCGAAGACGCCCTTGGTGAGGTCCTGGTTGAGCCCGAAACCGGTGGTCATCGTGGCGAAGAAGGCGTTCTGCACGATGATGCCCGGCAGCGCGAAGGTGAGGTACTCCCCCGGGCTGCCGGAGATCGCCCCGCCGAAGACGTACGTGAAGAGCAGCACGAACATCACCGGCTGGATGCTCAGGTCGAGCAGCTCCATCGGGTTGTGTTTGATCTGCACCAGGCTGCGCCAGGCCAGCGTGCCGGTGTGCCGCAGGCCGGCGGTCGGGCTGAGCCGGCGGGCCGGCGCGGCCGGGGTCGACGGGGCGACGGCGGTCGCGGCGGTCATGCCGGGCTCCCTTCCAACTGGTCGGCGGTGTCGTCCTCGGCCCGGTGGCCGGTGAGGGACAGGAACACCTCGTCGAGACTGGACCCGCGCAGGGCCAACTCGGCGACCGACACCTCGGCGTCGTCGAGCCGGCGGACCACGGCGGGCAGCGCACCCGGGCCGCTCACCGGCACGGTGACCGTGGTCTGGTTGACCTCCGGGGCGGTCCCGGTCACCTCGCCGACGACGGCGAGCACGGTCGGCAGGTCGGCGGCCTCGACCGGCCGGACGGTCAGCACCTGGCCGCCGGTCTTGGCCTTCAACTCCTCCGGGGTGCCCTGGGCGATCACCCGGCCGTGGTCGACCACGGCGATCTCGCCGGCCAACTGGTCGGCCTCCTCCAGGTACTGCGTGGTCAGCAACACGGTCACCCCCTCGGTGACCAGACCACGGACGATGTCCCACAGATCGTTGCGGCTACGCGGGTCGAGCCCGGTGGTCGGCTCGTCGAGGAAGAGCACCTGCGGCCGACCGACCAGGCTGGCCGCCAAGTCGAGCCGGCGGCGCATGCCACCGGAGTAGGTCTTCGCGGCCCGACCGGCGGCGTCGGTGAGCTGGAAGCCAGCCAGCAGCTCGGCGGCCCGGTCCCGGGCGGCCGGCCGGGACAGGCCCAGCAGGCGGCCGATCAGCAGCAGGTTCTCGGTGCCGGTCAGGTTCTCGTCGACCGAGGCGTACTGGCCGGTGAGGCCGATCAGCTGGCGGACCCGGTGGGCGTCGCGGCGGACGTCGTACCCACCGACGGTGGCGTGTCCCTCGTCGGGGGTGAGCAGGGTGGCGAGTACCCGGACCGCGGTGGTCTTGCCGGCGCCGTTCGGGCCCAGCAGCCCGAACACCGTCCCGGCGGGAACCTCAAGGTCGACCCCGGCCAGGGCGGTGGTGGCGCCGAAGCGGCGTACCAGTCCCTCGGCGCGGATGGCGTATGTCATCAGAACTCCCGTCGTTATCGCTGGATCGTCCAACGATGGGCGAGGGGTCTGACGTTACGTGCGCCGAGGCTGACATTCCGCCGATTTATGCTGTGGACAGAAGCACCGGCCCGGCGACGTCCGCGGGCCCGCGGTCAGGCCAGGTTCGACGAGCGCGGGTACGCGTCGGCCGGGTCGGTGAGCACATTGACCAGGTACGGCACCCCGGCATCGAACGCCCGGCCCAGCGCCGGACCGAGGTCGGTCGCCTTCGCCACCGTCTCACCGGCTCCGCCGAGCGCCTCGACCACCTTGTCGTAGCGCAGCTCGGGCTGGAGGTCGGCGGCGACGTCGTAGCCGTACATGGCCCGCATCGGGTGCTTCTCCAGCCCCCAGATGCCGTTGTTGCCGACCACGATGACCACCGGCAGCCGCTGCCGGACCAGCGACTCCACGTCCATCAGCGAGAAGCCGGCCGCGCCGTCGCCCATCAGCACGCAGATCTGCCGGTCGGGGTGGCTGACCCGGGCCCCCATCGCATAGCCCAGACCGGTGCCGAGGCAGCCGTACGGGCCGGGGTCGAGCCAGGTGCCGGGCTGCGCCGGCTCCAGGTAGCGGCCGGCGTACGAGACGAAGTCGCCGCCGTCGCCGATGGTGATCGCGTCCGGGGCGAGGGCCCGGCGCAGCTCGCCGTAGACCCGGGCCGGGCGGATCGGGTCGGTCTCGGCGGCCATTTCGGCGGCGTCGCGCGCCTTCGCCGCGTCCTCGGCGTTCCGCAGCTGGGCGATCCAGTCGGTGTGGTCGGCCCGGTCGCCGGTGTGCTCGGCGAAGGCGGACAGGATCAGCCGCAGGTCACCGGCGGGGCTGGCGGCCGGCTGGACGTGCCCGGCCCGCTGGGTGGGTGCGTCGACGACGTGCACCACCGCCGCGTCGCCGAAGTCGCCGAAGCTGAGCCGGAAGTCCAGCGGGGTGCCGACCACGACCACCACGTCGGCGCCCTTCAGCGCGACCCGGCGGGCCTTGGCGAAGGCGAGCGGGTGCGCCGGGGGGAGCGCGCCGCGACCCATGCCGTTGGTGAAGACCGGCACCTGCAGCGCCTCGGCGGCCTCGCGGAGGGCGGCGACAGCGTCACCGGCGTACACGTCGGAGCCCGCGATGATCACCGGGCGGGCGGCGGCGGCGATCAACCGGGCCGCCTTCGTCACCTCGTCCGGGTCGGGTTCGATCGGCGCGACGGGAGCCGCGGCGGCCAGCTCGGCGTCGCCGACGGAGAAGACCGCCTCCAGCGGGAAGTCCAGGAAGACCGGGCCCCGGTGCGGGGTGAGCGCGGTGGTCAGCGCGGTGGAGACCGCACGTGGGATGTCGTCGGCGGTGAAGACCGTCTCGGCGTGTTTGGTGACCGGGGCGACCAGCGGCAGGTGGTCCATCTCCTGGAGGCTGCCGGAGCCCCAGCGGAACTGCGGGGCACGCCCACCCAGCACCAGCACCGGGGAGGCGTTGAAGTATGCGCTGGTCAGACCGGAGATGCCGTTGGTGACGCCGGGGCCGGCGGTGAGCACGGCGAGGCCGGGGCGGCGCTGGAGCTTGGCCACCGCCTCGGCGGCGAAGACGGCGGACTGCTCGTGCCGGACGTCGTAGATCGGGAAGCCGGTGGCGTGGGCGGCGTCGTAGAGCGGGAAGACGTGCCCGCCGGAGAGGGTGAACATCTCCCGTACGCCGTGCGCCCGCAACGCCGCCAGCGCCAGCGCTCCGCCGTGGCCCTCGACCCGTTCCGTCATCGCCGCTCCCCTCGTCCCATGACCGGAGTCACACGTTACTGGCCGGTACGCAGGATGTGAACACTTCTCGGCTCAGGGTCGGGCCGGGTGTCCGGCCGGAGCCGGCCCGCAGGCCGCTCGCCCCCGGTTCACCGGCCACCGCGTACCCGGCCCGGTTCGCCGGCTGTCCGGCCCCGGCCCCGGGTCACCGGCTGTCCGGCCCCGGCCCGGGTTCGCCGGCTGTCCGGCCCCAGCCTGGTTCGCCGGCCGCCCGCTCCCCGGCCCACCGCCCGGGGTAGCGGGCGCGGGCGGCCTGCCGGCATCAGCGGCCGGTGAAGTCCGGCTTGCGCTTCTCGACGAAGGCGGCCATCCCCTCGCGCCGGTCGTCGGTGGCGAAGAGCGCGGCGAAGAGCTGGCTCTCCCAGGCGAGCCCGGAGTTCAGGTCCATGTCCAGGCCGGCGTCGACCGCCAGCTTCGCCGCCCGCAGCGCCTGCACCGGTCCGGTCAGGTACGGGCGCACCAGCGCGACGGCGGTGTCGTAGACCTCGGCCGCCGGGGCGACCCGGTCGGCCAGCCCGATCCGCAGGGCCTCGGCCGCGTCCACCATCCGCCCGGACATGATCAGATCCTTGGCACGGGCCGGGCCGACCAGCCGGGCCAACCGCTGGGTGCCGCCCGCGCCGGGGATGACGCCCAGCTTGATCTCCGGCTGGCCGAGCTTGGCATCCTCGGCCACCACCCGCCAGTCGCAGGCCAGGGCCAGTTCGCAGCCGCCGCCGAGGGCGTACCCGGTGATCGCGGCGACCACCGGCTTGGGAATCCGGGCGATCGCGCCGAGGGCGCTGGACAGGTCGGCGGCCCGCTCCGCCATGTCCACGTAGGACATGTCGGCCATCTCCTTGATGTCCGCGCCGGCCGCGAAGACCTTCTCCCCGCCGTACACGATGACGGCGCGGACGGCCGGGTCGGTGCCGGCGGCCGTGGCGGCGGCCCGCAGCTCCTCCTGGACCTGCTTGTTGAGCGCGTTCATCGGTGGCCGCTCCAGCCGAATGGTGCCGATGCCGTCCCTGGTCTCCAGCCGCACGAACTCGCTCACGCCGCCCTCACTTCCTCGTCGAAGTCGCGTGCCAACCTTACGACCCGGGTCGTTGGGGTACGTAGTCTGGTGTTCGCCAGCGGCAGTCGGGAGTCCCGCGATGATCACGTACTACGACGACCGGTCGGTGCAGGTCACCTCCGCCGTCATCCGGGTCGACGGCCGGGCCTTCCCGTTGGCCGAGATCGGCCTGGTCTGGCACCGCCAGGGCAGCCGCTCCTGGCGGGTGCTGGCCGGGCGGGGTGCGATCGGCGCGGCCCTGGCCGGTCCGCTGGTGGCCGCGGTGATCGGCATCGCGGTGGCCGTGTGGCTGCACCGCTCCCCCACCGTCACGCTCGCCATCGTGGGGGCGTCGGTCCTGGTCGGGCTGGCCGTCGGGCCGATCGCCGACTTCCTCTTCAATCACCTGGACCGGTCCTACGACCGGGGCAGCCGGCAGCGCGAGCTGTGGGTCCGCTGGCGGGGCCAGCCCGTACTGCTGCTGCGCACCGGTGACGCGCTGCGCTTCGGCAAGATCTACCGGGCGGTGCAGCGGGCGATGGAGAACACCGCGCTTCCGCCCCGATCGGGGCGGAACACCGGGCCGACGTCCCGGGCGGCGGCGCAGTAGGCGATCGGCCCGTCCGGCGGCAGCCCGAGGCCCGGCACCAGGCCGTGGCCGTCCGGCGTCACCACACGGCCCGGCGAACTCCGCCGACGGCCCGGCACCGAGCGATCCGGGTCACCGAACCGGCGGGCGGTCGACCCCGCTCGGGCGCGATCGGTCGGGCACACAGCGACACCGGTTGCCTGCGAACGGTTAGGGTTAGTGATGACCCTCTATTACCGGGACGACACGGTGCAGGTGACCTCCGAGTCGATCCGGGCCGGCGGGCACATCGTCCGGCTCGCCGACGTGGCGTACGTCTGGCACGCCCGGGGGGCCACCACCATGGCCGTCCGGTCCCGGATTCTCGGGCGCGGCGTGCTGGTGCTGCTGCTCTCGCTGCCCCCGTTGCTCGCGCTGATCTGTGTGGTCTCGCTGGTCTGGTCGGCGCAGGATCGCGGCGACTGGAAGCCGGCCCTGCTCGTCCTGGCGGCCTGCGGCGTCGGGGTGCTCGCCCTGCTGCCCTTCCTGGAGCTGCCGCTGGGCTGGTTGGACCGCTCCTACGAACGCGGCAACCGGGTGAACGAGCTGTGGGTGCAGCACCTCGGGCAGGAGGTGATGCTGCTGCGCACCCCCGACGCGTTGCGGTTCGGGCAGATCTACCGCGCCGTCCAACGCGCCGTCGAACAGCACGGAGAACAACACCGGTGAGCACCCGTCGTCGCCCCTCGCCCACCGCCGCCCGGAGCCGGTCAGGTCAGGGGCAGCGCGGTGGCGACCGGCCAGGCCAGCAGGACCGCACCCACCAGGGCCGGTGACCACCGGGGCGCACCGGCCCGCCGCAGCACCACCGCCCAGGCGGCCTGCCAACCGAGCAGCACCGCGAACAGGGGCACCACCAGCAGCACGAAGCCGGGTGCCAGCCCCACCACTGCCGCCCCGGCCAGGGCCGGCACGACGAGCGCACCGACCGCCGCGTACCGCCAGCTCCGCCCGTTCGTCACCAGCTCCGCGCCGGTCAGGAAGGCCAGGCAGCCGGCGGCCACCAGGGGCAGCAGCCACCACCGGGCACCCACCGGCACGGCCGAGGTGAGGCCGAGGTGGATCGGCACGGCGACGGCGGCTACCGCGTACCCGGTCAGCAGCAGGGCCGCGACCACGGACCGGGCCGGCGCGCGGTGGCCGAGCGGCTCGGCGACCGGGACGGTTCCGGCGTCCGGGACGGAGGCGGTGGGCGGGACCGAGGCGGTAGCCGGGACCGAGGCGGTGATCCACGCGAGCGGCCACCGACGTGCGGCGGCGAGCAGACCGCCGGTGACCAGCAGGAAGCCGGTGAGGTACCCGCCGACCGCGAGCGGAAGCCGGGTGGTGGGCGGCACCGTGCCGGCCAGCACGCCGAGGCCCGTGGCGGACGCCGCCACCACCAGCACGACGGGGATCGGCGCGACCGGTCGGCCGGCCCGGGGCCGGGGGCCGGGCGACGACCCCACCCGCCGGCCGAGCAGCAACGCCGCCAGCGGGACGAAGCCGAGCCCGAACCCGAGCAGCAGCAGCCCCGCCGGGACCAGCCGGGCAGCCGGGCGCGGTGGTGCGTCGCCGCCACCGCCGACCCATCCCGCGACCTCGGCATGGGTACGGCCGGCGAAGAGCACCGAGATGTGCTCGACCCCGGGTACGACCACCAGCCGCCGCCCGACGCCCCGGCGGGAGGCCACCTCGGCGGTGTCCCGGAAGGCGGGGAACTCGAGGCCACCGACGATCAGCAGCAGCCGCTCCAGTCGACCCTCGGGCAGGTCACCCCCGTCGGGCAGCGAGATCGCGACGGTCCGGGCGATGTCGGGGTGACCGGCGGCGTAACGGGTCACCGCGCCCGCACCCATCGAGTGTCCGACCAGGACGATCCGTGTCGGGTCGACGTCGGGCCGGTTGCGCAGGTGTCCGACGGCGACCTCGAGGTCGTGTTCCAGGGTGGCACGGGAGTCGGTGTCGTCGCCCCCTGCCCCGGACAGCGGGGCCGGATTGCCGCCGTGGCCGGCGAAGTCGAGCGACAACGCGACCGCGCCCTGCCGGGCGACCGTGTCGGCGAGCGGGCGCATCAACCGGGCCGAGCCGGCGAAACCATGGGCGATCACCACGCCGGGTCGGCGACCCGTCGCCGGTCCGGCCCACACCTCGGTCAGCGGCACCCCGTCGACGGTCACCTGCCGGGTGGTCAGGCCGGCGTCCGCCCGGGAAAGTCCGTAGCCGCCGGCGGCCAGGGCGAGCACGGCGAGGACCGCCAGGATCGTGAGGCTGCGGGCGGCCGGCGCGACGCCGAGGGGACGGACCGACATGCCGGCACCCTACCGGCCACCGGGACGCCCACGCCCCGACCCGGACCACGCCCGCGCCCCACCCTGGCCACTCCCACCCCCGACCCGGACCGCGCCCTCCCCCAGCCTGGCCACTCCCACCCCGAACCCGCGCCACGCCCGCCCCCGACCTGGGCCACGCCCGCGCCCCCTGCCGCGCCCGCCCGCGTCGGGGGGCACCACTGGCCGACCCGGCGCACACTGGGTGACATGGCCATCCCCCTGCCCCGACCGGCCGCCGTCGTCGGCCTCACCCGCTCCGCCCTCGACCAGGCGTTCGGTTCGGCCGCCTCGTTCGCCGCCGTGCCGGCCCGCGCCTTCGCCGTGCTCGACGCGGTGGAGGCGCTGTTGACCCGGATCAACGGGGTGGTGGACCGGATCGAGGACACCCTGGACCGCACCGACCAGGTGCTCACCGACGCCGAGACGGCGGTTCGCGAGGTGGCGGTGATCAGTACGGCGGCGACCACGGCCATCGAACGGGCCACCGAGGTCGCGGACGCGGCGGCCGTGGTGGTGGCCGGGGCCGCGCAGGTGTCGGGGGCCGCGGCAGTGGTGGTGACCGGGGCCGAGCAGGTGTCCCGGGCCGCCGGGACGGTGGTCGCCGAGGCCGAGGCGGTGGCCAGCCGGGCCGCGGGCACGGTGGTCACCGCGGAGGGTGCCGCCACCGTCGCGGCCGAGCTGTTGGCCGCGTACGAGCCGGCGCTGCGTCGGGGTGCGCCGATGGCGAACCGGTTCGTGGCCGAGCTGAGCCACGAGGAGGTGGTCGCGGCGATCCGGCTCGTCGACGAGCTGCCGAAGCTCAAGGAGCATCTGACGTCGGACGTACTGCCGATCCTGGCCACCCTGGACCGGGTCGGCCCGGACCTGCACGACCTGCTCGACGTGACCCGCGACCTCAAGCTCGCCGTCGCCGGCATCCCTGGCCTGGGACTGTTGCGCCGCCGGGGCGAGCGGCTCAGCGACGACCCGGCCAACTGAGCATTCGGTCAGTGTCCCGGCTGCGCTGGCGGGCCGGTCAGGGGGTGTAGAGGGCGTCGATCTCGCTACGACTGGGCAGGGCCACGGACGCGCCGAGCCGGCGTACGCAGGCCGCGCCGGCCGCCGCCGCCCAGCGCACCGCGTCGACCACCTCGCGGCCCTCACCCCAGGCCACGGCCAGGGCGGCGGTGAACGCGTCCCCGGCGGCGGTCGAGTCCACCACGTCCACCGCGACGGCCGGCACGTGCACGGCGTGACCGTCCCGGTCGACATACCAGGCCCCCTCACCACCGAGGGTGAGCACCGCCCGGGGCACCAACGCCAGCAGTGCTTTCGGATCGTCGCGCCCGCTGCCGGTGAGCAGCTGCGACTCGGTCTCGTTGACCACCAACAGGTCCACCGTGGCCAACAGCTCGGCGGGTACCTGCCGGGCCGGTGCGGCGTTGAGGATCACCCGGGTGCCGGCGGCACGGGCGGCCGTCGCCGCCTCGGTCACCGTCTCGACCGGGATCTCCAGCTGGGCGACCAGCACGTCCGCCCCGCGTACGGCATCCAGTTCGGCGTCGGTGAGGGCGGTGAAGGCGGCGTTCGCGCCGGGGGTGACCAGGATGGCGTTCTCACCGGCTGCGTTGACCATGACCAGCGCCACCCCGGATGCCCCGTAGACCACCCGCAGGTGGGTGGTGTCCACCTGGGCGGCGGTGATCCGGGCCCGCAGGGTGACCCCGAACGAGTCGGAGCCGAGCGCCCCGAGGAAGGTGCAGGCGGCACCGGCCCGGACGGCGCCGATCGCCTGGTTGGCGCCCTTGCCGCCGGGCACCATCACGAAGTCGCTGCCGAGCACCGTCTCCCCCGGCCGGGGCAACTTCGGACCGGACCCCACCACGTCCATGTTCGCGCTGCCCACCACCACGATCCGACTCTGCCCCACCAAACCTCCCCACCCACCAACCCCTTCCCCCCAAGTCTAAGACCCACCACCCCACCACCCGCCCGTCGATCATGGAGTTGTGCTGCTCATAAAAGGGTTGCGGCGGGACATTAAACCCACCACAACTCCATGATCGACCGGCGGGGCGGGGCGGGGCGGGGCGGGGCGGGGCGGGGCGGGGCGGGGCGGGGCGGGGCGGGGCGGGGCGGGGCGGGGCGGGGCGGGGCGGGGCGG